>JAPKZA010000222.1 GCA_026394015.1 Acidobacteriota bacterium
GCGCGAAAAACGCATCGAGGCCAACCTCCACAAACAAGCCGCCCGGCGGGGTTACAAAATGGTGCCATTGGAGGTAGCCGCCTAACTCATTGATTCCAAGAGCTCGGAAACGCGGTTCCTTAGAAGAACAACAACGATCCTTTGAGTCCACCTGCCGCAAACTCCGCCGATGCCTCAATGGATCCCTCCAAGAAGCCTGAATCCACCCACAGATTTCCCAAACGAGCCAGATAAACCGGATTTGCTGACGTTTTCGAAAAACGCCTCCGGTTGACGCGGCGCAATTCGCGGGGCTTTGTTACGCGGGTGACAGAATACGGATGCCCATCGCCCCGTGCACGTGTTGTTGGCGAGCCGCTCGTAGCCGCGAATCTGCAGCTTGACGGCTTCACTGCCAATGAGAGATGCCTTTGGCAAACGATTGGGCGCACCTCGCCAGTGGCGACGGACTTGCCGATAAGTCGCGTGACCTGCGTTCGGCTTTGCGCCGTCAGCAGCGGGAGAGTAGCCAAGCCGCAACCACCACAGAAAGCAACCGGCCAGCCAACAGGCAGACATACTGAACTTTCAACATCGGCCCAAAATAGAAGTCGCAGTAATAACACCGCCTCCTCAAGGCTGACTGTGGGAGACTACAGGCATCACATCGGAACATTTGCCCTCACTCCTGTATCTCATTCACCTCGCAAACGGTGATTGATGAATCGCGTCCCTTTGCTACTACAATCCGCTAGACGATAATCAGCCTCGGCGGATATTTGTTCCCGAAAACGTGGGCTGAGAATTACACTCAGTAGGAAGATCCCCATTCCGATCCCTGAAGACGTTATGGGCCAGGTAGACGAGTGATTTGTGTGCTCAGCCACGACATTCGAACTTGCTAGTTCGATAAGGGCAAGGATTGCAAGAAGTGTGAGGGCAGGCAGGCCTAAAAACTGTGCTAGGAGAGCGAACATTGCTCTCAGTGCGTGGGAACGGTTCAAGGCGATGCGCACCGCCAGCAGGAGTTCCACCACTTGGCAAACCAAAAAGGCGGTGAGCGCCCCGTTAAGCACTGACCACATGACGATTATCGCTGTCGGCACCATTCTCCCCTTAAATACAACCACCAATGTCTGATCTGTTCCCTGTCCAGTCTACGCCTCTCCCAAGGGCAGTCAATCAGGAGATGTCCCTAATTGGGACGGGGGCGATCCTGAATCGGCAGAGGAGACAGTTGGCCTGGACTACTTTGGCTATGTTCTCCGCAAGAATGCTTTCTCACGGGCCTAAACGGCGCAGCGGTGGAGCCTGTCGGCTCACAGCGATTTTTCAAACCAAATCGTACATGAGGCGGAGGCTCAGACGTTGGCCGAGAGGGCGTTCCCGGATCGTCTGAACGAGTCGCAGTTGCACGGGTCGCCGGAGTTGGATCTCGCTCCGTTTGCCGGCGGCCAAGACTACCGCGACGAGCCCTCGTCGGGAGGAGACCCGGTAGTCCGATTGGCGGCACCGCTGTAGGGCATCTTGGCCGCAAGTTCGAGAAATGAAATCACGCGGTCTCCCCCCCGGCCGAACTCATCCAACCTGTCAACATGACTCTCTCCGTCAACAGAGAAACGGAGAATTGGGCGGGTTGAGAGTAAGCGTTCGGTCATCCCTTCGACGAAGAACGGCGCAATACGCTTAGATGTGTTGCTGGACTGGCTTCCTTGGGAAGGGCTGCCGCTGGTGACTCGAATCGCGAGTTGACGTATTTGGTAAGTCAGCGTTCGAGTGACGTCAATCTCCGCTCAGTAGCACAACGCAAAGGCGGCACGAAGTATTCCGTTGATCAGATGAGCAATCCCCACACTATTTCCAAGATTGAGGGCTAGTTTCGGTTATCGGATGGGGCGGTAGCTGAAAGCCTCGCGAGACCGAAACCGGCAGTTCTGTTCGTCTCGTATTTGCGACCAGGGGTTTTCTAGCCGTGCCGTCACGGCAACTCCGCGAGCTTGTAACTTGAGCTGCGGCCACCTTCCGGACCGCGCACCAGAACCCCGGTTTCGACAAGATTCAGTATGTCGCGGTAGGCGGTATCCTGCGAACACTTCGCGAGGGCTGCCCATTTGGAGGTGGTCAGTTTGCCGACAAACCCATCTAGAAGGCGGTTGAGTGCGAGGCGCTGCCGTTCGTTAATCGGTTTGCCGGCAAGCGACTCCCAGAACCGCGCTTTTTCAAGGATGGAGGCGAGTGTCACCTGTGCGCCATCAATAGCGCGTCCCAGGCAGGCAAGAAACCATTCCATCCATGGGGTGACATCCATGGTTCCCTTCTGGGTCTGTTCCAGTATGTCGTAGTAGGGCGTGCGTTCCAGACGAATCTGGGCGGACATGCTGTAGAACCGCTGGGCGCTGTTTTCCGAGCGGGCAAGGGCCATATCGGCGATTGCCCTTGCGATGCGGCCATTGCCGTCATCGAACGGATGCAACGTGACAAACCACAGGTGAGAAAGTGCGGCCTTCAGCACGGGATCCATGGGAGCTTGCCGATTAAACCATTCCAGAAACAGGTTCATCTCGTGATTGAGCCGGAGAGCCTCGGGCGCTTCAAAATGCACCCTTTCGCGGCCCATGGGACCGGAAACCACTTGCATCGGGCCGGTACGGTCATTGCGCCAAGTGCCGACTTTGATCCGGGCTATCCCGCTGCGGCCTGTCGGAAACAATGCGGCGTGCCAGCCGAACAGGCGCTCGGCGGTAAGTGGCTGCTCATAGTTGCGGGTTGCATCCAGCATCATTTCGACAATTCCTTCCACGTCACGGTCGGCAGGCTTTAGACCGGCGATATCCATGCCGAGTCGGCGGGCGAGAGAGGATCGAACCTGTTCTTTGTCGAGCTTCTCACCCTCTATTTCGCTGGTCTTGAGAACATCCTCGGTAAGGGTCTGGAGCACTGCCTCCTGCTGCAACTTGAACCCCAGCGCCTCCATGCGGCCGATCAACCGGCCCTGCCTATGACGTACGGAGGCCAGAAGCTCAGCAAGTCGCTCATGGTTCCACTGGAAGTTTGGCCAGTCGGGTAAGGTGTGGATGTACGTGCTTATTCTCCGCGTTCCATGCGGAGATTATAGGCTGCAATCTCCGCACGAGAAAACGCCAGGGTAGTAGCAGCGTACCAAGCGCGGACGGCAAGACCACGACGCCTTGGAGGCGCTTGAAGTTGCCTTCCCAGGTGGGACGCATTCGCTACACCGGCGACAAGGAGCAACTGGACGAGGAGGTGCCGTTTCAGTCGGTCGATGAGATCCTGGCTCGCCAGCGCGGGGGCGACCTTTACGGCTACCTGCTCGAAAGGTTCGCGCGGCACTCGGGCATCAGCGGGGTGCAGCCGAAGATTATGGTCCGCGATGAGACCGCGTTCGCCGCGACGGACTCCGCGCCTCAGCGACTTTCGCGAAGCTATCGGGGAGCGACTCATATCGTGAAACTGTGGGACCCGAATGAGTATCCACAACTGGCCGCGAATGAGTATTTCTGCCTTACGGCGGCGCGGAAATGCGGACTTGCGGTTCCGCCTTTTCGATTGGCGGAAGATGGTGCCGCGCTGGTGATTGATCGCTTCGATCTGCGGGTGGACGGGACTTGCCGGGGATTCGAGGATTTTTGCGTGCTCAACGCCCGGAGGAGCGATGAAAAATATCGCGGCAGTTACGAGACGCACGTGATGAAGCGGTTCACGCAGTTTGCAAACTCTTCTTATGCAAACGAAGACCGTGAGAAGCTCTTCACGTTGCTGGCGCTGAACTGCGCGATTCGCAATGGCGATGCTCACCTGAAGAATTTTGGGATTGTTTATGACGAGGTGCTGGGAGAGGCCCGATTGGCCCCGGTCTACGATCTGGTGACGACGTCCGTGTACCTGCCTCACGACGGCTTGGCGTTGACACTGAATGGCTCGACGCGCTGGCCGACGGCTCAGGAGTTGCGGAGATTAGGTGAGACAAGAGGCGGCCTGACGGCAGCAAAAGGGAGGCAGGTGCTGGAGCGCGTAGCCGTAGGGATTGCGGAAACGGCGGAGGAGGTGGCCGCTTATGGGAGGGCGCACGGGGAGTTTACCGAGATCGGACAGCGGATGGTGCGGGAGTGGGAGAGCGGGGTGAGTACCTCGCTGCGCGGGTAGGAGAACAGGGGAGCGTCGCGCCGCCTGAAAACGGGATATACTTTCAGCCGATTCCCTTTAGGAGTTCGTTGTCATGCCCTGGTGGATTCCGTTCCTGCTCTTTCAACTGCAACCGCCGCTCGAAATTCCCGAGAAGAATCCGCACACAACCGCCGCGGATGTCGAGATGGGCAAGCGCCTCTACCTGGGCCGCTGCGGTGGATGCCATGGGCCTACGGGCGATGGCGGCAAGGGGGCAAACCTCGCCGTGGCGGTACTTCCGCGGGCCGCCTCCGATCGAGCCCTCTACCGCATCATCCGGTACGGTATACCCGATACCGAGATGCCGGGTTCGCTCATGGACCCCCACGAACTTTGGCAAACCGTGGCCTTCGTCCGCTCCCTCGGCCAAGTGCCCGCGGTGGCGATCACGGGCAACGCCGAGGCTGGGGCGGAGGTGTTCCGGAACAAAGGGGCCTGTCTGGGTTGCCATGCGCTCGGCAACGAGGGCGGGCGCATGGGGCCGTCGCTGAGCGGCATCGGCGGGCGACGCGGCGCGGGCCATTTGCGGGCCAAGATCGTGGACCCGGCAAGTGACGTCCCGGATCCGTTTCGCCTGGTGCAACTGACGACAAAGGCCGGGAAAGCGGTTCGCGGGATCCGGCTGAACGAAGACACGTATTCGATTCAGATTCGCGATTTCAATGGCAATCCGCAATCGTTCTGGAAGGCGGACGTCGCCGCGATGACGAGCGAGAAGAAGACCAACATGCCGAGCTATCGCAACAAGCTGAGCGAAACGGAATTGAACGATCTGGTGGCCTTTCTGGCCAGCGAAAAGGGGAACCGATGAGACTACTGGCCTTTTTCCTGACGCTGCCGTTATGCGGGCAGGTGACGCACCAGCGACTCCTCCACGCCGAAAAAGAACCCGGCAATTGGCTGACTTACTCGGGTAACTTTGCCGGACATCGTTATTCGCCGCTGCAACAGATCAACGACCAGAACGTCGCGAAGCTGGTTCCGGCGTGGGTGTATCAATCGAACTCACTGCAAAAGTTCGAAACGACGCCGCTGGTGGTGGATGGCGTCATGTACATTTCTGAGGCACCGAGCAACGTGACCGCGCTCGACACGCGGACGGGGCGGACGCTGTGGCGGTATCGAAGGACGCTGCCGGATGTGAATCGCGGGGTGGCGATTCTGGGGGATCTGGTTTATGTCGGCACGGTGGATGCCCACTTGGTCGCGCTCGACGCCAAGACCGGGTCGGTGCGATGGGACGTGACGGTGGCGGACAACAAGACCGGCCATTCGATCACCGTGGCTCCGCTGGCGGTGAAGGACAAGATCATCCTTGGGATCGCGGGCGGCGAGTTTGGGATTCGTGGGTTTTTGGATGCCTATGACGCGAAGACAGGGAAGCTGGCCTGGCGGTTTTGGACCGTGCCCGCAGCCGGTGAACCGGAGGCGAAGACCTGGGCAGGGGATAGCTACAAGCGCGGTTCGGCAGCGACCTGGGTGACCGGCGCTTACGACCCGCAGACGAATCTGCTGTATTGGGGGACGGGGAACCCGGGGCCGGATTGGAACGGCGAGGTGCGGGCAGGGGACAACCTTTATTCGGACTGCCTGATTGCGCTGGATTTGGATACGGGCAAGTTGAAATGGCATTTTCAGTTTACCCCGCATGACCTGCACGACTGGGACGCGACGGAAGTGCCGGTTTTGATCGACGCCGAGTTCCGGGGGAAGCCGCGGAAGCTGCTGCTTTTCCCGAATCGGAATGCGTTCTACTACGTGCTGGACCGGACGACGGGCGAGTTCTTACTGGGCAAGGCTTACGCCAAACAGACCTGGGCCAAGGGCCTGGATGATAGCGGGCGGCCGATCCGCCTGCCGGGGACTTCGCCTTCGGTGGAAGGCACCAAGGTGTGGCCGAGTGTGGCCGGGGCGAACAACTGGTATAGCCCGAGCTATAGCCCGGATACGAAGTATCTGTACGTGGCGGCGCGGGAATCGGGCTCCGTTTACTACTTCGGCAAAGCGGAGTTCAAGGCGGGGGAGCAGTTCAACGGGGGCGGATTTCGGAGTATTGCGGGGGAGGAGGAGTGGGGGGCGATTCGCGCGTTTCGACCGACGACGGGCGAGGTGGCGTGGGAGTACAAGCTGTTCACGCCGCCGTATTCGGGCGTGCTTTCGACGGCAGGAAACCTTGTGTTTGGGGCGACGGCGGAGGGGCAGATCTTCGCGTTGAACGCCGCCGACGGAAAGCCGCTGTGGCGTTTCCAGGGCGGGGGGACGGTGCGGTCGAATCCGATGAGTTACCTGAGCGATGGCAAGCAGTATGTGGCCATGACGATGGGCAACTCGCTGTATGTTTTTCACTTGCCGTGAGCGGTTAGGGCTGTCCGTAGAAGCGCCAGTTCGATTGGAAAGCAGGGGTAAGCGACTGCTTCAAGAGGCTGGCGCGGACGAGTTCGACGGGCATGGATCCGGATTGGAGGATCGTGTCGTGGAAGGCTCGTTCGGTCATCTTGCCGGAGGTGACGAGTTCGGCGTGGAGAGCGCGGAACTGTAAACCGCCGAGCATGTAGGCGGCTTGGTAGAGCGGCGAGTAGTTGGCTTCAAACGACCGGCGGACTTCGGCGGCGGCGTTTTCGCGTTCGTGGCCGACGCGGTCGACGAGGAAATCGACGCATTGGGCGGCGGTCCATTTTTCGAGGTGAAAGTTCAGGCTGAAGAGGATGCGGGCGCAGCGGTGCATGCGCCAGAAGAGCATGCCGATGCGGTTTTCCGGCGTCTGGGGAAAGCCGAGATCCCAGAGCCGCATTTCCCAATAGAGGGCCCAGCCTTCGATCCAGAAGGGCGTATAAAACGCCCGGCGGTAGGGCCGGTAGCGCTGGGTCATGTAGGTTTGGAGATGGTGGCCGGGGATGACTTCGTGGTGGACGGTGGCGCGGGAGAAGTGGATGTTGTTGCCGCGGAGGCTCATGAGCTTGGCTTCGTGGGGCATTTCGGCGGTGGGGAAGCTGACAATGATCTGTTCGCCGCCGAGGAAGAAGGGGTTGATGCGCTGTTCGGCGGGGGTCATCATGCGCATGCGCCAGATGTCTTTGGTGTAGGCGGGGATCGAGACGAGGTCGCGTTTTTCGAGGAAGTCGATGGCTTCGAAGACTTGATCGCGGACGAGGGTGGCTTGTTGGCCGGGGGGGACGTAGAGGTTTTTGACGTGTTCGAGCGCCTTTTTCCAATCGTCGCCGAAGCCGAGTTCCCGGGAGGCTTTGAGCATTTCGCGGTCGCACCAGGCGAACTCTTTTTCGGCGATTTTGACGAGTTCTTCGGGGGTGTAGGGGACGAAGTCAAAACGTAGTTCGTCGCGAAGGGCGGCGTCGCCGATGGGGTCGCCGAGGATGGTGTCGAGGTCGGTTTTGGGGACGCCGGCGAGTTTCTCGCGGAGGTCGTCCGCGTAGGATTCGATGGCTTTGTTGAGTTTGGCGAAGGGCTCGGCGGTCCACCAGGAGAAGTTGGGGTCGTAGCCGTTATAGAAGGTGTTCCATTCTTTGAGGGCGGCGGAGAACTCGCGGGCGAGGCGGGCGGCGCGGTTGGCGGTGGTGGGTTTGACGGAGCCTTTGCGGGAGGGGATTTCCTTGCGGAGACCGGCGATTTGTTTTTCGAGGCGGAAGAGGGTGGCGGCGATTTTGGCGGAATCGGGAGGCTCGACGCGGACGCGGTTGTCGATTAACTCGAAGATATCGGGGGCGAAGGGGAGGAGGGGGAGGGCTTCGGCCATGCGCTCTTCGACTTGTTGGAGGCGGCGGAGATCGAGCTTGATGATGTTGGTAAGAAGGACGTGGTCGACTTGGGCGTCGTGAGGGAGGGAGGAGAAGGGGAGGGCGGCGAGGGTTTTGAGCCAGGAGTTATCGAAGGTGCGGAAGGCTTTGATGCGCTGAGGGGCCTCGTCGACTTTGTAGTAACGCGCGAGGGCGGTGCGGTCGGTTTGATAGCGTTCGATGTGGGCGCGGAGACCGATGGCGGTATCGAGGGAATCGGGGGCGGTGTAGACGATTTCTTTGGCGCGGGAGACGTGGGGGGGAGTCTGGCCGTGCATGGCGAGCACCAGCCCAAATGCGATTAAGCAACGAACCATAAGTCTTCTTATTCTAGAGGAGCCAGGAGGGCCTTAGAGGGAGGTAGGGGCAGCGGAACCGCCAATGGTGTACACTCAAATTTTTGGAGGTGGATCTTCCCTAGTGGGCCTGTATCCGATGCGCGCAAACCTCTTCTTCGTGCGGTAGCTCAGCGTACCCTCGCGTCCTTGTTTAATCTGGTCTTCCCCCAAGACTGTAAAGTTTGCACGCAGCCCGTCGCTCACGCCGGTCGCATCCCGGTCTGCTCCTTTTGCCTCGCTCAGCCTGCTCCCATGGCGGCAGATTACTTCTGCTCGCAGTGCCGTACGCCCTTTCTGAACGACGCGCCGCTCGATGACCATGGCGTGTGCAGCCGTTGCCGCTCCGGCCTGACCGGCTACGACACGGCTTACTCGTTCGGCTACTACGAGGGGGTTCTGAAAGACCTCATCCATCTATTCAAGTACGCCCGCATCGAACCGCTGGCGCAGCCTCTGGGTAACCTCCTGCTCAGCGCGGTCCCCCTCGACCAACGCTTCGACGTGGTCGTCCCCGTCCCCCTACATTGGCGCCGAAGGCTCTGGCGAGGCTTTAACCAAGCCGAACTTCTGGCGCGGCCCCTCGCCCACCGCCTTGGAGTAACGGTGAGCGATGCCTTACGCAGGTCGCGCAACACCGAAACCCAAGCTAGCCTGAGCCCTTCTGAGCGCCGGTCCAACGTGGCCGGCGCTTTCGTTTTGCGCCACCCCGCGGCCATCCGCGGCCAGCGCGTGCTGCTGATCGACGACGTGCTCACCACCGGGGCCACCGTCGGTGCCGCCGCCGCGATTCTCCGCCACGGCGGAGCCCGCCATGTTGCCGTTCTCACCCTTGCCCGCGTCGACCGTCGTCCGTCCTGGGCCTCTCGCACTGCCGCGGAGGTCGCCAGCCTAACTTCTTCAGTGAGTCAATCAGTTAAAGGAGCCAAGTAAGAATGCCAGTCATCGACCGTTTACATCAGCCCGTTCTGGTCCTGAACGCCAGTTACGAGCCGATCAACATCTGCGCGGCTCGGCGAGCCGTTGTGCTCATCCTCAAAGGGCTCGCCTCGGCCGAGGAACTTGTGGCCGCCCACATCCATTCCTTGAACCGAGCCGTTCCCCTGCCCAGCGTCATCCGGCTGCTCGAGTACCGCCGCATTCCCCAGCAAACTCGCGCGCTTTCCCGCAAGAACATCCTCGTCCGTGACCGCCACACCTGCCAGTACTGCCACCGCATCCTCCCTACTGGCGAACTCACACTGGACCACGTCATCCCCCGCTCCCGCGCCGGCGGATCCTCCTGGGAAAACCTGGTCGCCTGCTGCCATCCCTGCAATAATCGCAAGGGCAATCGGACTCCGGAAGAGTCTGGCATGAAACTGGGGAAACAGCCCCGACCGTTTAGCCTCCACACAAGCCGACACCTGATTCGGATGCTCGGCAACGCCGACGCCCGTTGGCGTAAATACCTGTTCTACTAATGGCCCGCGGCTAAATCAGCGCCACGCGTAACAACTTCCCGCGATTCGCTTTCTTCAATAGGAGAGGTGTTCGTCATGGGTTGGTCCCTAAAGCTCGGTCAATTCGCGGGAATCCGCGTCCAGGTGCATTTCACCTTTTTACTATTCCTCGCCTGGATCGTCATCTCCGGCCTCGTCGCCGGGAAGGGTCCGCAGGTCGTCCTCGCCGACGCCACTTTCCTGCTCGCTCTGTTCGGCTGCGTCGTCCTCCATGAGTTCGGCCACGCGCTCACGGCCCGACGGTATGGAATCCTGACGAAGGACATCACCCTTCTCCCGATCGGCGGCGTCGCCCGGCTCGAACGAATGCCCGACGACCCCCGGCAGGAGCTTTGGGTGGCCCTGGCCGGCCCCGCTGTCAATGTCGTGATCGCCATCGGTCTTTGGACCTGGCTGGCGGTCTCGCGCGGAGGCTTCCACCTGGCGGCTATCGACGTCGCCAACGCATCCTTCGTCGAGCGCCTCCTGATCGTCAACATCTCTCTGGTCGTATTCAACATGCTCCCGGCCTTCCCGATGGACGGCGGTCGCGTCGTCCGCGCCCTGCTGGCCACCCGGATGGACTACCTCCGCGCGACCCAAATCGCGGCCAACCTTGGCCAAGGCATGGCGCTCCTGTTCGGCCTCCTCGGCTTCCTATACAACCCTATGCTTATCTTCATCGCCCTTTTCGTCTGGATCGGTGCGACCCAGGAAGCGAGCATGGTGCTGATGAAATCTGCTCTCAGCGGCATCCCCGTCAGCGCCGCGATGATGACCAACTTCGAAACCGTCACCCCTCAGGACTCCCTCGACCACGTATCCCATCTCATCCTCAGCGGAGCGCAGCAGGACTTTCCCGTTCTGGATCAACGTGAAGTCGTCGGCGTCATCACCCGATCCGATCTGCTCAAGGCCCTCGCCCGAAAAGACGTCCTGTCGGTAAACGAAATCATGCTCCGCGATTTCCCCATTGCCCACGCCTCGGACATGCTCGAAACCGCCCTCCAACGACTCCAAGCCTCCCCCTGCCCCGCGATGCCCGTCGTCCAGACCGGCTCCCTCGTCGGTCTGCTCACCGCTGAGAACCTCGGCGAGTTCCTCATCATCGAGAACGCTCGCCACCAACGCCCGGCATGACTTGGCACAACCTAACGGCCGAAGAAGCGGTCTCGAAACTCGGCTCCGGAACCTCCGGCCTCTCCTCCCCGGAGGCCGCTCAACGCCTCACCGCTAATGGCCCCAACCAACTCGCCGAAGCCCAGCGCCTCAACCCAATCTGGATCCTCCTCAGCCAATTTAAGAGCCTCATCGTCTGGATCCTCATCGGCGCAGGAATCCTGTCCGGGGTCTTCGGCGATCTTACGGACGCCGTCGCTATCCTCGCCATCGTCGTCCTCAACGCCGCGATTGGCTTTTATCAGGAGTTCCAAGCCGAACAGTCCATCGCGGCCCTCAAGAAGCTGACCGCCCCCCTCGCTAAGGTTCGGCGCGACGGCCAAGTCGCTTCCCTGCCCGCGGCTCAAGTGGTGGTCGGAGACATTCTGCTGCTCGAACCCGGCGACCTCGTGGCTGCGGATGCCCGTCTCCTCGAAGCAGCTTCGCTCCGCTGTATCGAGTCCACCCTGACCGGCGAATCGGAGGCGGCGGAGAAGCAACCAGCAAAACTGGACGAGGAACAGACCCCCCTCGGCGACCGCGTCAACATGGTCTTCAGTGGCACCAGCGTTGCCGCTGGCACCGCCGTCGCCGTCGTCGTCGCCACGGCCGCCGATACCGAACTCGGGAAGATCGCCGGACTCCTCACCGATGCCGGAGGCGAACACGATACGCCCCTTCAGAAGAAGCTCGACGCCGTCGGCCGCATCCTCGTCTGGGCCGCTCTTGGTGTCGTCGCGCTCGTCTTCGGCCTCGGGCTCCGCCGCGGCTCGCCGCTCGTCGAACAACTGATCACCGCCATCAGCCTTGCCGTCGCCGCCGTCCCCGAAGGCCTCCCCGCCGTTGTCACGGTCGCCCTCTCGCTCGGGGTATCCCGCATGGCTCGCCGTCGCGCTCTCGTCCGCAAGCTCGCCGCCGTCGAAACGCTCGGCTCCACGAGCGTGATCTGCACGGACAAAACGGGCACCCTCACCATCGGCGAAATGACCGCTCGGTCGCTCTACGTCGCTGGCCAATCGTACCCGCTCACCGATCAAGCCCTACAGCCCACCGACCCGCTCCGCGAACTCTCCACCGTCCTCATCGGCTGCAACAACGCCCGGCTCACGCCGAACGTCGTTGGCGACCCCACTGAAGTCGCCCTGCTCCGCGCTGGAATCAAAGCAGGCGGCGACGTCGACCGCCTCAATCGCGAACTCCCCAAGCGCCACGAACTCCCCTTCGACTCCGACCGCAAACGCAGCGCCGTCATCCGCCAGATGCCGAACCAAAAGCTCCGTGCCTTGATCAACGGCGCGCCGGATTCCCTTCTCGAACGCTGCTCTCAGCTCTACACCTCCGCCGGCATCCAACCCCTCACCGATGCCGACCGTCAGCACATTCTCGGGCAAATCACGGCCATGGCCGAACAAGCCCTCCGCGTCCTCGGCTCCGCCTATCGCGACCTCGATGCCCCGCCCCCCGAAGGTTTCACCGCCGAAGCCGTCGAGCAAAACCTCGTCTTTGTCGGCCTGACCGGCATGTACGACCCGCCGCGTCCGGAAGCCAAAGCCGCCATCGCCACCTGCCACGTCGCCGGCATTCGAGTCGTGATGATCACGGGAGATCATCCGCATACCGCGGTCGCTATCGCGAAGGAACTCGGCATCGGTGCCGGCGAACCGGCCATCACCGGCGTCGACCTGGACCCAATGACCGACGAAGTCCTGAGGCAACGAGTGGCGGAAATACCGGTCTATGCGCGCGTCACCGCCGCCCACAAGCTCCGCATCGTGCGAGCCCTTAAAGCGAACGGCGCCGTGGTTGCCATGACCGGCGATGGGGTCAACGATGCCCCCGCCATCAAAGGGGCCGACATCGGCATTGCCATGGGTATTACCGGCACCGAGGTCACCAAGCAGTCGGCCGACATGATCATCACCGATGACAACTTCTCGACCATCGTCGCGGCGGTCGAGGAAGGTCGCGGCATCTACAACAACATCCGAAAAACGTTGGAATTCCTCCTCGCCGGCAACAGCGGGGAACTCCTGCTCATGACCCTGGCCGTCGCCCTTAACCTGCCTTCTCCCCTTCTCCCCATTCATCTGCTCTGGATCAACCTGCTCACGGACGGCCTTCCCGCCCTCTGTCTGGCCGCCGACCCGATTGACCCCGACGTGATGAAACACCGTCCGCGTCTTCGCTCGGAGCGCATCACCGACCGCGGGCTTCTCGGTCGCATCCTCCTGACCGGCGTGCTCACCGCCGGCGTGTCCTTCGCCGCCTTCCTCTATACGCTGCGTGTGGACTCGGTCGAAATGGCCCGCGGCGCTGCGTTCTCGGTGTTGGTGTTCGCCGAGTTGCTACGGTCCTTCGGGGTCAGAAGCGAAACCAAACCGCTATGGCGCATCGACTTCTTCTCGAACCGAAATCTCGTTTTGGTTGTCGCTGGCTCGCTCGCCCTTCAACTCTGGAGCCAACACAACGCGGTACTGGGCCAGTTCCTGAAGACGCCGCCGATGCCGTGGCTCGACGGGCTAGTGATGCTTGGACTGGGCGCGATTCCGCTGGTCGTTATCGCAGCGATCAATGGTCGAGCGGAGCTGGCGAGGAGGAAATGAAAAACGCAGGGGCCGCCAGGAGTAACGAAGAGCGCGAAAGTCTACTCCACCGTTACAGGATCTGGTAGTCGAAATCGTAGAAGTGCTTGCCGCCCGGCTCGATGCGAATTCCCATTTTGCCGGTGAGTCCCACCAGTTCCCCGGTGCCCGAATCGGGGACCACGGTGACCGATAGGGTTGGCTCTCCGCGATCCATTGTCCCGCTGTGTTGCAGCACGAAGGTCCCCGTCAACCCCGCCAACTTACCGTCGACGATCTCCATCGCAACATAGCCGGCCGACCCCTGCGTGGCCGTTCCAGCGGCGAGCATCTGCCCCTTGCTCACGGCGGCCAAGTCCCCATGGAACACCTTATCAATCGTCATCCGGCCCAGCGCCGGGCTTGCCGCCTCTGGCTCTTGCTTGGCCAGCTTGACCTCGAACGGTCCGGACGCGTGGTGGGCGTTGGGCATTCCGCCAGGATACCATCCGACCCTTGCATTGCGTTTCCCCTGGTTTGATAGCAAGCTATGAGAGTGCGACCTTTCCTGGCATGTTGGCTGGCGATGAGTAGTGCGTCGCCTCCGGCCCCATTCTGGGATGCCACGGCGACATCGAAGATCGATTTCGTCTCGGCTGCCAGCAAGACTTCGGCCAAGTATCTGATCGAGGCGATGGGCGGCGGGGTCGCGATGATGGACGCCGACGGGGATGGCAGGCTTGACCTTTTTTTCGTCAATGGCGCGGCGCTCAAAGCCGGCATGACGGCCACCGATCGCGCCGACAAGAGCGATCCGACCTTCTGGAACCGCCTCTACCGCAACCAGGGCGATGGGACGTTCAAAGACATCACGGAAACGGCAGGGCTCCGCGGCAGCGGCTATGGCCAGGGCGTCGCAGTGGGGGATTGCGACAACGACGGCCGCGCGGACCTGTTCGTCACCGCCCTCGGCGGCAACACGCTCTACCGCAACAAGGGCGGAGCCGTGTTCGAGGACGTCACCGCGCAGGCCGGGGTAACGGGCGATGGATGGTCGACCAGCGCAGGCTTCATCGACTATGACCGCGACGGGAACCTGGATCTGTTCGTCGCCCGTTATCTGAACTGGGATTACGGCAAGAACAAACCTTGCGGAGAGCCACAAGCCTACTGCCACCCCAATGAATTCGCCCCGGTGACGCACCTGCTCTATCGCGGCCTCGGCGGCTGCCGCTTCGTCGATGTCAGCGCGAAAGCCGGTATTACGAAGTCGCCTGGCAAGGGCCTAGGCGTCGCTTTTCAAGACGTCGATCACGACGGCTGGCCGGACATCTTCGTCGCCAACGATAGCTTTCCGCAACAGTTGTTCCGCAACCAGCGCGACGGGACTTTTGAAGAGATTGCGCTCGCCATGGGTGCCGCCTACGACGAGGATGGCAACGTGTTCGCCGGCATGGGCATCGACGTCGCCGACTACGACAACGACGGCGTTCCGGACCTGTTCGTCAATGCACTGGCCAATCAGGGCTACGCTTTGTTTCGCAATAGCAAGGGGCTGTTGCAGCACGTATCGGCAGCCAGCGGCGTGGCGGCGGCCAGTAAATTACATTCCGGCTGGGGCACGAAATTCTTCGACTTCGACAACGACGGATGGAAGGACGTCTTCGTCGCGCAGGGCCATGTGATGGACAATATCGAAATCACCCAGCCGGGGCTGCGGTATCGGGAGACGCCGCTGCTGCTCCGCAATGACGGCGGCAAATTCGCGGATGTCTCGGCGAAGGCCGGCCTCCCTTTCCAAGGAGAGATGGCCGGGCGCGGCGCGGCCTTCGGGGATCTCAACAACGATGGAGCCGTCGACGTTGTCGTCTCGGCCAACAACGCCGCGCCCCGCGTGTTTCGCAACGGTGCCGCCGAGAACGGCTGGCTGCTGATCGACACCGTCGGCACGAAGAGCAACCGAGACGGCATCGGAGCGACGGTCCGCATCCAAACGGCTTCCGGTCGCGAGCAGTTCGGATTTGTGTCGACGGCCGGCAGCTACTTGTCGGCCCACGACAAGCGCGTGCACTTCGGCCTAGGACGGGAACGCGAAGTGAAACTCCTGGAGATTCGCTGGCCCAGCGGCATTGTGCAGACGTGGAAGAACGTCCCCGCCAATCAGATCTTCGTCGCCCGGGAGGCGGCAGAATGAGAGCGATGTTGTTGCTTGCCTTGGCCTCCGCCGGGCCGTACTTTGTCGAAGAAGGCCAGCGCGCCGGACTGAACGATATCTTCGTCTGCGGCGACGAGCACCAGAAGAACTACATCGTCGAAACGCTCGGCACCGGCGTGGCCTTTCTCGATTTCGATAACGATGGTCTGCTGGATATCTTCGCCGTGACGGCGTCGAAACTCGAAGGTTTCGCGGCGGGTAAGGAGCCGATCAACCGGCTCTATCGCAACAAGGGCGACCGCACGTTTGAGGACGTCACGAAGAAGGCGGGCGTGGCAAAGGCGGGTTGGGGGCAGGGCGTCTGCACGGGCGACATCGACAACGACGGCTTCGTGGATCTCTACGTCACTTACTGGGGCGCCGACGTGATGTATCGGAACCGCGGAGACGGCACCTTCGAAGACGTGACGCCGCCGAGCAAAGGACCGCACTGGGGCACCGGCTGCGCCTTTGTCGATTTCGATCGCGATGGCAAGCTGGACTTGATGGTGGCCAGCTACGTGGACTTTGACCTGAAGAACACGCCCCGTCCGGACGGACCCAAGGCTTGCCAATGGAAGGACGAGAAGGTGATGTGTGGCCCGCAGGGCTTGCGGCCGGCGCTGAATCAGCTCTGGCATAACGAGTCGACGCCGGGGCGCGTTCGGTTCGTCGATGTGTCGAAGAAGGCGGGCATCGAAGCTCCCGGGCCTCGCTACGGCCTATCGGTAACGACGCTCGACTACGACCACGACGGCT
Organism: Acidobacteriota bacterium; assembly: GCA_026394015.1. Taxonomy (GTDB): domain Bacteria; phylum Acidobacteriota; class Terriglobia; order Bryobacterales; family Bryobacteraceae. Next base: position 16,444 of record JAPKZA010000222.1, read on the forward strand.
GGCCCGATATCTATGTGGCCGTCGATTCGCAGGCCAGCTTGCTGTATCACAACAAGCACGACGGAACATTCGAGGAGACGGCGCTTGAAAGCGGCGTCGCGCTCAGCGAAGATGGCCGCGAGCAAGCCGGCATGGGTACCGCCGTCGCGGACTACGATGGCGATGGCTGGCCGGACCTCGTCAAGACGAACTTCATCGACGACCTGCCGAATCTGTATCGCAACAACCGGGACGGAAGCTTCTCGGAAGCGACCGTACAAGCGGGCTTGGGCTTGCACTCGCAGTTCCTGGGCTGGGGCGCGGCATTCGTTGATTACGACAACGACGGCTGGCCGGACATCTTCCTGGTGAACGGCCACGTCTACCCCGGCGTGAAATCGGGCGACTACCGGCAGCAGCGGCTGCTCTATCGCAACGGCGGACTCGGCAAGTTCAGTGACCTGTCAAAGGAGGCCGGCGCGGCCGTAATGGAGAAGAGTTCGGCCCGCGGCCTAGCGGTGGGCGACTACGATAACGACGGCCGCGCGGACCTGCTGATCAGCAACATGAACGACCGGCTCAGCCTGCTCCACAACACCGCCACGGCCGGGCAATCGTTGACGCTGAGGCTGATCGGGCAGAAGACCAACCGCAGCGGCATCGGCGCGGTGGCGCGGCTTCGCGTTGGACAGAGGACCCTGACGGCAGAGGTCCGCTCCGGCTCCACGTTTCTATCGCAGAGCGACTTCCGCCTGCAATTCGGGCTGGGTGCGTCGACCGAGGCGCAGGCCGTGGAAGTGCAATGGCCGGGCGGCGCGCTCGAAACCATCGGCGTGCTGAAGGCCGGGCAGATTGTGACGATTACCGAAGGCAAGGGCGTAACCGGCGTTACGCGATACGGCAAATGAACCTACTGCTTCTGGCAATGGCGTTGGCGGCTCCGGACTGCGGAAAGCATTTCGCCGCGGGCATGGACGCCTACCAGCGAAAGAATCCGGCGGAAGCTTTGATCGCCTTGCGGGCCGCCATCCAGTGCGATCCGAAGATGGTGCAGGCGCACCTAGTGATTGCTAACCTCCACGCGGAGCGGGGCAACGGAGCCGAGGCGCTGGGGGCGCTGCTGGAGGTGCTGCGAATTGAGCCGAACAACGTTTTGGCGTTGCGGGCAGGTTCCAACCTGTACCTGCGGAACGGCCTGCATACGAAGGCGCTGCCGCTGCTGGAGACGCTGGTGGTGGCGGCTCCGGACTCCGTGGATGCCCACGCCGACTTGGCCGGAGTCTACGCGGCGGGCGGCAAGCGGGAGGCCGCCGAGAAGGGTTTCCGCCGGGCGCTGGAGTTGCAGCCGGATTACTTCCCCGCCCTCGCCGGATTGGGGAACTTGTTGGCGCGGGCGGGCGACAATGACGCGGCGATGCCGCTGCTGCGCCGGGCCGTGCAGGTGTTGCCAGCAGCTTACGAAGGGCACTTTCTGCTGGGCTCGGCGCTGAATCGGTTGGGCCAGTTTGACGAAGCCCGGGCGGAGCTGGAGTTGGCGTCCACCTCGAGCGGCCAGAACGAACCCCAGGTTTTCTATCAACTCGCGAGGGCCTTCGGCGGGCTCAGTATGGCGCCGGAGCGCAAGGCGGCGCTGGCCAAGTTCTCGGCGTTGACCAAGCAGGAGAAAGACAATATTGAACTGCAGCGCAAGGCGGCGGCGTGGATCGACGAAGCCCGCCTGCTGCTGCAAGCCGGGGACTTGGAAACCGCCGCCGCGCGCCTGGAACTGGCCCGCGAAGCCAAGCCGAACGACCCCACGCTGCTGTTCCGCTTGGCCGGATTGAACTTCGATTTGCAGCGCATCGACGTCGCCCGCGAGTACGTGCAAGCCGCCATCAGCATCAGCCCGGCCACGTGGCTTTACCACTACCTGCTCGGTTTGGTGGAGCAGAACGCCAATCGCCTGACCGACGCCCGGGCCAGCCTGGAGGTGGCCGCGAAGCTGCAGCCCACCGAAGCGCCGGTGTTCAACGCGCTGGGCCAAGTGCTGCTCGCCCAGGGCGAACGAGCGGAGGCGGTCGCGGCTTTCGAAACCGCCGTGAAGCTGGCACCGGCTGATCCCGCCTTCCGGCAGAATCTGGAATCGGCAAAGCCTAGGCGATAATTTGTTCGATGGGGCCGTGCCCTTCTTCCACTAAATGGAAGTTGCGACCCAGCGCCCGAAACTGCATTTTCTTGTGATCCAGGCCCATCTGCTTCAGAATCGTCGCATGGAGGTCGCTGTAGTAATGCGGGCTCTCGATGGCGCGGTATCCATACTCGTCCGTTGCCCCGTGGACCGTCCCGCCCTTGATGCCGCCGCCGGCGAACCAGGAGCTATAGCCCTTCGGATTGTGATCGCGGCCGGTGGTGTTCTGCGACCAGGGGCTGCGGCCGAACTCGCTCGTAAACACGACCAACGTGCGCTCCAACATCCCGCGCTGCTTCAGGTCCTGAATCAGCCCGGCGATGGGTTTATCGACCGCGCGGCAAAGCGGTTCGTGGCTCTTCATGTCGCCATGCGCATCCCAACTGCCATTGCCGCCCCCGGCGTGGCAGATCTGCACGAAGCGCACGCCGTTTTCGACGAGGCGCCGCGCCATCAGCAGTTGGCGCCCGAACTCATCGGTCGGCTTCGTGCCGATGCCGTAGAGCTCGCGCACATGCTCCGGCTCCTGCGATAGGTCCACGATTCCCGGCGCGCTCAGCTGCATCCGAGCGGCTAGTTCGTACGATTCGATTCTTGCGGCGATGTCGGTATTGAGTTCGTGGCGTTCGCGGAACTCCTGGTTCAAACGGGCCAGCGCGGCCATCTGCTGATCACGCTCCGCGGCGTTGCTGCTGGCCGGTGGCTTCAGATTCGGGATCGGCACCGGACCGGCCTGAAACGGCGTCGCCGCAAAGGTGGCACCAAGGTAGCCGCCCGTCAACTGCACCGGCGAAGAGGCTCGGCCAACGTTGACGTACGTCGGCAGGTTCTTGTTGCCCGAGCCCAGTGCGTAGGAGACCCAACTGCCAAACGAGGGGTTATCAAACGCCCGGCCGCGGTGACCGGTCTGCGTTTCAATCACGGCCGGGAAGTGGTTGCCCTCCTGGCACCAAAGCGAGCGAACGATCGCGATATCGTCGATCACTCCGCCGACATGCGGGAACCAGTCCGAGACGGGGATGCCCGATTTGCCGTAGTTCTTGAAGGTACGAAGGCAGGGAATCACCGGGCGCTTCATCTCGGCGACGTTGTCGCCAAAGCCGATGGCATCGATCAACTTGCCCGCGTATTTGTTGCCCTTAGGGTCGAACGTGTCGATATGGCTGACGCCGCCGCACATGAAAAGAAAGATCACCGCATCGGCCTTCTTGCCACCGGGCAGGCGAGCATCGAGCTTTCCATCTTCGGCCCAAAGCGAGCCGACCGCGCCGCCGAGCAGCGCGCCGAGAGATTGGTGGAACAAGTGGCGGCGGGTGGTCATTGCACGTAAAGAAATTCGTCGAGGTTAAATAGGAGCCAAGCCAGGCTCTTCAGGCGGGCCGCGTCGGTGCCGACGTAACTCAGTGCGTTATCTTTTTCCTTCGGCGAAGGGGGCCGACTGAGGGTGATGCGATAGCCGAGGTCGACCGCCTTGCTGACTTCGCCTTCGGCTTCTTTCTTCAGCCGGTCCGCGAACATCGTGCTGGCCTTCTCAATCTCGGGGCTGTTCATGAGGAAAAGGCCTTGCGGCGCGGTGACCGTTTGCGTGCGCACTGGGCACGGCGCTCGGCCGTCATCGACGTCGAACGACTGCAGGAAGTTCGGCACCACCTCGCGGCTCGTCGAGAACCCGCGGACGATGTAGGCCCCGCGGCGATTCATTTTGCCCTCGGGCATCGGGGGCCCACGGCGGCCCTGGGGCGCGCGGCTTTCGATGTCAAACGACGGGCCACCCAAGCTCGTGTCCAGGTTCCCGGCGGCGGTAAGAATCGAGTCCCAAATCGGCTCGGCTTCCAGACGCTGCAGGCGGAAGCTCCAAAGGAAGCGGTTCGAAGGATCGGCCACCAGGTTCTTCTTCATCAGCTCTTTGGGCCCGGAGCTGCTCAGCCGATAGACGTTCGAAGTCATCATTAGCTTGTGCATGGCCTTTTGGCTGTAGCCGCGGGAGATGAACTCGGCAGCGAGCCAATCGAGCAGGGGCTGACTGGCGGGGCGGCCGCCCATCAGGCCGAAGTCGCTGGAGGCTTTCTGCAGGCCCTCGCCGAAGTGCCACTGCCAGAGGCGGTTCACGGCGACACGGGCGAACAGCGGATTGTCGCGGCCGGTGAGCCAGTCGGAGAAAGCTTCGACGCGGCCTTCGCGAAAATCCTTTTCGCCGGTGTAGAACGGCCAGCCGGGCTCGATCGGGTTCGTTTTTTCGGGCCGCTCCGGGTCGCCGCTCGTGAGCACGTAGCTCTTTTCGCGTTCGAGGCCATGGTCGGTCTCGACGGTCCAGAACGCCGGCAGATCCTTAACCATGTTGCGGCGAGCGGCGCCGGTGACCTGATTCAGCTTGGCGCGCAGATCCCGATAGAGCTTCTTATCGGCTTCCGACATCACCTCTTCGATCTTGTCCGAATCGATGCGGAGGACCGGGAAATAGTCATCGGCGATCTTCTGCTCGGCCGGGGTTCGGGACTTCTCCGGCTTGTTGATGACGGCTCGAACGTCCGCAGGAAGCATCGCGACGCGGTCGGCGTAGAGTTTGGCGCGGTAGGGTTCGATGACGGCGTTGACGGGGGCTTCGGCGGCCAGTCGGAGCTTGTCGTACTCGCCCAATTGTTTGCCGTAGACGACGAGCTCGGCGGGGGTGGCCAAGGTCTGCTTTTTGATTACGAGCGGATCGAAGAGCGCCTTCATGGCGTAGAAATCTTTTTGCCGAATCGGGTCGAACATGTGGTCGTGGCACTTGGCGCACCCGACGGTCATGCCGAGGAAGGCGGTCGAAACGGTCTCGACGGCGGAGATCTGGAGTTCGCCCAAATCCTTGCCGTCCCGGCTGACGGCACCGCGGGCGAGGAAGCCGAGAGCGAACAGATCGTCGGGACGGCGCTCCAGCGGCGTGCGACGGCCCACGTTCTGCATGGTGGTGCGTTCCGTGGTCCGGTAGCCGGTCAACTGGGCGCGGACGAACTGGTCGTAGGGGAGGTCGGCGTTGATCGCATCCACCACCCAGTCGCGCCAGTAGTGGATGCCGGGCGCGGCGTACATGCGCTCTTCGGCGTCGGCGTAGCGGAGGACGTCGAGCCAATGGCGGCCGTAGCGGACGCCGTACTGCTCGCTGGCCAGCAGCCGGTCGAGGAGTTTTTCGTAGGCATCCGGGGCTTTGTCAGTCAGATAGGCTTCCTGCTCGGCGGGGGTGGGCGGGATGCCGATCAGGTCCATGTAGACGCGGCGGAGCAGCGTGCGCTGGTCGGCGGGTCCGACGGGGGTGACGTTCTTGGCCGCGTATAGTCCCTTGACGAAGGCATCGATCGGGTTGCTGGCCGCCCCCGCGGGGACAGCGGGGCGCACGAGGGGTTGCAGGGACCAGAGCTTAGGCCGCTTGGCCATCGGCGGCACGACGGGCATCTTCGCGGTCGGCTTCTTCACCGTATCGGCGGCGAAGACCGACCCCAGCAAGAGGACAAGGGCAGTGGCAAGAAAACGCATCAGCAAGACTCCAGAGTATCAATCCAGCACGGCGGCGGCGACCATCTCGAGCACGCGGCGCAAGCCATCGTCGGTGCCGATGGGGCCATCGCTGAACTGGCTGCGGACGGCCGGCTTCCAGCCATCGCGGGAGCCATCGTAGGGGTACTCCTGCTTCAGGCCGGTGCGCGTCGGGTTGTACTGGCTGTCGTCGCCGGACATCTTGTAGATCACCATGTCCAACGACGGGATGACCACCACCCCATGGCCGCCTCCACCGGACTTGAAGAAGGCATCCTTCGGAGCGCCGGCGACGTGACCGTCGGCATTGATCTCCCACATCAAACTCATCGGCGCATGGGTATTCCACTTCGTCGGTTTCCCGCACAACGCGATGTAGTCGGCGGGGATGACTTGCTCCTTGCCCCAACGGCCTTTTTTCAAAATCGCGTAAAGGAAGCGCAAGTGATCGGTCGAGCGCAACGCGATGTCGCCTCCGCCGCGCGCATGCGGCTGCACGGTATCGCCGTTGCGTTTGGCCCATGCCCACTGGCCCCAGCCGAGGGGCTTGGCCAGGTGCCGGTCGATGTAGTCGTCCAACTCGGTGCCAGTGGCATTTCGAAGTACGATCGAGACGACATGAGGCGAAGCGGAGGCGTAGGAGTAGCCTCCGCCGGGTTTGGTCCACAAGGGCGTGGCCAGCGTCGCCAGATCATAATCGACAGGGCCCGCCGGGCGCGGCAGCGCGGCTAGCTTGACCGAAGGAGCGCCATCCACAAAGCCGGGATTGGAACCCTCACCGTGAAAGCCAGCCGACATCGAAAGCAGTTGGCCAAGGGTGATGTCGGCCTTGGCCGGGTCACTCAACGGCATCGCCTGCGGCAGATACTTTTGGTTGAACACTTTCGTATCCAGGCCGTCTGGAAAATCGGCCTTCTTGTCCGCCAGCATGATGCCGGCGGCGATGCTGGTATAGGCCTTGCCGACCGAGGCCGTCGCCGGAATGGCTTCGCGATTGCCCCGGCCATAGTACCGCTCATAAACCAGCCAGCCGTGCCGGACGACCAGCAAGCCGCCGTGCTGGCTGCTGCGCGTGGCGTACTCGAACGCTTGATCGAGCTTCTTCACGTCGATGCCGGCAACCTTCCGGATGGCCGCCGCGTCCTTCAGCGTTCGCCATCCACCGGCGGAATCCGGTTTCGGGAAATAGTCATCGCCGAACGCCGTAGCGGCGGTGAGCAGCAGGCCCAGGAGTTGCCGCACGGTTAGAAGGTCACCCGCAAGCTGAACTGCAAGTTCCGGGGCAGGTTCGACTGGGGATTGGAGAACGTCCCGAAGTTCGAATTGTTGATCGCCGTATTCAGGCCACCGAGCAAGTGTCGGTTGCCGACGTTGAACGCCGACGCCCGAAACTCGATGATGTTCTTCTCGCTATGGCCGAAATTGAAGTTCTTGCTGGCCGCGAGATCTTCGCTGAGCTGGGACGGCTGACGCAACTGCGAGATCGTCGCCGGAAGGTCTCCGAAGGTGAAGTTGGGCGGTTGCACGAAGGCGGCCCGGTTCAGATACGGACTCAGCGGATTGGTCGGATCCCAGCTCGGGTTCACCAAAGGCTGCCCGGGAACATAGCTACACCGGGCCGCTCCGCCGCCAGCCATGGTCTGACTGCAGCCGCCGACGCCGAACGAAGCACCGCTCTGGTAGCGGTGGACCGCCGAGACGTTCCAGTTCCCGACGATCGCGTTCAAAGCAGGATGCATATTGGCACCAAAGGCCTTGCCCTTGCCCAGCGGCAGATCGTAGACATAACCAGTTGTGAAGATATGGGGACGGTTATCGCCGCCAACCACCTTCTCCGTGGTGCGGTTGTAGTAATTCTGGCCGCCGGTGCTAACCAGGGTCTTCGAGAAGGTGTAAGAAGCCATCATCCAAAGGCCCTTCGAGTAGCGCTTCTGGAAGCTGGTTTCGAGGCCGTTATACGTACTGTGGCCGTTCTGCGTGGTCACTGACCCGAAGCCGCTGTACTGCGGGAACGGGCGCAAGGCCTGCGAAAGCGTCAGATTCTGCGGGAAGCTGGCGTAGGGCAGTTTGAAGCCGGTCGCGATCACGGTCGGGTTATTGATCACCGAGCTCACCGGGCTGTTGAGTAAATTCCCGTAAACGCCGAAGTATCTCGGGTCTAACTGGTTGAAGTCAAACCCGCTCTGAATCTTCACACCGTAGTTGGCATGGAAGCTCGTCCGCAACAGCGTCGATGGGGTAAAGCTATGCTCGACGGTGAAGTTGTAATCGACGTAGTAGCCGGGCTTGCCGGACTCGGCGGTCTTATAGGTTGGGCTGCCGTTGACGACCAAACCTGCATTCTTCTGGGGCGGGCGCTGTGCTTCAACGAACGCCCGGAGACCGGGGGAATCGAGGCCCTGGCGCTGCGTGAAGGATATGCCGCTCGACAGGTTGTTGCCGACTGAGCCGAAGCCTCCGCCGAAGCCTTGAATGCCGTTGTCGGCGTTGCCGTCTTCGCGGATAATGTCCCACATGATAGCCCCGCCGCCGCGCACCACGGTTTTCGAGTTCAGTTGGTAGGCAAAGCCAATGCGAGGCGCCCAAGCGTTTTTGCGCGCGTCGAGCAGGATCGGGCGACTTTCAGAGGCGAACTCCAGGGCACCCAGAATGCCGTTGGCGGCAGGATTCGGGATCGTCGGATTGAAATTGCTGTTCTGGAGGTTAGCTTCGCGGCGCGGGGTGCTGTAGTCGTAGCGAATCCCCAGGTTTAACGTGAGCTTCTTGCTGACCTTGAAATCGTCCTGCACGTAGCCGGCGTAGTACTTATAGCGGTAGTCGATGTCGGCACCGAAGTTAAAGGACCCGCCGCTGGGCAAGCCGAGTAGAAACGCCGCGAAGCCAATTCCCGTCTGTCCGCTTACGGACGGGTTGCCGGTGGCCGCGGTGCTGTAGCTGAGCGAGCCACCGCAGTTATTGCAGTCTTTCCTGCGATAACTCAACGAGATGTAGCTGCCGCCGAACTTAACGTTGTGGCGACCCTTGACCCAGGACAAATTGTCGGTGATGTTCAGCGTGCTGCTGGGCGACTTGGTATCGACACTGCCGCCGAAATTGCCGAACTCGGTGTTGTATTTGGTGTAGGCCCCGGTCTTCTCGGCGCCGGACCCGGTCAGGCCGGGCAGCAACGTCGCGGCCCGATAAGACGCCGGCATCAGCAGATTCGGCCCCTCCCCCAACTTCCGCTGGTTAATCCCCAACGTGAAGTGGTTCAGCAGGTTGTTGGTAATCGTATAGTCGCTGCCGAAACGCCAGTAGCGGATTTGGCCGAACTCTTGAAACGCTTCGGCAAGGGGACCGGGGATCGGTCCGGCCAACGGATAGCTATCGAAGTACTGCCGGCTGAACATTCCGTTGACGCGAAACTTGTCGGAGAAAAGGTGGTCGCCTTTGATCGAGTAGACGCCCTGCCAGGCGCCGGGCGTCCGGGAGCCATTGTTGCGAATCCGAGTGTTGTTGAAAACCACATTGGGGCTATCGGGTTCGGGAAGGTACTTGAAGATTTCCTTAGCCACCGGGCTGATGCGGTCCGGGCAGATCACGTTCGCGACGCCGTTGCAGGCCAAGGGCCGCCGGTCGTTGGCGTTGGCGATGATGTTGCCGTTGGCATCCATCGGATCGTAAAGGGGAACCATCGCGCCGCTGGCATTGGTATAGCGGCGGAAGTCGCCGTTGCGGAACTCCGCGATGGGCAGCGACTGCAAGCCGCTGCTGCTATAGTTCTTGGCCCGCGACCGTTCGCCGGCGAAGAAGAAAAAGGTCTTGTTGCGGCCGTCGTAGATCTTGGGGATGAAGACGGGTCCACCGAGATTGGCGGCCTCGACGTGCTGGCGGCGGACGCTTTCTCCACGGGCGGTGGTGCCCCAAAAGAAGCCCTGCGCGTTCAGCTTTTCATGGCGCAACTGAACCAGGCCGGAGCCGTGCAAGGCGTTCGTGCCGGACTTGGTGGTGTAGTTCAACACGCCGTTCGAAGCGCGCCCGAATTCGGCGGAGTAGGCCGAGGTTTGAACCTTGAACTCTTCGACCGCCTCGGCGCTGACGACCCGCATCTGGGGATCGTTGCGGCGTTCGCTCATCGACTCGGCTCCATCGACGAGCAGACTGGCTCCGTTGGCCTGGCCGCCGGCGATGCGGGGGGCGCCGCCGGTGGTATCCGGGTCGCTCGTCAGGTTCATCGAAACGCCCGGCGCCAAGCTAGCAAATGCTAGGTTGCTGCGGAGGCCACCGTTGATGAAGAGCGGAAGTTGTTGAATCGCCCGGTTGTCGACGACTGTACCGAGATCGCTGCGGTCGGTTTGCAGCAGCGGCGTTGTCGATTCGACGCGGATGGTTTCCTGCACGGCCCCGAGCTGCATCTGGATATCGAGCCGCGAAGTGGTGTTGACCTGAACAACCACATTGGGCGCCTCGGCTTTGCGGAACCCGTCTTTTTCTGCCGTGACGATGTAGCGGCCGGCGGTGAGCGAAAGGAACGTATAGGTGCCTTCCGAATTGGTCTCGACCAAGCTCCGCTGGCCGGTGCTCGGGTTGGTCAGGGTGACCTTGGCGGTCGGCACGATGGCCCCTGAGCTGTCGACTACGGAGCCGGTGATGGTGCCGCGATCTTGCGCAAAAAGCGCAGCCGAGCCAAGAAAGAGCAATAGACCAATGCGGTGCATAAGGGTAACGATATCAAGTTCGCTTCCCCAATTCCACCCCGGCGGGCCGGGGTGGAAGAAACCTACCCTAACTCGTTATCGGCCCTGTTCGGGATTTCCTGCCGCGGGCGCAGGGCTCGGGGAAGCCTTCTTCACCGGCAAATCTTTCTTCAACGGGCTAATCAGAATGTGCGCGTTGCGTCCTTCCAGACGCGGCGAACCCTCTACCGTTCCGAACGGCTTTAAATCGCCCGCAAACCGGAGCAGTAACTTCTGGCCCAGGTCAACGTGAGCGATCTCCCGTCCGCGGAACTGCACCACGGCCTTCACACGATTGCCTTCCCCCAGGAACCGAATCGCGTGATTCTTCTTGAAGTCGTAATCGTGGTCGTCCGTGTTCGGCCGGAACTTGAGCTCTTTGACGTGGATGACGTGCTGCTTTCGCTTGGCGTCGTGGCTCTTCTTCTTCTGCTCGTATTGCCATTGGCCATAGTCCATGGCCTTGGCCACCGGCGGCTCAGCCGTCGGCGCAATCACGATCAGATCGAGGCCGAGGTCCTTGGCCTTACGCACTGCGGCAGGCGTCGGCATAACCTCCACGGTGCCATCTGGAAATACAGCGCGCACTTCACGAGCTCGGATCGCTTCGTTTACGTTCTCTCGAATCTTGGGGCGCGGCAGGCGAAAAGGTCGGTTTGGATACATTCAGCTCGTAACCACTAGTGTAATCGGAACGGACTGTCAAGTCCATCCCCGTATTTTTTTAATTACCCCAATTCTTCCCAACGTCGTTTCCGCGTACCATAATGACAAGCACATGAGCCTAGCGCCCGGACAACAAATTGGAGACTACCGCATCCTCGCCGAATTAGGCGCCGGAGGCATGGGAAAGGTCTACAAGGTCCAGAACGTCATCTCCGACCGCCTCGAAGCGATGAAGGTCCTGCTACCCGACCTCACCCAGGATTCCGAACTCGCCGACCGGTTCCTGCGCGAAATCAAGGTCCAAGCCAGCCTCGAACACCCGAACATCGCTCGCCTCCATACCGCGATGCGCGCCGACAACCAACTGCTCATGCTCATGGAGTTCGTGGAGGGCCGGACCGTCGAAAGCTGCTTCACCGCCGAGCGGCCGATGCCCGTCGACCACGCGGCTTGGTACTGCATGCTCGTTCTCAGTGCCCTCGATTACGCCCACGCCCGCGGCATCGTCCATCGCGACATCAAGCCTTCCAACATGATGCTGACCGCCCAGGGCCAGATCAAGCTCCTGGATTTCGGCATCGCCCGCGTCACGAACGACGCCAGCCTGACGAAGACCCGCCAGACCATCGGCTCGCTCTATTACATGTCTCCGGAGCAGATCAACGGCCAGCCGGTCGACGCCCGCTCCGACCTGTACTCGCTCGGCGTCTCGCTCTATCAAATGGTCACCGGCCGCAAGCCGTTCGATGGCACGAGCGACTTCTCCATCATGGCCGCGCACATGCACCACCAGGCCATCCCGCCGATCCAACTCGACCCGACCATGCCCCAGGTGCTCAATGACGTCATTCTCAAGGCCCTCGCCAAGGACGTCAGCGCCCGCTTCCAAAGCGCGGCCGAGTTCCACGCCGCGCTCGAAGGGGCGCTGCGGACGATTCAAGGCCATCCCGCTTCCGCGCCCTCCCAAGTCGTAACGCAGACGCTGCCGCGGCCGACGCAGCCACCACCACCCAGCGGCGACGGCTTGGGCCTCAAGCTCGGCTTGGTCGCGCTTGTCACGATTCTCCTGTTCGGCGGTGGTG
>JAPKZA010000309.1 GCA_026394015.1 Acidobacteriota bacterium
GATGCCGAGGTCCACCTTCATGATCTTCACGAGGCTCTTGAGGAAGAGGCCGGCGGAGATGAGGAGCAGAAGAGAGAGCGCGATTTGGGCGGTGACGAGGCCGTTGCGGAACCGGGTGGCGGAGCGGGAAGAGGAGACATTGGCGCCCTGATCCTTCATGGCGGAGGCGAGATTCTGCCGGGTGGAGTGGACCGCGGGGAAGAGGCCGAAGAGAAAGCCGGCGGCGAGCGAGAGGGCGAAGGCGAAGGCGATGGTGACGGGGCGGAGGGCGGGGCTGATGATGTTGCCGGCATCGGGGGGGAGGAGGGCAATCACAACCTGATTGGTGGCATAGGCGATGAAAAGACCCGCGAAGCCGGCCACAAAGGAGAGAACGAGCGATTCGGTGAGCAGTTGGACGATGAGTTGCCCGCGGGAGGCACCGATCGAAAGCCGGATGGAGAATTCTTTAGAACGGTTGGCCGACCGGGCGAGGAGGAGGTTGGCGATATTGGCGCAGGCGATCAGCAGGACGAACCCCGTGATGGCGAGAAGGAGGAGGAGAGGGGTGCGCCCGGTTCGCAAGATGTTGCTTTGGCCCTGGGTATTGGTTTTAAATGCCAATTGTTCAAGGTTGGCGTTGGCGGTCGCTGGCCCCTTTTTGAAGGGGGAGTTCGACGTCCTTGAGAATGGCTTTGAAGTTGCTGTTGATGTCGGCTTGGGCTTGTTCGAGGGTGATGCCGGGCTTAAGGCGGGCGAAGGCGTAGATCCAATAATTACGGCGGTCGGTGAGGCCTTTCCAGACCGGGGTGAGGGTTTCGCGGAGGCTGATGGGAGCGAAGATTTCGGGGATGGAGCCGAGGGTGGTGCCATGGAAGTCGCGCGGGGCGACACCGACGATGGTCAGCGGGACGCCATTGACGAGGAGGGCTTGGTTGAGGATTTGGGTGTTCTGGCTGAACTTTTCGGTCCAATAGGCGTGGCTGAGGACGACGAGGCGGTGGGCACCGGGGGTTTCATCGTCGGCGGGGGCGAGGAGGCGGCCGAGGGCGGGGCGGAGGCCGAGGATGGGAAAGTAAGAGCCGGAGACGAGGTGGCCCTGGGCGGCGGAAGAGGTGCCCTGGAAGGAGAGGTTGGCGCCGAAGCTGCGGTGGGCGGCGATGCCGGTGAAGACGGTCTGGACGCGTTCGAGGTCGCGGTACATGGGATAGCTGAAGATGGAGTCACTGCCGCCGGCGTTGTTGGTGGAGTTACTGCCGCTGCGGGGCCCGTTGGCCGTAAGGTTGACGAGTTCGGTGGGGCTAGCGGTGGGGAGGGGGCGGAGGAGCACCTGCTCAAAAAGGGCGAAGATGGCGGTATTGGCCCCGATGCCGAAGGCGAGTGAGAGGATGGCGACGAGGGAGACGACGGGGGACTGGCGGAGGGTGCGAAGGGCGAAGCGGAGGTTATGCATGTTCGGCTCTTCGTTCTATACGCACGAGCTTGAGAAAGGTTCGCAGATATTTATTGGTACGCTGGAAAGTTAGAACTTACCTTGCGGCTTTCAAATTTCTCCGAGCGACTGGTTTGGTGGTGGGCGACAGCCGTGGCGGTATTGCTGGCGGTATTGTACGGCTGGCATACGGTGCCGTTGCCGCTGGTTTACGACGCGGAGGGGTACCGTAAGATCACACAGGACATTTTGAAGGACGGGGTGTTTTCGAAGTTCTATTTGTCGGAGTTACGGACCTATGGGTATCCGGCGTTTTTGAGTGGGGTGGTGCGGGTGGCCGAGGCGGTGGGGTGGTCGGAGCGTTGGGTGGGATTTGGGCTGCAGTTGGGGCTGCATCTGGGGGCGGCAGGGAGTTTATGGGTGGCGCTGCGGCGGGCGGGGGTAAGGAGTTGGGCGGCGACGGCGGGGTATGCGGGGGTGGTGGCGCATCCGTTCGCGCTGTTGTATCCGGGATACTTTCTGACGGAGAGTTTGTCGTTATCGATGGGGACGTTTCTGTTGGCCGGGGGAATCGCGGCGTGGGGGAGGCGTTTGCCGGGTTGGTTCTGGGTAATGGGGGGGGTGGTTTGCGGGGCGATGGCGATGGTGCGGCCGGCGAACTTGTTTATGGTTCCGATGTGGGCGGTGGTGGTGGGTTTGGGGCTGTGGCGGCGGCAGTGGGTAGCGGGGCTGGGGCTGATTTGCATTTTGATTCCGTGATACAGACGGTTGTTCTCCCACTGCGGCCACCACGGAATCAAAATGCAAATCAGCCCCAGCCCCGCTACCCACTGCCGCCGCCACAGCCCCCAACCCACCACC
>JAPKZA010000015.1 GCA_026394015.1 Acidobacteriota bacterium
ACCGAATTCACATATCCTGGCCAGTCGCGAAGAGGATCACCATCACGCTTGATCAGAAACAGGCTTTGTTTAATGACAACGTTTATATCGCTCTCTAGAAGAGTCTTATTTCCCCACATCTCAACCTTTATTGAGTAATCAAGTGGCGGGTCCTCACCAGCTGCTGGAGCAACGCCGTACAGGTCTTGCACCCATTCAGCTGTCGGCGTGGCTGGAGCGACATGTTCGACGTGAAGTCTTGACGGGTCGTACTGAACTAGAGCTGCTGGATCACCAAGCTGAACGTTTATCCCGTAAAGAACAGCCCTCGCCATATCAGAACTTACAGATTCCTTGAAAGCTCGTTTTACCCGATCGTTCTCCGGAATCTTTGCGACCAGAAGATTCTTCAAATCATCAAAAGATTTTGTCGCATCACGCTCAAAAGCGCACGCAGTTTGAAAATGATCCTCGAGTTCCTGAGCATTGCCCCCAACGAGAACCCAACGCAAGGAAAGAACTTCTGTTAGGCGAGCAATTTCACGCCGTTGAGGAACTGCAAATCGGCAATCATCCGAAAGGACACGCATCATGAGAATTCTGTATGAAATAAGAACTTGCAACATCGACTGTGCTGATCGACGAGTTTTAGGATCATGGATCAAACTTGGTTGAAGCAATTTCTTGTACACCTCTGATGACTTTTCAAGGAGGGTCAGCATTTCCTTGGCGTGAACCTTTAATTCATTTGTCCCTAGCAATACACCATTATTCATGCTTATGTATCTGTCGACAGAATTATAAATATTTTTACTCTGAACCGCCTGATCCTGAATTGACAACATGAAATGTCGAAGGAACTGATCAACATCGCCTGATTCAAGGTTGCTTGTGATCTGTTCCCACCTAATAGAAATTTGCTCAGTGGTTCTAACGAGATTGTCATCTGGTTCACCGTCGGTCAGATATTTCATCAACAATGTCTTGACAAGGTCGGCAGGGCCAAGTGCGCGCCCCCTGTTGTTCAATGTCATAAAAATGTCAAAAGCTTCGCCATAAGTACTGGTGTAGATACAAAGCAAATTAAAGCTGCTCGCAACCGTGTCGAAGATCTGATAAATCTTTCGCAGACGATCAATTGGAGTTTCTAATTGAGCTAGCTCGGCATCGAGCGAAGAACGCAATCTTGCATAAGCCTTTCGTAGTGCCAAAGTCGATGACTTGTCACGTGCAGGCATGACTGGTCGAGCTGGAGTTGGATGAGCAATGATCCTCTCCTGAAACATATCCCTAAGGATGCGATTCGACTTAAAACGTGGTTTACCAGTGCCAGGGTCAGAAAATAACAAGTCACCAATTTTCGACATCACGTCAATAGGCATTCCCCCGGCAGCAGGAGGATCAATTCGGATCTCGCCTTGTGCATTAGCTGCATCACGCAGAATTGCAAGATACATAAAGATCGTTGTCAAACGTTGCTGGCCGTCAATTACCTCATAATTTCTTTTGACTTCATCAGGTTCAGACTTCGACAACAATATGAGAGCACCAATGAAATGTTGCTTGTTAAGACGGGTGGCTGAGTTGACATCAGTAAGAAAATCATCTATCTCACGGTTCTCCCAGGCGTAATTACGTTGAAAATCAGGAATGCTGAATTGTTCGACATCTGCCAACAAAGCCTTAATCGATGAGACATTTCCGCCAGTTGCCATTAGTACTCCCTCAACGGTCAATTCAAGACCAGCTTGCTCTAAATCCTACAGTCCCAATAAACATCGGGATTCTGACCTATCTAAC
Organism: Acidobacteriota bacterium; assembly: GCA_026394015.1. GTDB lineage: Bacteria > Acidobacteriota > Terriglobia > Bryobacterales > Bryobacteraceae. The sequence continues at coordinate 1,780 of JAPKZA010000015.1, forward strand.
CAACCTCTGCCTCTAGAGACTTCCCCACACCCACCTGCGATAATGGTTGCGTGATTGAAAGCCAAGCACCAGGTTTTACAGCACTACTTGCCTCCCTGTCTCCCGATGCCCTGACTCGGGGCAAGCAGTTTGAACGCCTAGTCAAGTGGTGGCTCACGCAGGACCCAATCTGGTCTCGCAAGATTCAGAACGTCTGGCTTTGGGATGAATGGCCTGACTACCCCGGTCGTGACATTGGAATCGACCTCGTAGCCGAAATGACAG
>JAPKZA010000273.1:0-26305 GCA_026394015.1 Acidobacteriota bacterium
GCCGAGCAACAGATCGCCCATCGCATCGTTGGTAAACCGGCCCAGAAAGTTGTAGGCCGGGGTCCGTCGGGTAGCGTCGATGAAGCTGTTGTTCTTCAGGCGCATTTCGAATCCGCCGCGGAAAAAATGTTTGCCCAGGGTCATCGAAACGGTGTCGACGATCTGGTTCAACTTCGGTGACTGGAATTGGGGCCGGAAATTCCGGGTGCCCAATTGGTTGTAGTTGGTGGGATTGATGAGGGGCAGTCCACCGACCTGCAGCATATCGGCGGGAAATCCACGGAAACCGAAGGCATCGGCCTTGGTTTCGTTTACCGTGGCATGGGCGAATTCGGCGTAGGTGTCATTGTTTCCGTACCGCAGCACATTCACGATCCGCGGCGATAAGGTTTTGGTCCAGGCCAAGGCCAGGCTCCGGTTCTCATTGAACTGCGTGCCCTGATTGCCGACTCCATCGGCCAGGCCGGGGAAGATCGCGTCCCGATTGAACTTCTGCCGCAGGTAGCTGAACCGGCCCATGATCTGGTTCCGGTCGTTCCAGTTGTAGTCGAAGCGCGTATCGAACTTGTGCGTGTTTTCCTTGCCGTCTCGTTGCAGGCTGTAGTTGTTCACGGGGCGGCCATTCTGGAAGTTACCGGGTAGATTCGCTTCCGGATACAGGTCAATTACTTTTTTGGCCAGGGCATCGAAGCGCGAGGCCGGGAGGATGTTGCCGGGGAACGGTGCGTTCGCCGCCGTCGGATCTACAATGTTCAGGGCCCCGAATTCGCCCCGCTTCTGTCCCACGGTAGGAACCGTCGTCAAGCCGGTATCGGCAAAGTTTTGCTGGAATCCTTCGTAGGCACCGAAGTAGAACAGTTTGTTCTTCACGATCGGTCCGCCAACGGTGCCGCCGTACTGGTCCCATTTGAGGTTGTTCTTGGGCACGTTCTGCAGGTTGTTGGTCCAGCCGCGGGCGGCGAGGGCCGAGTTGCGATTGAAGTAGTAACCGGTTCCGTGGGTTTCGTTGCTGCCGCTCTTGATCGAAACGTTGATCACGGCTCCAGCGCTGCGCCCGAACTCAGCGGAGAACGAGTTGGTCTGCACCTTGAATTCGGCGATGGCGTCGGGATTCGGCTGCACCACCTGGGCGCTTAAGCTCTGGGCATTTTGGGTGCCCTGGTTGTTGTCGACACCGTCGAGCAGGAAATTGTTTTGGGTATGGTAGTTGCCATTGGCGACGAACCAGCCCGGACCACGAGTTGTCGCGTTCAGTGTACTGGCGGCGACGCCAGGCGAGAGGAGGGCGAGTTCGGTGTAGCGTCGGCCGGCCAAGGGCAGTTCGACGGCGGTGCGGCCGGTGATCACTTGGCCCAGGGAGCCCTGTTCGGTCTGGATGGAAGCAATGTTGGCGGTGACTTCGACGGTCTCGTTGACGGTCGAAACTTCCAGCCTTACCCGGACGAGGCGACGTTCGTCGATGTTGATGAGAACATCGTTCAGTTTGGTCGTTTTGAAGCCGGTTTGCGCGACGTCGATCTCATAGCGACCGCGTTGGATGGGGCTGAACACGGCATAGCCGTCTCCGGAGCTGATTCCTTGCGCCCGGGCACCGGTACCCCGGTTGACCAGGCTGACTTTTGCACCCACGACGGCAGCGGAGGAGGAATCCTCCACGAGGATCCGCAAAGAAGCCGAGTCGGTCTGCGCCAAGAGAGACCCGCCTATTAGTAGCATTCCTAGGAAAGATTTCATACCCTTTAAGGTAACGATCCAGGGCTACGATTCCGTCACGATCGGGCATCAATTCCGTAACAGACGCAATTCTTAATGCGGTGCGAGGGTTAGAATTTGAACTTGATGCCGAGTTGGATGAGGCGCTGGTCGAGGGCTCCGGTCCAGTTGAGCGGGGCCGGGGCGGTGATATTGCCAGCGACGTCGACCGAGGCGGTCGAGTTGAGACCGGTGACGTTTGTGTGGTTAAAGATATTCGTCGATTCGAGGAAGAATTCGGCGGAGAAGCGTTCCCGGATCGGAATGGCCCGGGTGTAGCGCATGTTGACTTCAAACGTCGCCGGGGCCAGGAGGGTGTTGCGGCCGACGTAGAGAGGCCGCTGGAAGGCGGCCCCGGTGGAGGCGTCGCCGTTCAGGACCCGGTTGCTGCCGAGGTTGAAGTTTTCGCCGGTCTGGGCGTTGACGGCGAAGCTGAACTTGTTGTTGTTTACAAAGTAGTTCCAGGCTTTGTTGGAGCTGTTGGCGCGGGGGTCCCATACGGCGTTGCCGTTGAAGACGTTGCGCCGGTCGGTGAGAGAGTTGCCGCGATCGCGGCGGCGGTTGGTCCAATCCGAGAGCAGGAAAGCGCCGGAGTCGATGTTGTTCTGTTCGGGTGCGTCGTCAATGGCGTGGGACCAGGTGTAGCTGCCGAAGAGTTCGAAGCCTTTCGAGTAGCGCTTGGTGACGGTGAGGTTGAAGCCGTTATAGCTGGACTGGCCGACCGACTCGCCGCTGATGATGTTGCCGAAGCCGGCGATAGGCCGGGTGCCGGCGAAGATGGGGCGACCGTCGGCGAGGGAGTTGGGCCCGGGGGAGAGATTGATGTTGCGGAAAATCGGGAGGCGGTTGCCGCGGGTGAAGAGATAGGACATTGTGATGCCGAGATCCGGGGTGATTTCGCGGCTGATGGTGACGTTGGCGTTAGCCGAATAGAGGCTGGCGAAATCGGGGGAGACGGTGGTGATGTCCTGGAGCGTGGGGGTGAAGCCGCTGGGGATGCCGGAGAAGACGGCCGGGAAGGACGGGGCGATGGCAGCCGAGGGGACCGTACTGAGACTAAAGAAGATGGGCGATCCGTTGTTGAGAATCGCTCGGCGATACGTGTCGGTTTGGAACGGATCGAAGAAGATGCCGAGGCTGGAGCGGAGGACCCATTTGCCGAGGCCGACGGCGACGGCTAAGCGCGGGGCGAAGTTGTTTTTGTCGGTCCGGAAGCTCTTCGAAGAAGCGAAGGGCGAGTTGGCGTTGGCCGTGGGCGGGCGGTAGACGTCGTAGCGGACGCCGTAGCTGATGGTTACGTTCGAGCGCGGCTTCCAAGTGTCCTGTCCGTAAAGGCTGATGAAGAGCGAGTTATAGCTGATGGACGGTTCGCCGACGGTTTGGACAAAGTTGGTGTAACCGCGGGGGGCGGCACCGCTCTTCGCGGCCAGGAAGGCGGCGATGGAGGGGAAGGTATAGTTGGCGCTGGTGGCCTGGATCTGGGTGTCGCGAATGGAGCGTACGGCACCGCCGAACTTGAGGGCGTGTTTGTCGAGGTTGTAAGAGAAGTTTTCGGTGACCTCCGGGGTGGTCTCTTCATAGTTGAAGCCGACGGCGAGGGAGTTGCCGAAGAGGGCGACGCCGGGGATGGTGATGGCCGGGCCGGTACCGGTGGCTTCGAAGCGTTGCTGCTGCTGGGTGCGGTAGGGGATTTGGACCCGGAGTTCGTTGACCGCATTGGGTGAGACGACCGAAACCAGTTGGATGGCTCCGGCGTGGGAGCGGTCGACGAAGTTGTAAGTCCGGTCGACGAGGGTGAGGCCGCCAGCGTTGTTGTAGGGCGAGTTATTGCGGTGACCGTTGTAGCGGACGGCGAGGCGGTTCGAATTGTTGATCTGCCAGTCGAGCTTGGTCATGAAGAACATGACGTCTTGGCGGAAGGGGATGGCATCGGCGTAGCTCGTGGGGAGACCGAGGGTGGCGACGGTAGCGGAGGAGACGGAGACGGTGCTGGGGAGGTCGCGCTTGACGCGTTCGTAGGCGCCGAAGACGAAGACTTTATCCTTCTTCAAGGCACCGCCGGCGCTACCGTTGTAGGCGTTGACGTTGACTTCGGGGGTGAGGGCGGTGGCGCTTAAGAGGGCGGGGCGGGCGCTGTAGGGGGTGCGGCGCCAGATGAAGGAGCCGTCGCCGTGGAGATCGTTCGTGCCGGAGCGGGTGATGGTGTTGAAAACGGTGCCGACGGTGTTGCCGAATTCGGGGGCGAAGCCGTTCGAGACTTGCTGGACCTCTTGGACCCAGGTGTTCGAGACGGGCATGAGGCGGATGCCGGCGCGGTCGGATTGGACGTTGTTGGCGCCGTCGAGCTGATAGTTGATGCGGCCGTTGAAGCCGTTGGCGTTGAGCTTGCGGGGGACGCCGAATTCGGTGTTGGCGCGGCCGGAGACGTTGGGCTGCTGGAGGATGAAATTAAAGGGATTGCGGGAGACGAGGGGGAGGTTGGAGATGGCGTTGAAGGAGAGGCTGGAGCCTTGCTCGGTGCGGCTGGGATCGATGACCGAGTTGGAAGCAGTGATGACGACTTCGGTGGCGACGCCTTTGACTTGGAGGGCGATATCGATGGTGGCGGTGGAGCCGGCGGTGAGGATGATGTTGGTTTGGCGGGTGGGGGCAAAGCCGGGGGCGTCGACGACGAGTTCGTAGGCGCCGAGGGGGAGGACGTTGAAGCGATAGATGCCGCTGGCGGAGGTGTCCGCGGAGAGGGAGAAGCCGGTGGCGGTGTTGGTGACTTTGATCTTGGCGCTGGCGACGGCGGCACCGGCGGGGTCCGTGATGACGCCCAGGATTTGGCCGTTAATGGCGGAGGCTTGACCGAAGGCGGAAGGCACCACGGCGAGGAGGAGGGTAGCAAGAGGGGCGAGACGCATTAAGAAAGAACTCCCGAGAAGCATGACTTTGATCATGGGCATCTCTATAGAGATAGAGATGTATGACGGAGGGGTTAAGACTCTAGCTTTATTTTCACATGAATGGGGGAGGCGTATAATTGGGGCATGGATTGGTCGCAGTGTTCCGCAGTCGATAGGCTTCCTGGAAAGATGGGAGGGGTGTGGTGCTTTGCCGAGACGAGGATTTCCGTGGAGTCTCTGTTCGAGAACTTAGCCATGGGTGCGACAGTGGATGAGTTTCTAGAGTGGTTTCCGGACTTGAAGCCTGAACTTGTTCATGCGGTGTTGGAATTTGCGCGGGCGTCGCTGCGGGAGCCGGTCAAAGCGGCATGAAGGTTTTGTTCGATCATAATGTCCCAGTTGGTTTGGCGAGGCGGTTTTTGGGACATCAGGTGGAGCTTGCCAGCACTCGCGGCTGGGCCGCGAAATCGAACGGCGTACTTCTAGATGAAGCCGAGCAAGCGGGGTTTGACATCTTGCTAACGTGCGATCAGAGCTTGCCTTACCAACAGAACTTGCACGGACGAACCATCGCCGTGGTTATTTTGCCCACGAACAACTTGGTTCGATTGCGAGCGAATATTGCAGTGATCGGCAGTAGCGTGGACTTTGCGCAACCGGGTCAGGTAGTCCGAGTTGCTTTGCGTCGATAGGACAACCGGGCGGTGACCAGGGCACTGAATCCGGCGGCGAAGAGCAGCCAGGTGGCGGGTTCCGGTACCGGGTTTTGAGCGGGGGCGGAATCCAGGCTGACGTCGTCGAGGCGGGAGGAGCTGGGGTCGTTGCGGCCGAGAAACTCGAGTCGGGCCCCGGTGCCGTTGGCTACTACGGTAGTCGAATATTGTTGGTAGCCGAGGGCGGTTATGTTCGTGAGAGCTAGCACTTGGGACCCATTGAAGAATACTCTCAAGTCATTGGGCGTCGAGGTGCCAGTTCCATCCACTTGCAGGTAGAACGACAGGGTGTAGGTGGTGCCATTGGCGATGGTGAGGTCCTGGTACAGATACGCCGCGTTTGCGCCGGGTAGCGTGCATTGCGCTCCGGTGCAACCCGTACCGATGCTTTGGAAGCCAGTATGCGGGTCCAGAGCGAGATCCCAGTTCGTGACCCACGGGGAAGCAAGGAAGTTCTCGAAGCCGGGGTTGACGACGATGTTGGCGGCGAAGCCTAGGGCGGGAAGCGTGAGGACCGCTGCAAGGAACGGGGTGATGCGCATTGGTAACGTAGTCTCCGAAGTGGCTCACGGAGAGTGAACCCTACATTAGGCTGCGCGAACGAGAATGGATTGCACTCACGGTGGGCGAAAGTATTTTTACCAGCCGAGGGTTTTGCCTTTGTTTTGTTCGTCCAACCATTTCTGGAGGGGGGCGAAATAGTCGAGGACCGCCGTCGCGTCCATTTCGCGTTTGCCGGTGATGGCTTGGAGCGCATCGGGCCAGGGCTTGCTGAGGCCCATTTCCAGCATGTTATTGAGCTTGGCACCGGCCTCCTTCGAGTTATATATCGAGCAGCGGTGGAGGGGCGATTTGCAGCCGGCGGTCTTGGCTAGTTCGCGGTGGAATTGGAATTGGAGGACATGGGCCAGGAAGTAGCGGGTGTAAGGGACGTTGGCGGCGACGTGGTATTTGCCGAAGGGATCGAAGGCTTCTTCGCCGCGGCCGGGGGCGTCGATGCCTTGGTACTTGCGGCGGAGTTCCCACCACTTCTGGTTGTATTGGGCGGGGGTGATTTCGCCGGAGAACACCTTCCAGCGCCATTGGTCGATCATGAGGCCAAAAGGGAGAAAAGCGATTTTGGCGAGAGCTTGCTTCATCAGCAGGCCGATGTCGCCAGAGGGGTCGGTGGCCTTATCGAGGAGGCCGATTTGGACGAGATATTCCGGGGTGATGGAGAGGGCGATGGTGTCGCCGACCGCTTCGTGGAAGCCGTCGTTGGCGGAGTCGCGGAAGAGGAACGGCTTTTTGTTGTAGGCGCGCTGATAGTAGTTGTGCCCGAGTTCGTGATGGATGACGGCGAACTCTTCCTCGGAGATCTGGATGCACATCTTGATGCGGAGGTCTTCGTCGTTATCGACGTCCCAGGCGCTGGCGTGGCAGACGACTTCGCGGTCGCCGGGCTTGACGAAGAGGCTGCGCTGCCAGAAGGTTTTGGGCAGGGGCGCGAAGCCGAGGGAGCTGAAGAAGCGCTCGCCGTAGCGGACCATTTCGAGTTCGTCGATCTTCTTATCCTTCAGGATTTTCGTGAGGTCGTAGGCTTTGGTGGAGTTGGGCGGGGCGAGGACGTCGTAGATGTTTTCCCAGCTTTGGCCCCACATGTTGCCGAGCAGATGGGCGGGGATGGGGCCCGAGGCGGGGACGACGTCGGGGCCATATTTTTCGCGGAGTTTGGTGCGGGCGTAGGCGTGCAGGGAAAGATAGAGGGGGCGGATTTGGGCCCAGAGGCGGTCGACTTCCTTGGCGAATTCGTCCGGCGGCATGTCGTATTTCGAGCGCCACATGGCGCCGGAGTCCTTGAAGCCGAGTTCGCGGGCGCCTTTATTGGCGAGATCGACGAAGCGGGTGTAATCCTTGCGCATGGGCTGGCCGATGCGGTGCCAGCCTTGCCAGACGTCGGCGAGTTCTTTGGGGTCGCGGCTGGCGGCCATGATGTTCGAGATCTGGACGAGGTCGAGGCATTTGCCCTTGTCGGCGGCGGCATCGCGGCAGTATTTGCCGGAGCCGTAGGTGGATTCCATGCGGGCGGTGAGCTTGGTTAGCTCTGAGCTTTCGGCGTCGTTGGCGGGGGTGGCCATGGTGAGATTGAGTTTGATCAACCGCATTTTGCGGGCGGCATCGGCGGGGAGGGTGAGTTTGTCGAAGCGGGTGGCTTGGCGGGAGAGGGCGAGGACAGCTTTGATGTATTTTTCGTTGGCGAGGGCGGCCTGGGTTTCCGAGTCCTCGTTGATGTAGGTGGATTGGAGCCAACTGGCGCGCTGGGCGTAGTTGGACGCCGCGAGGAGCTCCTTTTCGGCCTTTTCGAGGAAGGCGAGGGCTTCGGGGATGGTTTGGGCGGCGAGCGGGAGGGCGAGGAGGAGGATGAGTAGAAGCTTCATTGGCGGAGTTCCTGGGAGCGTTTGGCGGCGGCTTCGGCCTTGGCGGTTTGGCCGGTGGCGGTGTAGGCGCGGCTGAGTTGGAAATGGGTGGTGCCATCGTCATCGAAGGGGAGGGAGGTTTCGAGATGGGGGATGGCTTCGGCGGGTTTGCCGGCGGCGAGGAGGGCGCGGCCGAGGGTGGCGCGAGCGGGGGGGAATTTAGGATTCAGGGTGTAAGCGCGACGAAGAGACGGGACGGCGGCTTCTGCGTCGCCTTTTTGGAGGAGGCAATCGCCGAGCAGGAAGTGGAGTTCGGGGTTGCCGGGTTCGCCTTTGACGAGGTGCTTGAGGAGGGCTTCGGCTTCGTCGAACTGTTGGGCGGCGTAGAGGGAGGTGGCGAGGCCTTGTTCGAGGTCGGGGCGACCGGCGGCAATTTTTAGGGCGGCGCGCCATTCGGCGGCGGCTTCGGCGTGTTTGTTTTGATTGGTGAGAACTTCGGCGCGGATTTGGCGGAGTTCGACGGAGTCGCCGAGGGCGGCGAGCTTGGAGAAAGACTCGCGAGCTTTGGCGTCGTAGGCGCGGATGGTGCAGTACGGCGAGGGGCAGGCGGGGGGCTTGGGGGAGAGCGCTTTCGCTTTCGCGTACAGGGCTTCGGCGGAGGCTTTGCGGCCTTGCTTTTCGCGGATTTCGGCGAGGAGGTAGAGCATGGCGGGGGATTCGGGGGAGGTGCGCTTGAGTTGTTCGAAGGCGGCGCGGGAGAGTTCTTCGTGGACGCGGCCGAGGCCGAACCAGACGGCGGGTTCGGTGGGGGTGAGCGTCGCGAGTTTTTCGAGGTGGAGGCGGGCGGGAGCGAAGCGGGAGAGCATGAGGAGGGCGTCGGCGAGGATGCGGCGGGCTTGGGGATCTTCGGGGCCGAGTTGGACGGCGCGTTCGAGGGGGGGTACGGCTTTGGCGGGTTGGCCGAGGCGCATGTGGGAGGCACCGAGGAGGGCGAAGGCGGGAAAGGCTTGGGGGAGAAGCTTCGAGACGGGATCGAGGACGGAGATGGCTTCCGGGTCGCGGCCAGACATGTGGAGGGCGATGCCGAGGTTGAGTTTGAGGCCGGGGTTGGCGGGGAGGGCTTTGACGAGTTGGTCGTAGACGGGGATGGCGGCTTCGAACTGCCCGGCGGCGAGGTAGTCCTTGCCTTGCTGGGCGAGGCGGAGTTGATCGGGGGTTTGGGCGAGGAGGGAGGTGGCGAGGAGGGCGAGCGCGAGGCGCATGTGATTCTATTGTGACAAAAAGCAAAGGGGCGCTGGCTGGTTGGCCGGCGCCCCTTTGCTGTTGGTACTGGTTGCGGTTAGAACTGGAACCGGAGGCCGAAGCGGACTTGGCGTTCGCCAGATGCGCCGGTCACGACACCGAAGTTGCCACCGTCGCGGTTGGTACCGGGGTTGCCGAACAGCGGAGTGTTGGTGATGTTGTAGGCTTCCGCACGGAATTGGAAGTTCATCCGTTCGTTGATATTGATCTGACGGAGCATGGTGATGTCCGCTTTGGCGACACCGGGGCCACGCAGGCGATTCCGACCGGTGGTACCGAAGTAGGTGATGGTGGAAGGAGCCGTCGCGGTAGCGAAGGCCGGGTTGATTTGCGGGGTTCGGAAGCTGGCCGGATCGAAGTAAAACTGGCCAGGGCCCTTGTTGCCGATGTAGTTGACCGGAGCGATCTGGTCAGCCGTTTGCGTGCTGCCGGGGGTGTTCAGCGGACCGCCGTTGGCACCGACCGTGAACGGGGTACCGGAATAAGCGGAGTAGGTGCCGTTCAGGCTCCATCCGCCGAGGATAGCGGCCGCGATACCGGTTTGGGTGAACTGACGACCTTTGCCGAAGGGAAGGTCATAAACCCAGCCCATTTGAAGGACCTGGGTACGATCATAACCGGCAGCGGCGCGATTCCGACCGATGTTGCTCGGCAGGTTGAAACCGACCGAAGCCCAACCGTCGTCGTCGGTCATGTTGATGGCCTTGGACCAGGTGTAGGCACCCTTCAGCAACAGACCCTTCGAAAAGGACCGGTTGACCGAGGTTTGCAGCGAGTGGTAGTTGGAGCTGAGCCAGCCGTTCCAAAGGTTGGTGGCGATGCGGCGACCGAACTGAGCGGCATACGGACGGCCCGCGGCACCAGCGCCGTACGGAGCGGCATTGATGTCGAGGTCGGCGAGCAGGTTCGTGCTCTGGGTACCGACATAGCCGACGGTAAGGATGACCGAGCCGGGGAGCTTACGCTCGACGGTAGCGTTCCAGCTCTGCGTATAGCCACGATCGATCTTGTTCATCGGGCTACGCATGTCGGTGGTGGGCGGAAGCGAAACGATGCCGGTGCTCGTGTCCGGGCCCACGAGGTTCGGAATACCCTGGCTGAGCGTCCGGTGCGGTTCGAAGGCCGTGGCACCGACGTAGTTGCCCGTGACGACCAACGGATAGAAGCCGCGGAGCGGACGGGAGAACGGCAGGGGATCGATCGTCATGCCGTAGCCGACGCGAAGGACGGTCGAATCGTTGAGGCGATAAGCGACACCGACGCGAGGCGCGAAGAAGATCGGGTCCACGTCAATTCCGGGGTTGGTGGGAACGTTGCCGTAGCCACCGAGGCGGACGAGGTTGGTGGAGGGGTCGAGCTTCTCGATGCCGGTACCGTTGCGGGTCATGAGCGGGTAGCGCTCGATGCGGACGCCGATATTGACGGTGAGGTTACGGGTGACCTGCCAACGATCCCTGGCGTAGAAGCCGAACTGCCATTCGCGGCCAGTCATGAGAATGTTCTGGATGCTCTTCGTGATGCCGGTGGGCTGGCCGAGGAGGAAGTCCGCATAGGAGTTCAGGTTGTTCGCAGCTACACCGCCGCGATTGGCGGTGATGTTGCCGGAGAAGTCGAAGGCTCCACGGGGGTTGGCCGTCTCGGGCTGCCAGTGATTGAGCTGGTGGCGGACCAAGTCGAAGCCGAACCGGAATTCGTGCTTATTCTTCAGATAGGTAAGGTTCGAGGTGAAGGTGAAGCTACGATCGTTACGGAAGGTAGGCATCCACGTATTCAACTGGCCGTAACCGGAGAAGGTGTTAAAGGTAAAGGCGGGGAGGCCACCGTAGCGGGGATCCGGGCCGTTGGTGCCGGGAATACCGAACACGTCCGTGCCATAGTTCTTTTGGAAGTCCGATCCGAGTACAGTCTGGTCCATCTGCTGCATGCCGAAGTTGGCATCGAAGAGCATGGTGGGGCTGATCGTGTAATTGGTGCCCACGGTGCCGATGTACTGCTTGGTGTCGCCGAGGCCAGCGTCGCCGCCGACTCCCGAGCCGACGAGTTCGCCGAGACCGTTCTTGCCGCCGACGAGTGCCGTCAACTCCGAGAACTTGAAGAACATGGTGTGCTTCTCGTTCCGGTTCCAGTTCATCTTAGCGTCGTAGTTGTTACGGTCGAACTTGCCGACGCCGTTGACAAAGAGGTTGTTGGTCGCGTTGGCAGTGGGGTTGTTCGGGTTCGGGACCAAGGGAAGGATCTTGGTCGTCACCGGGCTGATGCGGGCAGAAGGAATGATGTTGCCGGGGAAAGCGGTACGACCCGTGCCGTCCGGGTTGCCGGTGCGGGGGTCGAAGATCGCGGTCGTGAAGCCGCTGAAATTGCCGGTGCGCATGGCGGCGTCCGGCACGCTGAACTGACCGGTGGCACCGGTGCCTTGACGAGTGGCCTCGTAGTGACCGAACCAAAACAGCTTGTTTTTGATGATTGCGCCGCCGGCTTTTGCGCCGAAGATGTTCAGGGTGTAGCGGGGCTTTTGCAGAGAAGGAACGAGGAAGTACGGGCGGCTCTTAAGACGCTGGTTTTCGTGATATTCCCAGAGAGCGCCGTGGAGGGCGTTGGTGCCGCTGGCGGAGATGACCGTGATGGCAGCGCCACCGGCCATGCCCTGTTCAGCGTCGAACGCGCCGGTGGAGATGTTGACCTGTTCGACGGTTTCGCTGGGAGCAACGTAGGCGACGTGGTGGGGCAACCAGATATTGACGTTGGTCGCGCCATCGAGCCGGGTGTTGTTGTTGTTGGCGTTGGTTCCGTTGATGTTGGTGCGGAGAGCGCGACCGGGAGAGTCCGTGGAGGAGTTCTGGAAGGCGGCCGGGGTTGCACCGGGGACTAAGTTGATCAGTGCCTGGTAGTTGCGGTACTGGTTCAGAGCGAGGTTCTGAACGATTTTCTGCGAGATCTCGGAGCTCGTGTCTGACTTATCCGTCTTCAGGACGGCGGCGGAGGCTTCGACGGTGACCGTATCGGTGATGGCACCGATTTCGAGTTTCAGGTCGATGCGGGCCACGGTGTTGACCGTGACGTCGATGTTGGTGCGGGTGATCGTCTTGAAGCCGGTGGCGGCCGCCTTAACGACGTACGACCCACCGGGGATGGAGACAGCCGAATAACGGCCGCCATCGTCGGTGACGGTATCGCGGGAGAAGCCGGTCGCCTTGTTGGTGATCGAGATTTTAGCGTTCGGGACGATCGCGCCGGATTGGTCTTCGACCGTTCCGATGAGCGACCCGTAAAGGACCTGAGCGGAGGCGGGGACATTGGCGACCCCAATCAGAACTACCAGCGAAAGTACAAGAAACCACAGACGCCGAATATGAATTTTCATAAGTTTACCCCAAGGGATGCGAACGGGTGAAACCCGTTTTCTCTTTATTGCATCTACGGAGGCGGCTGTCAACGAAGGGCTTATTTTTTTCTGCCCTGCTCCATCTTGTAGGCCTCCGGGGGGAGCTTGCGCATGACGCGAATCCCCCAGGTGGCGAACATCGCGACGAGGAAAGCGAAGAAGATAACGAAGTAAACGACGTAGCGGCCGGGGACCCGTTTGGGCTCTTCGGCGAGGAAAGTTTCGGCCATACAGATGCTGATTCCTAATTAGTGGCGGAAGTGTCGAAATCCGGTGAAGACCATGGCAATGCCGAGGCGGTTGGCGGCGGCGATGACCTCGGCATCCTTGATAGAGCCCCCGGGTTGGATGGCGGCGGTGATGCCGTGGGCGGCGGCGGCTTCCAAGCCGTCGGCGAACGGAAAGAACGCGTCAGAGGCCACAATGGAGCCCGCAAGAGGCAACACTGCCTTCCTGGCCCCGATTTCGACGGAGAAGACGCGGCTCATTTGGCCGGCCCCGGCGCTGAGTAATTGGCCGTCCTTGGCGTAGACGATCGCGTTCGATTTGACGTGCTTAACGACCTTCCAGCCGAAGGCAAGAGCGGCCCATTCGGCGTCGGTGGGTTGGCGATCCGTGAGGACCTGGGCGGTGGCTCGGTTGAGGCCAGCGAGGTCCGGGGTTTGGACGAGGAAGCCGCCGCTGATGGACTTGACCACGTACTGGTCGGTGACCGCTTGCACCTTGACGAGGCGCAGATTTTTTTTTGTGGTGAGGATGGCTAAAGCGTCGGCGGTGAAGTCCGGGGCGGCGATTGCTTCGATGAAAGTTTTCCCGATTTCGGTAGCGGTGTCGGCGTCGACGGGGCGATTGAAGGCCAAAACACCTCCGAAAGCGCTGACGGGATCGGCGGCGAAGGCCATCCGGTAGCTTTCGGCGAGGGTGGCTTGTTCGGCGCAGCCGCAGGGGTTGGTGTGCTTAATGATGACGGAGGCGGGCTGGGCGAACTCGCTGACGAGCTGCCAGGCGGCATCGAGATCGACAACATTGTTATAGCTGAGCTCTTTGCCGTGGAGTTGCTGGCCGCCGGCGACGCCGGAGTGGCCGGTCGCGTAAAGGGCAGCCGCTTGATGGGGGTTTTCGCCACAGCGGAGGGCGAGGATTTGAGGGACGCGAAGGTCGAGCGTGGCCGGGACCGGCACGGGGGGAACGTCGACGAGGGCGAGGCGATTGGAGACGGCGCGGTCGTAGGCGGCGGTGTGGTGGAAGGCCTTGACGGCGAGGCGCCAGTGGGTGGCGGGGAGCAGGGAGCTCTGGTTGGCTTCGAGTTCGGCGAGGATGGCGGGGTAATCGGCGGGTTCGACGACGACGCCGACATCCTGATAGTTTTTCGCAGCGGCGCGGATCATGGTGGGGCCGCCGATGTCGATGTTTTCGATGAGGTCTTCGGTGGTGGCGTCGGGATTGGCGGCGATTTTTTCGAAGGCGTAGAGGTTGACGCAGACCAAATCGATAGTCGGGATGGCGTGTTGTTCGATCGCCTCCATGTGCTCGGGCTTCGAACGCATGGCGAGGATGCCGCCGTGGATGGCGGGATGGAGCGTCTTCACGCGGCCATCGAGCATTTCGGGGAAATGGGTGACGGCGGAGACGTCAAAGACGGGGATGCCCGCGTCCTGCAGGAGTTTGGCGGTGCCGCCGGTGGAGATGAGGTCGATGTCGAGGGCGCGGAGTCCGCGGGCGAACTCAACAGCGCCGGTCTTGTCAGTGAGGCTCAGCAGGGCCCGTTCGATCTTTGCCATGAGACTCTATTCTCCCATAGCGATGTTGCGGTAGACTGGCAGAAGTGGCCCCGATTCGAAGGGGACTTCTCGATCCTAAACACAAGGTCAATTCTGATCGACGCGCCGAAGGGGTAGACTGGACAACGGTTTACCCCTTCTCGCTTTATGATTACCCGACGCTTGTTTCTCGCTTCCCTGGCGGCGGCACCGCCTCGCCGGCCCAATGTGGTTGTCTTCATGACCGACGACCATGGAGCTTGGGCGACCGGGACCTACGGTTGTGGCGAGATGGTGACGCCGAACGTGGACGCGCTGGCGAAGGCGGGCGTGAAGTTTACGCGGGCGTTTGCTTGCACGCCGGTGTGCTCACCGAGCCGGGTGACGTATATCACCGGGAGGATTCCGTCGACGCACGGGGTGCAGGATTGGCTGCGACCGGAGGATTCGTTTGGACCGACGGCGAAGCGGTGGCTGGATGGGCATTTGACCTATACGGAGTTGTTGGCGAAGGCGGGCTACCGGTGCGGGATGGTGGGGAAATGGCATATGGGGGAGGACGAGAAGGCGCAGCGGGGGTTTTCGTATTGGGCGACGGTGCCGGGTGGGGGCGGGACGTTTAAGAACGCGGAGTTTGTGAAGAACGGCGAGACGAAGGTGATGCCGGGGTTCAAAGAAGACGCGATTGGGGATTTTGCGCTGGAGTTTCTGGAGCAGCAGAAGGGTGACCAGCCGTTTTATTTGCACGTGCCGTTTTATGCGCCGCATACTCCTTATGACTTTCAGCCGGAGGCGGACCGGAAGCCGTACGAGAACTCGGCGTTTGGGTGCTTCCCTGATGAACCCGAGCATCCAAGTCGAAATTATGGACAGCGGAATTTGCAGAAGAACCAGGCGGCGAAGAAGGGCTATTCCGCGTTGATCACGGGGATGGACCGGAATGTTGGCCGGATTCTTCGGCGTTTAGAGGAGCGAGGTTGGCGGGAGAATACGCTGGTGGTGTTTACGGCGGATCAGGGTTGGAACGCGGGTCATCATGGGGTTTGGGGCAAGGGGAACGGGACGTGGCCGTTCAATATGTATGAGGAGTCGATCCGGGTGCCGATGATATGGAGCCATCCGGCGCGGCTGCGGGCGGGGCAGGTGACGACGGAGATGGTGTCTTCGTATGACTTCTTTCCGACGATTTTGGATTATGTGGGCGTGGCGGCGCCGGCGGATCGGCGTCGTCCGGGGCGGAGCTATGTGCCGCTGCTGGAGGGGAAGCGGGTGGCTTGGCGGGATCGGCTGTTCTTTGAGTACAGCAACGTTCGCGGGGTGAGGACGGGTCGCTATAAATTAGTGCTGCGGACGAAGGAGTGGCCGAGCGAACTGTATGACCTGGAGAAGGATCCCGACGAGCGGGTGAATCGGTTTGGGGATCCGGCATTGGAGGCGGTACGGAAGGGGTTGACGACGGAGTTGGAGGGGTTCTTTAAGGGCCAAGGGGCGCCGCCACTGGAGCAATGGCGAGGGACAACGAAGCAGAATTTGACCAAGTACAGTTCGACGGGTCCAGTAAAAGAGTAGGGGGCGAATCAAACGATTCTGCGATTGGGGGCGTCTAGTAGTTAAACTGGAGTGGAAATGAACCGATTTGTAGTGCTGACTTTGCTTTCGACGATGGGCTTTGGCCTTAGGGCCCAGGAGACGCCCAACCTGTTTCAGTCGGCGGCGCCGGAAGTGGATCAGGCTTTACGGAAGCGGGTGAGTGAGTTCTACAAGTTGCTGGAAGAGGGACGGTTTCGGCAGACGGACGCCTACTTGGCGGAGGACGCCAAGGACGTTTACTACGAGCAGGAGAAGAAGCGCATTCGCGGCCATGAGATCGTGCGGATTAACTGGGCGGATGGGTTCAAGAAAGCGGTGGTTGTGACGGTGTTGCAGACGGATGTGGTGATGCGGGGGAATACGATGGCGGTGGGTGCGCCGATTTCGTCGCGTTGGCGGCTCGAGAAGGATCAATGGGTGATGTACTTTGAGACGACCGCGGGGAAGCCGTCGCCGTTTGGATCGTTGAAGGCGGGCCCGAACCAAACTAAGGGATTGACGTCGGAGGAGCTGATCAAGAATCCCTCGGTGATTTTCAATCAGATCTCGGTAGAAAAGGATGTGGCGCGGCTGAAGTCGTTCGAGAAGTCGAGTGATTCCATTCTGGTGTCGAACGGGATGCCGGGGGGAATCACCGTTCTGTTTGTGCCCAACCTCGTGATTCCTGGCTTCAAGTACCGCGTGGAGAAGCAGGAGTTGGGGGCGGGGGAAAAGACGAAGATTGTGTTTGAGTACGACCCGGGGATTGACCTTTCCGCGAAGACAACGATCACGGGCCAAATTCGGATAGAGCCGTTTAGCAAGGCTTATCCGATTGCGGTGATGTTCGAGCTACCGGACTCGGTGAAGCGGCAGCTACCAAAGTAGTTGGTTGGGTTTGGCAAATGGATTGCTGTTAAGTTTGCTGAGGTGAATATGAAGGTTCAACGGCAGACTATTGATTTTGCGGCGGTTTCGCGGCAGACCGACCGGAAATCGACAACACGCAATTCGGCTTTTGACGCAATTTTGGCGCGGGAGAGCGGAGTTCGGCGACAAGAAACTGTCACGCCGGTTCCGGGGCGACAAAATCCTGTCACGACGCCAGCGACGTCGAGAGGCGATGAGGTGTCAACCAGCGGACGATTGAACCGGACCGTCGGGCTGAATCCGTTCACACCGCCGTCGGCTCCTCCAACCGTTCCGCCGCCGGCAATTCCGGCAAACCGGTCGACAACGGCGGCCCCTCCGGCGGCAACAACGAGTGGCCCGCAGGTGAATACGGATCGCCATCCGGGGATGACGGCGTTGCGGTCGGCACTTTCGGCGATGGGACTGCAAACGTCTGGGTTACATATTGAATACACTGAGGAGGCCGTCGGCTACCCTGGCGGGTCGTACATGAACCGGTTGATTTCGGTGCGGTCGCCGGGTGGAACCTGGGAGAACTACGATGCGGAGATGACGCTGCGGAATCCGCAGATTACCGCTGGCGAAATGAAAACCAAATTCGGACTGAATGGCTAGGATACTGCTCAGTACCATTCGGTTGCGTTAGGATCGGAGAATGATTTTTTCGCTCGCTCTCTTCTTACTACAAGCGGACTGGTCCAGTTGGCGCGGTCCTTTCGAAAACGGTATGGCTCGCGGGGAAGCGCCCGTAACCTGGAGCGACAGCGAGAACGTAGCTTGGAAGATGAACATCCCCGGTCGGGGGCATTCGTCGCCGGTAGTTTACGGTGATTTGATGTTTTTGACGACGGCGATTCCGGAGGGGGAACTGAGCGCTCCCGGTGGAGGCGGCGGGGGTGCGCGTCGAGGAGGGCCGGGCGGCGGGTTTGCGGCCAACGTTCCCCATCGGTTCGTCGTGATGTGTTTGAACCGAAAGGACGGCAAGGTGGTGTGGGAGCGGGAGGCGACGAAGGCTACTCCTCATGAGGGGTATCACTTTCGGTATGGCAGTTTCGCGTCGAATAGCCCGGTGACGGACGGGAAGCATGTTTATGCTTTTTTTGGTTCTCGGGGGCTCTATGTCTACACGATGGACGGGAAACCGGCGTGGCAGAAGACGTTCGCGCCGATGAAGATGCGGCTTGCGTTCGGCGAAGGAACGGCACCGGTGCTGCACGAGAATACGGTTCTGTTGGGGTTCGACCAGGAGGAAGGCTCTTACCTGCTCGCGCTCGATAAGACAACGGGGAAGCAGTTGTGGAAGGTGGATCGTAATGAACCGAGCGCCTGGGCACAGCCGCTGGTCTTGACCCACGAAGGGGTGAAGCAGATTATTGTGGCGGCAAGCAACAAAGTTCGGTCTTACGAGTTTGCCACCGGGAAGCTGATTTGGGAGTGCGCCGGACTGGGAACGAATGTGATTCCGGTACCGGTGACGGCGAAGGGGATCGTTTACGTGATGAGCGGACACCGCGAGCCGAATCTGATGGCGCTGCGGTTGGGCCGCAAGGGTGACCTGACGGGGACAGACGCCGTAGTTTGGCAGAATAAGCGGGCCAATTCATATACTCCCTCGCCGGTGCTGGTGAACGATCGGCTCTATTTTGTGAGTGACAACGGATTTTTGAGCTGTCTGCATGCGGCGACCGGCGCGGTGTTGTTCCAGGAGCGGCTGCCGAAGCCTTATAACTTCAAGGCCTCGCTGGTGGGTGCCAACGGCAAGCTGTATCTTTCGACCGAAGAGGGAGACGTGTTGGTTTATAAGCTGGGCGATCAGATGGAGTTATTGGCGACGAACACGATAAAGGACGAGGTGTTTATTTCCAGTCCGGCTATCGTGGAGGGCGAGATGTACCTGCGGGGCCAGAAAGCGGTTTACTGCATTCGGACGAAGAAATGAACGCTGCTCCGGCTCGTAATCTGGCATTGGACGCTTACCGCGGTTTCGTGATGTTGCTGATGATGGCCGAGGTTTTGCATTTTTCCCAGATCGCGCGCGCGTTTCCGGACAATTGGGTTTGGCGAACGCTGGCGTACCATCAATCCCACGTGGAGTGGGAGGGTTGCTCCCTGCATGACCTGATTCAGCCTTCCTTTTCGTTTTTGGTCGGGGTTGCTTTGCCCTACTCGATTGCAAGTCGGCTGGCGAAGGGCGGCAGCGTGGCGTCAATGCTGACTCACACTTGTTGGCGGGCATTGGTGCTGATTGCTTTGGGGATTTTTCTGCGGTCGACTCACAGCACGCAGACCAACTTCACCTTCGAGGATACGCTGACGCAGATCGGGTTAGGGTATCCGATCCTGTTCGTTCTCGGCCTGCGGCCGCCGCGTTGGCAGTGGGCGGCACTGGGAGGGATTTTGGTTGGTTATTGGCTCGTTTGGGCGCTCTATCCGCTTTCGCCGGCACTCGGGTTCGGAGCTCATTGGCAGAAGGCCGATAACTATGGGGCGGCTTTCGACCGTTGGTTTTTGAATTTGTTCTCTCGACCGTCGCCGTTTTTAGGCAACCGGGGCGGCTATTTGACGCTGAGCTTTATCCCGACGCTGGGAACGATGATTCTCGGTTTAGCGGCTGGGCGTTGGCTGCGGGCTTCTGCTCCGATTCTGCCCCTACGTAGGTTTTTGGAAGCCGGAGCGGTTTGCGTTGCGGGTGGGCTGTTACTGCACTTTACGGGGATCTGTCCGATCGTTAAACGCATCTGGACTCCGGCCTGGACGCTGTTTAGCGGAGGGGCTTGCTTCCTGCTTTTGGCGGGGTTTAGTTGGGTGATCGACGTCAAGCGCTATCGACGGTGGGCGTTTCCGCTGGTCGTGATCGGCATGAACTCGATTGCCGCTTACCTGATTGCTCACCTTTGGGAGGACTTTGTCCTGAGCTCTTTGCGGATTCACCTCGGGGCCGGCTTTTTTGGTTTCGCCGGACCCGAGTTGGCTCCGCTCTGGAGTGGTGTCGCTGTGCTGGGTGTATTCTGGCTGATTTTGTATTGGATGTACCGTCGGCAGCTATTCCTGCGTGTTTAACCCCGACCGATGAAGGGCATGTCAGTCGCCATGACGGTCATGAATTGGACATTGGCTTCGAGCGGAAGTCCGGACATGTAGAGCACGGCATCGCTGACGCAGCGGACGTCCATGCGGGGTTCGGGGCGCATATGGCCGTCGGGCTGAAGGGCTCCGGTGGTCATCCGCTGGGTCATGTCGGTGGCGGCGTTGCCGATATCGATTTGGCCGCAGGCGATGCGAAAGGGGCGACCGTCGAGAGAGATGCTCCGCGTCAGACCGAGTGGGGCCTGGGCACGTGGGCGGAGATGGAGCCGTTGTTGATGATGCGGCCTCCCTGCGGATCTTGCGCTTTCATGAGGCGCATGGCGTGTTGGGCGCACAGGAAGGATCCCGTGAGGTTGACGCCGACGACGGCGCTCCATTGCTCGAAGGTCAGGTCTTCCATCGGCATGGCTGGGGTGCCCATGCCGGCGTTATTGAAAAGCAGGTCGAGGCGCCCGAAGGTTTCGTGCAGGGCGGCAAAGAGGGCGGCGACCTGATCTGGCTGGCTGATGTCGGTTGGCACGGGCAACATGGCTCCACCTGTATTGGAGGCTAGGGCCGCGGTGGCATCGAGTTCTGATTGACGGCGTCCGGCGAGGACGACCGAATAGTTGGCGGCTTGGAGAGCCAGGCTCACAGCCCGGCCGATACCGCTGCCGGCACCAGTGACGAGGGCTATTTTTCGTTGTGCGTTCATACTAGGGTCACCGTATCACAGGTTTGGCGAAGCATAGTCGGGGGGGCGGGAATGCCGAACCGGGGTCACGGCGGCACTTTGTCAAGGGACGGCGGCCGGAGGAGGAGGCCATGAAGGACCGCGAGGACCGGGATAGTTCCAGAACTCAAGCGCTATAGCCAGCCCATGAGGGCGGAGCCGGCCAAAGAGATAGGCCGCGGTAAGTTTCGTTGCGGAGGAGGAGCGGGCAGCGGCCAGTGGGGGTCCGAAAGGTTCGGGAGAAGGTAGCCGCGCCATCCGATCTCTTCGCCAAAACCATAGAAGCAGCTTTCTGCCGCCAGGATCGGCAAGGGCGGGAGGCCGGGAAACTCGGCAACCGTTGAAGGCTCTCCAGGAGACGAGGTCGTTCGGGCCATCGGGCGACGAAGAGCGCGGCGACCGCTGGACTGAGGGAGTCGCACAGCTTCCGGTAAGAGGCGCCGCCCCAGAAGGGAGGTGGCCAACCAAGCCAACTTAGGCCAAACGCCAGCAGGACAAAGCGCGAACGCGCATCGGGTAGAGTTAGCGCTGGGCGAGGATCCGCTCAATCCGATCGCGGCGGGGGATGAGGGTATAGCCGCGGCGATACCCGATGACGATTCTGTTGATGGGGAAGACCGCCGCCAGGAGTAGGCCTAGGCTGACGACGGCGTTCTGATTCATCTTGCCGGCGGTGCGGAGTTGCGAGAGGAGTAAGGCGAACAGGGGGACGGTGGCAGCGGCATAGAGGCCAAGAGTCTTTTGGTTGGCGAGTTCCTGGTGGACGTCATGGAGGGAGAGACTCATGGCTTCGGAAACGGTGTAGGTGCTATTCCGCCAAGCTTGGCGAAGGCGGAGTTGGCGACGAATCATGAGGGCGAGAACGGCCACAGCCAGGAGCGGGAGGCCTAGCGTTGGCGTTGAGAACGAGACGTTTTGAAGCGCGATGACCAGGGAGACGAGGGTATTGATGGCGGCGAGAATCACGACAGCCATGCGGCGATGATGGGAGCGGAGAGCACGGTTGATTAGGGTGAGAGGGGGTGCGTTGAATTGGTCGCGCCAAGCGGATTCGTAGGGTTCGAGGGTCATGATAGGGTCTCCTTGAGACTTGAGACGTTGGCGGAGTCAAGTGAGGCCGTCGAGGTGGAGGAGGATCAGGTCCGGGAGTTGGGCTATGGCGGCGTAAAGCTGGTCGAGGCGGTCGTGGTTCGGGACAGGCGCGGGAAGATCGGGGAGGCCGACGTAGGGGCGGCGGGTGAGGATCCAGTTGAGGGCGCGGTTGAACGCGACGCGGCAGATGAAGGTTTGGGGCTTGGAGTCCGAACGATAGAGGCCCAGAGGGCGATGAGGAGGTCCTGGTGGAGATCATCCCGGTCGGTGGGGCTGGCGGAGGAGCGGGCGATCTTGTGAAGGATGGCGCCGTGTTGCTGGAGCCAAGCTTCGAAGGTCGCGAGTCGTTGGGAGTGGGACACGTTCACTGGAATAGGAACGACTGAAGGGCGATTCCTTACACGATATAGGCGCGGGTGTGGCGGAAATGTCGAGTGATCGTGGGGTCGCCGGTGATGCAGATGGCGGTATCGAGGGCATCGGCGACGAGGCCGGTGGGGGCGATGACGGTAACTTGGCGAGGGGTGATGAGGGGGCGTCGGGTGCGGGGGTCGAGGATGTGCGAGTAGCGCTGGCCATCGATGAGCGTGAACTGCTCGGCGTCGCCGGCGGTGGAGACGGCGGCGTGCTTGACGGTGAAGACTTGGCCGGCGGCCTGGACGCGCCAGCCGGTTTGGCCCGCGGGAGGCGCGCCGCAGACGATGTCGCCGCTGATCGCGATGAGGGCCCGGGGGAGACCGAGGGCCTTGAGCGCTTCGTCCGCGATGTAGCCCTTGCCGAGACCGCCGACGTCGAGGCGAATGGCGGCGTCGTCGATCCAGGCCTGGCGGCCTTTCAGGTGGAGATGCTGATAGCCGACGGGGAGATGAGCGGGAGGGAACGTTTTGGTCTGACGCCAGTGGCGGATGAGGGCTCCGGCAGTAACGTCAAAGGCTCCGTGGCTTCGTTTCGAAATTTGGTGGGCGGTGCGGAGAACCGTGGCAAGTTCAGGGGAGATGACGCGAGGGGTGGTGTTGATTTGGTTTAGCTCTGAGTTGGGCAGGTAATCGGAGAGGATTTGGTTGAGGGCGGCGATGCGGGCGTAGGCGAGGGCGAAGGCGGCGCGGGCGATGGCCACGTTCGGAGCGTAAGCGGTGATGGCGACCAGGGTGCCGAGGTGGGGCTCGACGGCTTCGAACCGTTCGAGCGGAAGCGCTGCGCTATTCGCGTTCGACGCCGTTATTCCAATAACGAAACATCTGCGCAGCACTGGGGACCTTCAGCGGACGGACGAGGCGGAAGCCGAGGAACTGGGCATCGGTGAGATACCAGATGGACTTGGGAAGTTGGGGATCCTGCATTTTCCATTGCGGGTCGGACCAGATGCGTTGGCCGCAGCCAAGTTTCTGGGCGGGGTCGGACCAGGCGCCACCTTTGGCAACGTGAGGGTACGGTTTGGTGGAGAGAATGTAGCCTTCAGGCGGAAGCGGTTTGCCGTATGATTTTTCATCGTACTGGTCGAGGGTCCACTCGGCGACATTGCCGAGCATGTCGTAGAGACCGAGTTTGTTGGGTTTCTTCTTACCGACTTGCTGGTAGCTTTCGGGAGAGTTGTCGACGAACCAGGAGCGGTCGTTGATGGGGGTGGCTTCGGTGTCGCCGAGGCGGCAAGCATGTTCCCATTCGGCTTCCGTGGGAAGGCGATAGAACTGCCCGGTTTTGGCCGAGAGCCATTGGGCGAACTTGTTCGCGGCGTGTTGGGTCATCGAAATGGCCGGGAAGCCGTTAATGCCCATTCCGAACGACATTTCGACGTAGGGCTTGGTGGGGCGGGAGATGGCGTCGAGAGCGGGCTCGGCACCGCGGGCTTCGTTGGCCAGATTCTGGAACATGAAGAGGCGGTATTCGTCCCAGGTGATTTCGTATTTACCCATCCAGAAGGGAGCGACCTTGGCGTCGCCGGGGACGGGGAGCATTTCGAATTCGACGGTGGAGTTCGGGATGATGCGCTTATAGGGCTTGAGCTCGGTGGCTTGCTCCATTTTCGGGTGGAGCCGAGCGACCAGGGCTTGGTCATCCTTGATTTTGAGTTGGGGGAGTTTGAGAGTAATGGCGTCGGGCCAGGGGGCTCCGGCGGTGATCCAGGCTTTCAGGATCGCCCGGTCGGCGGCCGGGATTTGTGGGCCGCCGGGGGGCATGGCGAGAGTAGTGCCGGGCGCGAGCTCGGTAGTGCTATAGAGCAATGATTTCGCGGGGTCGCCAGGGATCAGCGCCGGGCCGCGGGTGCCGCCCTTGAGAGCGGCGGCACGGGTATGGAGTCGGAGGCCGGAGAGACCTCTTTCCGCTCCATGGCAGGAGAGGCAGTGCTTCTCCAGGACGGACGCGAACTCGGGCGTCTGGGCGGCGGCGAGGAGCGGGAGCAAAAAGAGGCTGAGGCGCATTAGACGAACTTGGTGCGACCGGGTAGGGGCATGGGTTCGACGGGAAGCTTGCCGGACCATTCGAGTTTTTCGGGGAAGATGCGGTGTTGGGAGTTCATGACTTGATCCCAAGTGATCTGTTGACCGGTGTAGGCGGCCATGCGGCCCATGATGCCGAGCAGGGTGGAAGTGCACATGCGTTCGCCGTCGTTGAGCGGGGTGCCTTTGCGGATGCCGGCGAAGAGGTCGTCGTGCTCCTTCTGGTACATGTCGTACTTCTGGCCCGCGAAGGTCCAGGGGTTTTCGCCGATGATGCGGGGGTTGGGTCCGCGGCCGATGATGGCCTGGCCTTTGGTGCCCATGATGTAGTCGGCGTTTTCGTTGTAGCAGCCTTCCATTTGACGGTTGGAGACGAAGGCGCGGACGTTGTTGGGATAAAGGTAATTGACCGAGAAGTGGTCGAAGATGTTGCCGCCTTCGGCAGGGATTTGACGGCCGCCGTTGGCGACACAGGAGACGGGGGGAACGTCGTTGAAGGCCCAGGCGACTTTGTCGACGGTGTGGATGGCTTGTTCGACGAGGGAGTCGCCGCAGAGCCATTGGAAGTTGTACCAGTTGCGGATCTGCCATTCGACGTCGGACATGCCGGCGGGGCGGGTGTCAGCCGGAGGCATCGGCTTCACCGGGTTGGTGTAGTAGGTGCCGTAGTAGGCGGTGATATCGCCGATGGAACCAGATTTGATTTTGCTGAAGGTTTCGACGATGTAGTTCGAGTAGCGCCAACAGAAGCCGGCGACGAGGGAGAGGTTTTTCTCCTTGGCCATCTTCGAGGTTTCCATGACGTGGCGGATGCCGGGAACGTCGACGGCCATGGGCTTTTCACAGAATACGTGCTTGCCTTTTTCGATGGCGTAGCGGAGTTGCCCGGGGCGGAAGCCGGGAGGGGTGGCGAGAACGACGACGTCGACGCCGGAATCGATCAACTTTTCATAGGCATCGAGGCCGACGAACATGTTGGCCTTCTCGACCTTAACTTTTTCGCCGTGGATCTTCTTGAGGCTGGCGACGGAGTCATCGATGCGTTCCGGGAAGACATCGGCCATGGCGGTGAGGTTCGAGAAGTCGTCGGCCTTCAGGGCTTGGGAGGCGGCACCGGTGCCACGACCGCCACAACCGACGAGACCGATCTTAATGGACTTGGAAGCTTGGAAAGCGGAGAGGACGGCAGGGGCCCCGAGGATGAGGGCTCCGGACTTCAGGAGGTCGCGACGCTGAGTGAGATCCATAAACCACTAGGATATACCCGCGTCCGGGTTGGCGGGCAGACTAGGAGCGGAAGACGGCTTCGAGGGATTCAGCTTCGTCGAGGGCAAGGGTCCAATCCGTGAGCGTTTCGGGGGAGGCGTCGGAGAGCCGGGCCTGCGCCCAAACCGGCAGAGGTCCGAAGCGCTTTTCAATGAGGCGGCGAGACAGGACACGAACGGCTTCCTGGTGGCCTTTCTGGTGGCCTTCTTGATGCGCGGTCGCAAGTTGCTCCCGAATCATCGGGCCGAAGACTTTGTTCTGCATGATATCGATCATTGGGTTGTCTATCCTTTTCCGTAGATCCTCTTCTACTCCCAGTATGCCTCCGAGCAGCAGGAAAGTGGCGGCGGCGTCTTTCTTCTCTTCTCCGTCGAGTCGGTTTAGCTTTTCGAGCACAACTCGGATTACTCGCTCGGGGTCCGTCTTCGTCAGCAGTGCCCATTCGTTGTCGGCCCAGTCGTCACTGGCGAGCAGCGCTTCGCCATGCATCTCTCGGAGATTCAGGACAACATACTCGTGACGCATCGTTGGGGTTTCGAATACGACGGGCATACGAAGGGGTTCCCGGCCCACATAGAGAAGGATCTGGACTACGTGTTCGTTCAGGAGGCGGTAGAAGCCGAGGTAATATTCGGCCATGCGGAACGGGATGGCGGGGTCGTTCTGGAGCTGGATTTCGATTTGGCGAAGAAGGCCGTCGGCACAGCGGGCAAGAAGGTCGGCACGGCGGTTAGAGACCGTTGGCTGCTCGACGTTCTGCCATGAGACGATCTCGCCGAAAAGTAGCCGCGTGAAAACGCCAGTGGAGCGGAGGAAGAGCGATTTGAGAGTAACGTCGAGGTGTTGGGGCATGGACCGCTTCGGAGGGGAAGTGGCGGGGATCGGCCCAAATTCTCCAGGGAGTTATTCCCAGCGAAGGGCGCTGGCCGGGTCGACACGGGCGGCGCGGGTGCTGGGAATCCAAGCGGCGAGGAGAGCTGTTATCGCGAGGACACCAGCGGCGGGGGCGCTGCCCTGTTGGAATTTGGCGGCGTAT
>JAPKZA010000273.1:26324-130269 GCA_026394015.1 Acidobacteriota bacterium
GTGAGCGCTTGGCGGAGTACGAGGTGGCGGACTTGAGCGGGGGTGGCGCCAAGTGCCATGCGGATCCCGGTTTCCTTGGTGCGCCGGGCGACGAGGAAAGCGAGGACTCCGTAAATGCCGATAGCCGCCGAGGCCAGACCGACGACGGCGAAGCTACCGAACAGCGCGGACTGGAAGCGAGAGCGGGCTGACAGCGCGGAGATCTTCTGCGCCAGACGGAAAGTCTCAACGGGGAGACGGGGGTCGAGGGCTTGGACTTCGGCCCGAACGACGGAGGTGAGGGCGGCGGGGGCGGCGGTCGAGTGGATTAAGACGTGGGAGAAAGCTCGACCGGAGGAGGGATGGTGGCGTCGAAGTTCGTAGTACTCGGGGTCGTCATTACCCGTAAGTCCGGCGTTCTTGACGTCGGCGACGACGCCGAGAATGGGGCGGTACAGGCCGTCAAAGGCCCGTATGCGCTGGCCGACCGGGCTTTGGTTGGGGAAGAGTCGGTGCGCGAGGGATTGGCTGATGAGGACGGCGTCTTCGGAACCGTGGCGATCTTGCTCGGTGAAGGCTCGGCCCTGGACGGTTTGGATTCCGAGGATGGAAAAGTAGTCGGGTGTGACTTGGCGATGGACGACCATGCCGCCGGTGGGGGAGCCCGTATTGGCGGGGCGGCCTTCTACCTGGAGGGTGGAGTAAATGGTGGTCATCATGCGACCTTCCGGAGGGAGCGCGTCCGCCAAAGCGACCGCTTGCACGCCGGGGACTTGGCGGAGGCGCTCTTCGAGGGCTTCGAAGAATTGGAGTTGTTGCGCGCGATCCGAGTAGCGTTCGCGGTGCAGGTTGATTTCGGCGACGAGAGTTTGGTCGGGGCGCATGCCGAGAGGGGTTTGGAGTTGGGCGATCAGGCTTTGCAGGAACGTGGCGGCGGAGGAGAGGAGAACGAAGGTTAGGGCGATTTGCACGATCACCAGGCTTGGGCGAAACCATCGGCTGCGCTGCGGGGCAAGGGGGGCGAGGCCGAAGAGGAGTGTGCAGCCTAACGTAAGGGTCGCGGCCACCACCATAACGCGCAGGTCAAGCTTGGCCTCGGCGAGGCGCGGGAGCCCGGCGGGGGCAAGGAGGACAAACGTCTGGAGCAGCGCCGCGGCCAGGCCGAGGCCCAGGAGAGCCCCAGCGGCGGCGAGGATCAGGCTTTCGGTTAGCGATTGGCGAAGTAGACGAGCGCGGCTGGCCCCGATGGCTTGCCGGATAGACCATTCGCGTTGGCGGGTGTGTGCGCGGGCGAGGAGGAGGTTGGCGACGTTGGCGCAAGCGATCAGCAGGACGAGGCCGACGGCGGCCAACAGGAGCAGAGCGGACTGGCGGGCATCGCGGACCTGGCGGTCGTGAAGTCCGAGGACCCGGAGCGTGACCTCGTTGCGGAATTGCGGCGGAACCCCTTTGAGTGCTTCGGCGAAGAGTGGTTGGAGTTGGGAGTGGGCCTGGGCGGTAGTTTGACCCGGGTGGAGCCGGGCGAAGGCGGTGAGAAAGAACATGGTGCCGTTTTGCTGCTGCGCTCGGCGGATCTGCATCCGTTGCAGGAAGTCGAAGGACTGGAGCGTGGGTAGTTCGAAGCTCGGCGGGAGAACGCCGACGATGCGGACCGGTTTGCGGTTGATTTCGAGGGTCGTATTCAGCAAGGCCGGGTTGGCACCGAAGCGAGATTGCCAAAGGCGATGGGAGACCAGGGCGGTGTCGGCGTCATCGGATTCGGCGAGGTCGCGGCCGAGCATGGGCTGCACGCCGAGCGTGGCCAGGAAATTGTCGTCGACTTGCGCGCAACGGAGGCGGACCGGGTTGTCGGCGGTGAGGTCACAATCGGTGTTGCCGCGGGTGGCCGTGAGGTGGGTGAAGACCGTCTGCGATTTCTTCCACGCGAGGTAGTCGGGGCTGAGAAGGAATTCGTTGGCCTCGATGGGCGCAGCCATGCCGAGCCAGACGAGGCGGTCTGGCTCGGCGTAGGGAAGGGGCTGGAATAGGATGCGATCGACGACGGAGAAGACGGCCGTCGAAGCTCCGAGACCGAGGGCGAGAGTGAGGACGGCTGCCGCCGTGAAGAGCGGCGATTGGGAGAACGTGCGGACGGCGTAGCGGAGGTCCTGGAGCAGTTGGTCGACGTAAATCGGAACGTGGATCGCGCGGACGGCTTCGGAGATTTGGAGCCGGTTGCCGAAGCGGCGACGGGCTTCCTCGGGGGTGGTGCCGTGATCGGCGCGGAGCGTGAGGTGCGATTCGAGTTCTTCTTTCCAATCGTCTTCGTGGTCTTTCATCAGGCGAACCTCAAGAGCTTGGCCATGCCCTTGGCGGTTTGTAGCCACGCCTGTTCCGCAGCGGCCAGCCGCTTTTTGCCAGCAGCCGTGAGTTTATAGAACTTGGCCCTGCGGGCGTTAGGAGTGATGCTCCATTCGCTCGACAGGAAGCCGTCGCGTTCCAGGCGGTGGAGGGCGGGGTAGAGCGAGCCTTCTTCGATCGACAGCAGTCCGGCGGAGGCTTCCTGGATGTGGAGTGTGATCCCGAAGCCGTGATTGGCGGTGCGGGCCAGAGTTTTTAAGATGAGGAGTTCGAGTGGCGGCATTACCCTAGCCTTCTAGGGTAGAAGTCTAGGGCAAAGCCGGAAGGGAGTCAAGGGGTATACTGCTTGAATAGTCATGGCAAAGAATTTCATGGATTTGACGGGCCGCGTAGCGGTCGTGATGGGCGGGACTTCGGGGATCGGCGCGGTGCTTTCGCAAGGGCTGGCCGAAGCCGGAGCGACAGTGGTGCCGACGGGCCGGCGAGAAGCCGAGTTGAACGCGGTTTGCGACGCGATCGAAGCAGGCGGGGGGCAGACGCTGCGACAGGCTTGCGACGTGCAGAAGCGGGATTCGATTGATGCGCTGCGGGATGCGGTGCTGGCCAAGTTCGGCCGGGTGGACATTCTGCTGAATGTGGCGGGAATGACGTTTCGGAAGAAGACGGCGCTGGTCGAAGAGGCCGAATGGAACCGGTTGATGGACGTGAACGTGACGGGAACGTTGCGGGCGTGCCAGAGTTTCTACGAACCGCTCAAAGCGAACGGAAAGGGCCGGGTGATCAACATCGCTTCGTTGAGTTCGTATGTGGGGCTGCTGGAAGTGACGGCCTATGCGACTTCGAAAGCGGCGGTATTGCAGTTGACGCGGCAATTGGCCGTGGAGTGGGCGAAGGAAGGCATCAACGTGAACGCGATCGCGCCGGGTGTGTTCCGGACGGAGTTGAACGCGGCGCTGCTCGACGGGACCGAACGGGGCAAGGAGTTCCTGATGCGGACGCCGATGAAGCGGTTTGGACAACGCGAAGAGTTGCTGGGGGCGGCGTTGTTGCTGGCGTCCGATGCCGCGAGTTACATCACCGGCCAATGCCTGGCGGTGGACGGCGGGTTCCTGGCGAGCGGCGTGAACCAGTAGCGGATTTCGCTACTCTATTCGAATGCGGATTGCATTCGGAATCTTGTTCGGTCTGACCCTGTGGGCGGAGACAAAGCACCAACTTAAGGTGACGCCGGAGACCGTGATCGTCGGCTATTACGACCCGCAAAGCAAGCCTGCTTTGCGGGTCGCCTCCGGCGATACCGTCGTGGTGGATACACTCGGCGTGGCTTCGCCGCAGGCGCTCGAAGGAGCGGGGGTGGCTCCAGACCAGGTGCAATCGGAGTTGCGGGCGGTGGTAAAAGCGAAGCCCGAAGCACGGGGCCATTTCTTGACGGGGCCGATCTACGTGGAGGGAGCGGAGCCGGGAGATGTCCTGGAGGTCCAGATTCTCGATGTGAAGATGGCGGTGCCGTATTCGTACAACGCGATGGGGGCCGCGGGCGTTCTGGCCGACGAATTCACGATTGGGAAACGGAGGCTGATCGCGCTCGACCGAGAGAAGATGGTTGGGAAGTTTGGGCCGGGAGTGGAGGTGCCGCTGCGGCCGTTTTTCGGCAGCATGGGCGTGGCTCCGCCGGAGGCTACGGGGAAGATCAGCAGTCGGGCGCCAGGCATTCACGCGGGAAATATGGATAACCGCGAGTTGGTCGCGGGGACGACGGTTTTCATTCCGGTGCACGTGAAAGGAGCCCTATTCCAAGTGGGCGATGGCCATGCGGCGCAGGGGGACGGCGAGGTGGACGTGACCGGGCTCGAGACGTCGCTGCAGGGGACGTTTCGGTTTGTGGTTCGCAAAGACAAGAAACTGGTTTGGCCACGGGGCGAGACGCCGACGCACTTCATCGCAATGGGCTTCGACGAAAGCCTGGAAAAGGCAACGAAGTTGGCCGTACAGCAGGCGGTGGATTTCCTCGTGAGGGAGAAAGACCTGAGCAAGGAAGACGCTTACATGCTGATCAGCGTCGGTGTGGATTTGCACATCACCCAACTCGTCGACGGCAACAAAGGCGTGCATGCGATGATCCCGAAGCGGTTATTTACGAAGAAGTAGCTAGAAACGGCGGGCGAGATCACGCTGCCAGCTTGCGGAAAGCTCGGGAAGGGCGGCCAGGGCGCGGGCGAGACCCGGGTTCGTTTTATCGAAGTGCATGACCTGGTTCGCGCGGGCAATGGTCCAATCGGGATGGGGTCGGGCGAGGAGGGTAAGTTCGTCACCGGGGGAGATCGCCCCTTCGGTCAGCACACGAAGATACCAGCCGGTGCGACCGGTGTCGAGAATGCGGACGACCAAGTCTTTGATGCCCCAACGCTTAGCCTGCTTCCAGCAGGGCTGGCGGGGTTGGGATACCTGCACGACGACAGTTGGCCCGATTTGCCATGTGTCGCCGACGCAAACGGTCGATTCGTCGAGGCCGGCGATGGTGAGATTTTCGCCCATGGCACCGCCGGTCCAGTCGCTATTCTGGGTCTCTTGCCGCCAGTGGGAGTAGTGGGCGGCAGCGTAAGCGAGGACCGCTTTATCCGGCCCTCCGTGGTTCTTGTGATCGGCTACCTCGTCGCCATTGAGGCCCATCGCCTCGACAAACACCGGGCCTTCAATCTGATATTTGTACGTAGCCGTGACCCAGTCGCCATAGTCCTGGGCTTGCCCGATCTGCACCGACTCCAGACGCATCAGTAGCCGGCGACCTCCGCGCGGGAGGAGACAACGGGAGGAAGGCCGAGGCGCGAGCAGGCGTCATCGAGCATGGTGGCGGTGCGGGTGGCACCGCAGCGGGTGACGCCGAGAGCGCGCACGGCCAACAGGGCATCCAGATCGCGAACGCCACCGGCGGCTTTTACCTGAATATGGGGCGCTGTATGTTTGCGCATCAGAATGAGGTCGGCATGGGTGGCACCGGTGGGGGCGTAGCCGGTGGAGGTTTTGACCCAGTCGGCACCGATCTCGCTGCAGATTTCGCACAACCGGATCTTCTGTTCAT
This sequence comes from Acidobacteriota bacterium, assembly GCA_026394015.1. Taxonomy (GTDB): domain Bacteria; phylum Acidobacteriota; class Terriglobia; order Bryobacterales; family Bryobacteraceae. Next base: position 31,723 of record JAPKZA010000273.1, read on the forward strand.
CATTCAGGTAGGCGTTTTCGAAGATCACCTTTACTTTTTGGCGCGCCGCGTGGGTTTCGTCGACGACGGCGCGAATATCCGCCGCCACATAGTTCCAATCGCCGGAGAGCACTTTGCTGATGTTGACGACCATGTCAAGCTCCTGGCCGCCGTCGGCGAGGGCCTGCTTGGTTTCCGCCAGTTTGATGGCGGTCGAGTGTCCGCCGTGGGGGAATCCGATGGTCGTGCTCGCCTTCACATCCGAGCCGTGCAGCATCATCGCACAACGTTTGAGGGCGTAAGGGAGGATGCATACGCTGGCGACGTCGTAGGCCTTCGCGAGGAGGATGCCTTGTTCCAAATCCGTCGTCGAGAGAGTCGGATTAAGAAGCGAGTGGTCGATCATCTTCGCTACGTCGAGGTAGGTATAGTCAGTCATAGGCGCTTAGCTCAAGTCTAGCGCCGCCAGTGCGAGCGCGCCGAGGAGACCAGCACGGTCGCCGAGGGCGGAGCGTTCCAGGCGGATGCCGGCGGGCGGGAACATCCGCACCCTTTCTTCGATCGTGGTTCGGATGGGGCCGAGCAGTAGATCGCCAAGGGCCGAGAGGCCTCCTCCATAGACGATGAGTTCGGGGTGGAGCGCGCTGATCATGTTCGCGGCCGAGAGGCCTAGGTATTGTCCGGCGCGAGTGAAGACGGGACGACACTGCGGAAGCTCGACCATTTCAGCAACGGTTACAGAGCGGCCGAGCAGGGCGGTGCCGGCGCGGGCCAAGGCGGGGCCGCTGGCGAGGGTCTCGAGGCATCCGCGGCTGCCACAGGAGCAGGGCGGGCCGTCGGGTTCAATGACCTGGTGGCCAAGTTCGCCGGCGGCACCAAGCGGGCCAAGGCGAAGTTTGCCGTCAAGGATGACCCCGCCGCCGATGCCGGTGCCCAGCGTATAGAGGAGCATATTGGGAGCCGAGTGGCCGAAGCGGAACTCGCCGAGAGTGGCCGCGCGGGCGTCGTTGAGGATACGGACGGGGATGCCGAGTTCGGCCTGCAGTCGACGAGCCAGCGGGACGCCGCGCCACTGGGTGGCGAGGTTGGGCAGGAACATCACATCGCCGCTCGAACGATCAACCAGACCCGGCACACCGATTCCGAGGGCGGCTGGGGAATCGCCAAGATCGCGGAGCAGAGAGAGGATGCGGGAGATCACGTGGTCGGGTCCGCCGTCGGCTTCGGTGGGGATCGTTCGCTGGGAGACCAGGGTGCCGTCGGGGTGTCCGAGGGCGCCAGCGATCTTGGTTCCGCCGAGGTCGATGGCCGCGTAGAGCATCGGCACCAGGATACCGTGTGATAGACTGAATCAGAATTCTCATTCCTCATAAGGAGGTAACACCATTCCATGGGCTCGCTAGGCACTCAGGAGATGATCCTGATTTTTATGCTTGCTTTGCTGGTTTTCGGTCCTAAAAAGTTACCGGAGCTGGGCAGAACGGTCGCCAAAGCGATGGGCGAATTCCGACGGGCATCGTCGGAGTTGCGATCCACGTTTGAGCGCGAAATGAACTCCTTGGAGCGGGATAACGGATCTATGAAGGAGCTGAACGAGCTCCGGGATGTGACGCGTGAGTTCCAGAACGAAATTACGAACTACGATGACTCGTCCTATTACGACTACGGGGAATCGACCCCGCAGTTGACGGATTCCACCGCAACCTCTTCAACCACGGTAAGCGCATCCGCACCTCAGGGCGCTGAACAGACCACTCTCATTGAAGCCCCGGCCGAAGAAGCCGCCGCGATCACTCCGGAAACTCCGGTGGTGGTGAAGGCAGCTGAAGGCACTGTGTCGCAAGGGTCAGTGGCTAGTTAACTTAAACCGTACTTTATGTCATCGGAAGAGCAGAAGGGGTCCTCCCCGAACAGTGAACCTGTGCCGACGCAGCCGGAGAACCCACCCGCCAAGGCGGAAGGGGCTCCGTCCGCGTCCGGCGAAACGCATGTGTCGCACGAGCAAACGACAGACGCCCATCATGACTCGCACTACTATGATGGGTACACCTACGACGATCCTTACTCGCAAGTTGACCATAAGCCGTCTACTCCAACGGCGGTGGTAGCCCCGGTAGTCCCCACGTCTTCGGCGGGCGGAAGCGGTTCGCCGCCGCCTGCTGCGAAGATCGATCCGGAAGACGAAGAAGACGACGGCATGCTCCGGATGAGCTTCATGGAGCATTTGGAAGAGCTGCGCTCCCGGCTGATTAAGACGCTGAGCGGCGTGGCCGTGGCTTTCTTCCTGTCGATGATTTTCGCCAACGAGATCTGGAAGCTGATCTCGGATCCGGCGGCCGATGCGCTTCGGCGGCTCGGGTATCCCCCGACCTTGAAGCAGCTCAGCCCCACCGACGCCTTCACGGTCATCTGGATGAAGGTTCCCTTGTTGGTAGCGATTTTCTTGTCGTCTCCGTGGATCCTCTACCAGGTTTGGTCGTTCATCGCGCCCGGACTCTACAAGAAGGAGAGGAATTTCGCCGCCCCGTTCATCCTCTGCACCGCTGGCTTGTTCATCCTCGGCGGCTTGTTCGCCTACTTCGTGGCGTTCCGGTTTGGCTTGGAGTTCCTGCTCGGCATGGGCAAGGACATCAACGTCGAACCGGCAATCAACCTAGTCGACTACTTCGACCTGTTCGTAAATGTGACCCTCGGCATTGGTCTGGTTTTTGAGATGCCGGTGATTGTCTTCTTCCTGACTTTCCTGCGCATCACAACCGCCAAGTTCTTGCTTGAAAATTCACGCTACGCCATTTTGATCATCGTGATTTTGGCAGCGGTGGTGACGCCGACGCCGGACATTTTCAACCTGATGATCTTTTCGGTGCCGATGGTGTTTCTGTATTTCGTCGGCGTCTTTGCAAGCTATCTGCTGGAGCTGCGACGGACGGATCAGAGCTTCCCATGGGCTTCTGTGCTGGTGATTGTGCTGGCCTTAGCCGCGGTAGTGGGTGGCATGGTGTTCTTCGCGGTAACCCGTTACGCGTACAAATTGGTTCCCGCTTGGCCTTTTATGATTCGGTGAATTAGATCGGACGATTAGTACTATAAGTTGAAGAAAATAAGTACTTCCCACTCATGTCAAGAGCATGAAATCGGGGTATGCTGCTTAAGAAACCCCAACTTAAGCAGCAACCCAGATGGACCTATATCAAGCGATCCAAGAATTGTACGAAGAGAAGCGTAGGCTTGACCAGGCGATCGCGGTCCTTGAAGGGCAGGGGGGGATCCACGCGGTTTCCGGGCCCGCCCGGCGGGGTCGCAAGTCGATGAACGAAGTAGAGCGACAGGAAGTATCGGCCCGGATGAAGCGATACTGGGACGGGCGTCGGAAGACACCCGAGCCTAGCGCTTAAAAAACCAAAGCCAGAAGTACTGGCCGCCAGCACCGTGTCGGTAGCGAGGTTCAAAGCCACAGCGTTCCGCCATGGCGACGGCTTCGTCGTCCGAGAAGGGAACACCGAGCCAAGTGTCTTCGGCGGTGGTCTTGAGGGTGGTATCGCCCTGCACCTGGAACTTGAACAGCGCGCCCGGGCGCAGCAGGCGGGAGACCTCGCTGACGTATTTCTCGATCACTTCACGGCTGGGGATATGCTGGAAGACAATGGTCGAAAAGGCGAAGTCAAATTCGCGGGCGGGGATTACCTCGAGATCGCTCCCGTTGTTTTGATAGACGTGTACGTGAGGGAACGGAGCGAGAGCCGCGGTCGCCTGGGCGACCATTTCAGGACTGATGTCGACGGCGTGGACCTCGCCGAACAGGCCAGCCAATGCTCGCGTCACCCGTCCGGCACCACAGCCGATTTCGAGCACGCGCATGGCTTGCGGATCTTTGCCCTGACAGATATTCGTCATGTCCGTCAGGATTTCTTCGGCAACCGTCCGCTCGCCCGATTGGAAGAACTCCTCGTCGGTCCAGTCTTCTTTGGCCGTATTCACGTAAAAACGGGCATTTTCGCGGGCGCGGGCGTCCCATTCGGAACGCATTTTCGAGAGGATATCGTCAGCCATGAAAAATTTATTGTAACCCGCCCACGAACGGCTTTCAGTTTTGTATACTGGAATTAGTCGCGTGTGGGCGGCTAGCTCAGTTGGGAGAGCACCACGTTCGCATCGTGGGGGTCGTGGGTTCGAATCCCATGTCGTCCACCAAACTTATCCTCCGGCATTTACATGGTCCTTTCGGACATCGACATTAAGCGCTACATCGCGGAGGGGAAGATCCGGATAGAACCGGAACTTCCGGCTGAGCAGTACGGTTCCTGCTCGGTGGATTTTCGTTTGGGTAACGAGTTTAGTGTCTTTGAGCACTCTCGTTTTGCGTTTATTGACCCAAGAGATAAAGGCGGCATTCAGGAGATGATGAGAACGATCATCGTCCCTGCGGGGGAGCCGTTTATTCTGCAGCCGCGGGATTTTTGTCTGGCGATTACCGAAGAGCGATTGGACTTGGCGGATGACGTGTTGGGTCGCCTGGAAGGCCGGTCGAGTTTGGGCCGGATTGGCATTATCGTGCACGGAACAGCGGGGCTATTTGACCCGGGTTGGACGGGAAAAGCGACTTTGGAGCTGTCCAATTTGGGGCGGGTTCCGGTGGCACTGTATCCGGGAATGCGCATTTGCTCCTTTACGTTTGAGCAGTTGACTACGCCGGTCTCGGTGCCCTATAGGGCCAAGCCGGGGAACAAGTACTCGGGCCAGACGAGTCCGCTGGCGTCCCGGTTATCGGGCGAAGTAAGCAAATTTAACGATCCCAAATAGGCTCTCCGCCTCTTACATCTGTCTCTCTGGACGATACACCAGATGAGTGATGTTTATCCCGTTTGGAATCACGACAATTTTTGCCGGTCTTGAAATGCCTTGGCTGTTCGGTGTGGCCGGTGCCGTCGGTGCGCTGGCCAGCATGATTGCGTGGTGGATTTCCCGGTTGCGGCAAGACATTCGGCAACAGACGCGGCGGCTGATGGACTCTTTGTCGGCGGAGCAGGGTCTCCGCGAGCGTTACCGGGAGTTGTTCGAGAACGCGAGCGATGTGATTTTGCAGACCAATTTGGACGGCAGGCTCGTTGGCGCCAATCGGGCAGCGGAGCAGTTGCTGGGTCGGGCGGACACCTCGTTGTTGGGGCAGTTCATCGAGGAGCTCTTTACCAGCGAGGACATGGGCTGGTATTTTGACCTTCTCGACGAAACGCGAACCCGGGGTGCGATTCGGGTGGAACGGGAAGTGATGCCGGCCTCGGGCGAAGCGATTACCCTCGAACTGAATTGCCGGATGCTTTCGAACAATGGTTTCGAGACCGGGCTGCAGGCGATCGGACGGGATATCACGGAGCGGATTAGGCTGCAGGAGGAAATGAAACGGGCTCGGCTTTCCGCGGAGTCGAGTGCCCTGGCGAAGAGCATCTTCCTGGCCAACATGAGCCACGAGATCCGTACGCCGATGAACGGGATCCTGGGCATGACGCGGTTGCTGATGGAGACGTCGCTGGATATCGATCAACGGGATCAGGCGCAGACGATTCAGCATTCGGCCGAATCGCTGCTGACGATTCTGAACGACATTTTGGACCTCAGCCGAATTGAGGCGGGGAAGCTGGAGCTATCGCAAGAGAGCTTTGATTTGGCGGCGGTCTTTGAAGAGGTGATGGAGCTTTTGGCACCGATCGCCCGGACGAAGGATCGGGAGTTTCTCTTCAGCTATGCGCCGGAGTTGCCTTCGCGGTTTTTCGGCGACGCTGGTCGGTTGCGTCAGATCGTTCTGAATTTGGTCGGAAACGCGTTGAAGTTTACCGAGAGCGGCCACGTCGAAACGCGTGTCAGCGGCATCCGGAATGAGCTCTATTGCGATCTGCTGATCGAAGTGGACGACAGCGGAATCGGGATGACGAATGCGCAAGCTGCCAGAATGTTCCAGCCGTTCGAGCAAGCCGAACCGGGAACGCAACGACAATTTGGCGGAACCGGGCTCGGCTTGGCGCTATCGAAGAAGATTGTTGATGCGATGGGGGGCCAGATCGGGGTGCGAAGTACGCCGGGAGCAGGGTCGGTCTTCTGGTTCATGATGCGGATGCAAGAGGATCGACGGGCCAGCACCCCATTCGAACCTCGATTGCCCGGGTTGAAGGTCCACTGCGATGTGGGAGGGCTGCGTTTGGGGAAGCTATTGTCGAGCTGGCTCACTGCACAGGGCGCCCTGTTGACAAGCGACCAGCCTGACGTTTGGCTGACGGACACACCTCGAGTTCCACCGGTGAGCGCTCGCGGGGCACGGCGGATCTTGCTGAGTCGGGACCCCAGCCCGACGGTAGGAATGGAGGCAGAGCGCCTGGGTTTTCGCGCCTGGCTGAGGCAGCCGATTCGACAACGAGAGTTGCTCGAAGCCTTCACCATGCTGCGGGCGGTGGGAGTCGACGCATTCCTGACCCCCGGCAGGCTGCGCAAGCAGGAAGAGATTGTCCCGATCGCGGCCACGCTGGTTGGTCTGCGGGTGCTCCTCGCTGAGGACAACAAGGTGAATCAGAAGGTGGTCTCGGGCATTCTGAAGCGGACTGGCTGCCATTTCGAGATTGCAGAGAATGGGGCGGTGGCCTTGGCGACCCTGGAGAGGGGTCAATTCGACGTCGTGCTGATGGATTGCCATATGCCGGTGATGGATGGCTACACGGCCGCCAGGCGGATCCGGGAGAGCCCAAGCCCGATCCGTCTCATCCCGATCGTCGCGCTGACGGCAGGCGCGTTGGCTGAGGATCGCGAACGCTGCGCGCAGGCGGGCATGGGCCAGTTCCTCGCCAAGCCATTTCGTGCCGAGGACCTCATCAATCTGCTGCAAGCCATTCATGAGGCACCCGTGGGAATTGCGGCACTTCCCTAGGCGCGGGCTCACCGGTTGCCCAGCTCCTGCAGCGGGCGTATGATAGCGCGGATGAAACCTCTAACGCTTCTGCTGCTTGGAACCCTGTCGATTGCACCCGCACAGGAGCTACCCGGATGGTATCCCCACGAAGGAGGGCTACTTCAATATCGAGTGGGAATCCGCTTCGGGGAAGAGCCGGATACGATGCCAGACGGCTGGAAGTTCGGTCGGGTTTCCGCCGTGGCAGTGGATAGGCGGGGCGAGGTCTACGTCTACCAGCGCGGTAAGAAGGCAGACCCCATCGTGGTTTTCGACGCCAAGGGCAACTATCTCCGCTCGTGGGGAAAGGGTCTTTTCGGCAACCCGCATGGGCTGCGCGTGGACCCACAGGGCAAAATCTGGGTGACCGACAACGGGGATCATCAGGTGATGCGGTTCTCTCCGGACGGGAAGCTGGAGCTGACCTTGGGGATCAAAGGCAAGGCGGCAACGACGCCGGAGACATTCAACCGTCCCACGGATGTGGCGTTCTCGCCGGACGGTCGGCACGTCTACGTGAGCGACGGCTACGGCAATGCGCGGGTGGTCCGCTTCAGCTACGAAGGCAAATATGAGCTGACTTGGGGGACGCCGGGCAAGGGGCCTGGTCAATTCAACACGGTGCACAATCTGGCAGTGGATAGCGCTGGCGAAGTGTACGTCAGCGACCGGGAGAACAATCGCATCCAGATCTTTTCGGCCGATGGAAAGTTCCGACGAATGTGGAAGCACCTGGGCGCTACGCAGGGAATCTTCATCACCCCGAAGGACGAAGTCTGGGTGGTGACGCATCGGAACAATATCGAAAACCTGACCTACGACACTCTTGCCGGACGGATCATGCGCATTGACCGCAAGACCGGCAAGATTCTGGGAGCCATGGAGTCGCCGGGACATTGGATTTGCGTGACCCCGGATAACGTCGTATTCATCGGCAGCCTGACCGGAAATGTCTTCCGCTGGTATCCGGGATGGCTCAGCAAAGGGCTGGGGCCCGACGAGGGCATGGCACCGCAGAAGTAGTTTTATGGTTTGACGACAGCGCCGTCGAGCGTCCGATCCAGCGGATAGTGCCCGCCCAACGGAGCGGCCTGCAGTGGATACTTGGCGGCCAACGCTTCGTTGATGTCAATACCCAGTCCCGGCTTGCCGTTGCCATAGAGGTAGCCGCCGCGGATCTCAGCGGTGCCGGGAAGCAGTTCCCGCACAAACTCGGGGAAATTATTCTCTTCCTGAATCCCGAACGCGGGATGGGAGATGTCGATATGATAAGCCGCCAGTTGGTTGACCGGATCGTTCTCGCCGCCCTCTTGAAATGCGGTGCGGACGCCGAGTGGTTCGCAGATGGTCGCCAACTTCTTCGCCGGAGTGATGCCGCCGATGGAAGACACCCGGCAGCGGACGAAGTCGATGAGCCGTTCGTTAATCAGCGGCAGATACTCGAACGGGTGGGTGAAAAGCTCTCCCACGGCCTGGGCGGTCGTGCTGGTTTGGCGGATCTGTTTGTACCAAGCCAGTTGCTCCGGCGCGAGCACGTCCTCAATGAAGAACATCTGAAACGGCTGCATTCGGCGACAAAAGTCGACGGCGTTGATGCCGCTGAGATGCGAATGGACGTCATGACAGAGCTTGGGGCCGAAGCCAACCTTGGAACGAACGTAGTCAAACAACGGCGGAATCGTTTCGACGTACACCTCTTCATCAAACGCCGAACCGCCGCGGCCGTTTTCGGGCCGAGACCCTTGGCCGGCGGGGATGAAGCCGCCTCCACCATAGGCGCCAAGCTGCACGCGAATGTGTCGGAACCCTTTGGCCATCGATTTCTGCACGGATTCAACGACCGCTTCCTTGCTGTTACCGCCGCAATGGTCGTAGCAAGGAACGGCGTCGCGGACCTTACCCCCCAGCAAATCATAAACGGGCATACCGGCCCGTTTGCCTTTGATGTCCCACAAGGCCATGTCCATCCCGCTGAGGACGTTGTTGTTCACGGGGCCGTTCCGCCAGTAGGTGCGGAGATGCCCGCTCTGCCAGAGGTCCTCGATCTGCTCCGGATTCTTGCCTATGAGGAAAGGCGCCAAGTGCTTTTCGATCGCGGCAATCACGGCATAGGGCTGAAAGTGATTCCCCGCCGAACCGATGCCATAGAGCCCCGGTTCGCTCGTGATGATCTTGACGAAGATCCAGCGGTAGTTGCGACCGCCGCTGGTGGAGATCACCTTCACTTCCTTAATGGTCAGTGGGGGAAGCCCCTTCGCCATAGGGGCGAGGACAGGAGCGGCCCAGAAGGCACGGAGGAGATCGCGACGAAGCATGCCCGAACTTATATCACGACTACAGCACCTTGATCTGCAGAGCGACCAGGAATCCGTTCAGCCGTTTCATCCCGTCGACGGCGACGGCACTACCCACCTCCGGCGGTTTGGTGAGCGGCTTTCCCTTGGCGTCGACCAGACGGGTTTTCTTATCGATATCGAGCTTCACCGTCTGGTCAGGCACCGTCTCGACGATGATGAACTTCTTGTCGTAGACCTTGACGGTGCCATCGAAGGTGACCGGAATCTCGGCCACCGGGTTCCGGGACTGAGAGTTCCGAGGCGGACGGTATTGAGCACCCAAGACGGTGGCACCGATCAGGAGACAAACAATGCGGCGGGAAACCATACTTCTAGAATGTCACGCGGATTGCAATTTGAACGCGGCGTTGGTTGCGAGCAGAGATGGGTTCCAGGAACAGCGGGTCGATTTGTTCGGTTGCGCCGGCGGAATTAAAGCGGGTGCCGGTGGAAAGCCCTGAGAACTGCGTGTGGTTCAGGGTGTTATACGACTCAAAACGCAATTGCGTATTGACCCGCTCCCATTTGAAATTGCGGTAGACGGATAGATCGTGGTTCAGGAAACCTGGGCCGCGGAAATTATTCGTGCCAAGGTTGCCGAGTTCCCCCCGGGCTGGCGCGCGGAATCTCTCGGTGGGCGGCAGATTGGGATCGGTGACGACCAGTCGCGTGCCGAAGGAGGCGCTGCCCGTGATATCGCCACCGTTGACGAGGGTAATGCCCGGGGTAAACGGGGCGCCGGTCTGGCCACGGGTGATGCCGGCGAACTGCCAACCGCGGGCGAGGCGGTTCTTCCATGGCAGCGTCCAGTTGTAGTTGATACCGACGACCTGTGTACGGTCGTAGGCGAGCGGACCGTAGTTCCAAGCCCGAGGACTGAAGAACGGGTTGACCGTGAAGGTGTCGCTGGAAGACGTACCGAGCGCCTTGCTGAAGGTGTAGCTGACGCCCCAATTGAAGTTGCGATTCAGGCGTTGGGTGAAGCGAGTCTGGAGAGAGCCGTAGTTCGAAGCCGCCGCAAACTCGTAGAGAAAGATGTCACCGTATCCTTGGATCGGACGAAGGAAGTTGTTTGCCAGAGCGGCCGCGGGACGCGCCGGATTGGCGTTCTGCGGATTCTTATCGAGATGCGTCGAATAGAGCGGGATGGCGTTGATGTTGCGCTGCCAGAGTTGGTGTCGGCTGAGCGAGCCGACGTACGAGATGTCCATCAGAAACGTTTTGCCCACCTGCTGCTGAATCCCGAGCGAATAGTTATAGGTGGTCGGCATGGGGTTGTTGCCAAAGATGGCGCGAACCGTGCCCGAGGGGGCGAGGACCCCTTTGCCGGCGGTCTCGGCCAAGCCGTCAAGCGTCCCGTAGTAAACGGTCGGAGTGAAGATGGACGGCGGATTCGGCAACATGTTGTAGGTCATGTTGCCCTGGATTCGATCAAAGAACACGCCACCACCACCGCGAATGGCGGTACGACCGCGACGGAACGGATCGTAGGAGAAGCCGAAGCGGGGCGCCGCCATTAACTTCGGCACTTCGTAGAGGCCGCGAGGCAGTCCGTTTCGACCGCCCTGAATCATTCCCTCCGCGGGATTGCCGTAGCCAGGGGCAAATGTGCCGATGAAGCCTTCCGGATAGTTGGTGCCGTTGGGCGCTTGGGCCACGGTCCGGCGGTTGGCGTCCAGCGCGGGTCGCAACAAGACGGGGGCCTTGGCGGGATTGTAGGCGTCCGGGGAGAAAGTGTAAAGCTGATTCAGCTTATCGTAGGTGGGCTGATTGGCGTAGAAACGAACGCCGAAATCGAGGAGCAAGTTTGGCTTGATGCGCCAGGCGTCCTGGGCGTAGAACTCGATGTTCGTGAAGTAGTAATAGCCGCGCGGGCGGGCTGAGGCTTCGGTATAAGAGTTGTAAGATCCGAGCGCCGCGTTGGAGTAAGCAAAATTCGTATCGTATTCGCTGAGGGCGTTGACGCCGAAATCGAGCGTGCCGCGGGTGGCGGCGTTCGCGCTCTGATCCTTCCGGGCGCGTTCGTAATAGACGCCGAAGCGGAAGGTATGCGTCTTCCAAATCTTGCTGAGGTTCTCGACGACCGACAGAATCAGGTTCGAATTGTCGTAAGGAACCCCGTCGCTCATGTTGACGCTGGCCGCATTCTGGACGCCACCGAAGGCAAAGTTAGGAATCAGATTCCCGGCGTTCAAGCTGGGGTTGAACTGCGGTACGTTAATGCCGAGTTTAGCGCGGTCGACCTTATCCGGATCGACGGGTTTGTAGGTCAGGTGGTTCTGGCTGACGCCCAGGATGAGTTCGTTGAAAACCGTCGGCGAGACTGTATAGGTCGTGTGCAAGGTCGCGCCGCGGCCCGGCTGCCGAAAGTCAACCGGCGTAAGCGGAATATTGACGCCGCCGTTTACCCACAGGCCCCAAGGCACCTCCTGCCGGTCTTGCGTGTTGCTGATGCGGAGATAGGTTTGCAGTTTTGTGAAGGGCTGAAAGTCGAGCCGGAGGATGTCGGTCCGCCGGGGATAGCTGCCACTTTGGGCGGAGATGAAGTTCCACTGGTCGCGGCGATTCGGGATGGGGTCTACGAAGTTCGGCATCGGAAAGATGCCGAGAATCTTTTGTCCGATCGGGTGGAGACGACTGGGCGGAATCATGTTCCCTGGGAACTGCAGCTTGTTGTTGGCGGCGTCGCGGTTGGTCAATGGATCCCGAACAACCCGAGCCCGACCATTGGTATCACGGCTCTGGGAAAAATTGCCGGCCCGTTCGAGCGCGGTCGGGACGGTTACCGTCCGCGAGCCGTACTCGATGAACTGGCTCTGGAACTCCTGACTGAAAAAGAAGAAGAGTCGCGAACGATCGCGATTCAATTTGCCGGGAATGTAGACCGGTCCGTTGAGTTGATAGTTGCCGATGTTGTAGCGATAGGGCTGCCGCTCCACGCCGCGTTGATTATTGAAGAAGCTATTGGCGGAGTATCTTTCGTGGCGGTTGAAGTAGCTGGCACTGCCGTGAAACTGCTTACCGCCCCCGCGCGTGATGATGGTGATGGCCCCTCCCGAATTGCGACCGTATTCGGCTGCATAGTTCGATAGGAGCACCTTCACCTCTCCCACTGAGTCCATCGAAGGCATGGAGTGAACGCCGCCGTTGGAGCCGGTGTCGAGCGTGGTAACGCCATCGACGCTAACGTTTTTGGAGTTGTCTCGCCCCCCCGAAAGAAAGAGCCCGCCGGTTCCATTGTTCGACGGTGACTCGCGGCCGTCGCTTGTGTCGATGACTCCGGGGAGGAGTCCTACCGCGTCCATGACGTCGCGCCCGCGAAGCGCCAGATTCTGCAACTCCTCCTGGGTAATCGATGCCGATTTTTCACTGGAGCCAAGTTGTACTTGGGCACCGGCCGCTTCCACGGTAACGGTGTCGGCCGTCTCGCCGACTTGGAGCTTGATCCGGCCCAGCGTTCGCTGTTCGCCCGAGTTTAGCGCGATATCCGTTTGCTGATACTTCTTAAAGCCGCGGTGCTCGATGGAGATCGTGTACTGGCCGGAGGAGAGATCAGGAAACGAGAAGTATCCAGCCTCATTCGAAGTGGATACTTTTTGAAATCCGGTACGGCTTTGTCGGGCGACGACTTGAGCCCCGGGGATGATGGCGTCGGTCTGGTCGACAATCGTGCCGGAGAGGCCGGATGAGATATTCTGCGCGAACAGGATTAGAGCAAGAGCGAGGGATGCGACAACTAGGCGTAGCATAGGTGCCGATGATCATATCAACCTGGTTGACGCGTTAGGCTAACGTGAGTTCATCTACGGCGGCGGCACCGGAAGCGGTCTGACCGGCGAGTTCGGCACATACTTTTCCGACCGTTTCGCCAGCGATCTCGACCATCGTGTTCCAGGCATTCACCCGGGGATAGGCTTGAGCCGTCGTGGCCAGGAAAACCTTGCTGCCCGCGATCTGCGCGGCGGGCCGATCGGCGAGGTAGTTGACCGGCCAAACCGGCTCAACAAACGGAGCCCGGAAAACTTTCACCCCTTCGATCATGGTTTGGTCGAAATCGGGATAGAGCGAGCGGATGGCTTTCTGCGCCTGGAATTCCCAGTCGTAGTCGCTGCGGTTGTAGGTCTCGCTGTCTTTGTGGCAATAGTTCATCAGGTAGACGAGGTGACGACCGTTGGTCTGCTCCAGAGGTACAACGTGCGTCGTCTCGACCAATCCCTGGAACGGAAATCCCTTTTTGACGATGGCGTTCCAGTAGTAAGGCTGAAGGCGCTGTTTCAGAATCACGACCACATTGACGACGCCCTGATAGACCAATTCCGATTGCGGCACGGAACCGTAAATTTGACCGCCGGCGATCTTCTGCAGCAGCGGCATCGGCAGCGTTGAAATCACCGCCGAGTACGACTCCCACTTTCCCTTGCTATTGACCCGAACAGAGTTGGCTGTTTCGTGAAGACTCTGCACGGGCGTCTTCAGCCGAATCTGGCCACCCATCCGAACGATCTCATCGGCAAGCGCGTTGGCGATGGCTCGGTATCCGCCTTCGACGTAGCCTTTCACTTCTTTGGCGCCGCCCTTCTCCCGAGTGAGGCGGCTCCAGAACCAGTAGGCCGGAACCGTATCGAAAAGGTCTCCGAACTTGGCGATGAGCAAGGGACGCCACAGTTTTTCGAACACGGAGGCCCCAAAGATCGAGGTTAGCCAAGTGGCGGCGGTGATCCCGTCCAGCGCCGTGCCATCCTTAACGAACTTCGTGATGTAGGCGGCACCGATGGCGGTACGCAGCCGTTCCGGGATCGTCAAGGCACCGAAGCGGAGCAAGTCCAACGGCGTATTGAAGGGGTAGAAGGCTTCTTCATATTGGAACCCCATCGCGGTTTCCTGCCAACGGATGGTCCCGGCTAAGTCCAACTCTTCGAGCAGGCTCAGCAGAGGCGCGTCGGAGTTGAGCATGACGTGATAGAACTGCTCCATCACCGCGCCGCGATATTCGAAGGTGCCACCGAGTCCGCCGAGCGCATCGCTGGCTTCGAATAGGGTCACGCCGGCGCCCTGCTGCAGAAGCCGATAGGCCGAAACGAGACCGGAGATGCCGCCGCCAAGGACGGCAACCTGATGATGGAGAGGAGTGGTGGTAGGCATTCTGGTATTCCTTCTAGAGGCTATTCGTCGACCGCGAGGCGTCCCCAAGCGAGCCGCTGCTTCGCCCAACCGGTGAAGACGGAGGTGGTAGCCATCCGCATCAGCGACAGGTGGCCCAGGATCGAGTCCATGATTTTGATCTTCGATTCACCGAACTGGCGCTGCGCGACAGGCATCGGAACTTCCTTGACGCGGAAGCCCTGCGCCAAGCTTTTGACCATGATTTCGGCGACGGCGGAGAACCCGTTCGAACGGAAGTGGGTCCGCTTAATTACCGAGCGGCGGTAGGCGCGATGCATGGGGGTAAAGCTGTGGACCGTGTTCCCCAGGATCAGCTTATACAGGCGAGAGGCGGAACGGCTGAGAAAACCACGCACTGGGTGACAAGTCGCCTTTTCGCTATCGGGATGCCAAGGGGAAGCCGTGACCAGGTCCGCACCCGCCTGGAGCATGGCCACCATGCCGGGAAGCGTTTCCGGAGAAAACGTGCAGTCGCTATCCATCGTGCAGATATAGGGCGAATCGGCGTATTGGAAGCCGGTGCGCAGCGCGGCACCCAGACCACGGTTCTTAATGTGGTGGACGACGCGGATCCAATCGTAGTGGTCCATCATATGGTTCAACACCGAACCCGTGCTGTCCTGCGAACCGTCGTTCACGAAGAGCACTTCCCAGCGCGACATCGAACCGGTGGCCCGCATCGTGTCCAACCGGGACAGGAGTTGGGGGAGACCTTCGACTTCGTTATAGCAGGGGACAATCAGCGTGACCAGTGGTGTAGACATTTGAACTTCCAGAACAACAATTTGGGATAACCCATTCTGGAAATTGCCGCGGTACCATACACTCGGTCCAAGGTACTTGCGGTACCAGAACAGGCATGGGCTGTTGGTCTAGGCCGGGCCTTGGTACTTTTCGCCCAGGGGCGAAATAACTTGAGCTTTATCAGCTAGTTGTGACCGAGATTGATTCGGCGCCAGGCCTAGACCCAGGCGAGCCCTAGTTCTCGCGGTGCCCCGCCACTCGCGAATTCCTCCTCGTTCGCTTGCCCTTGGAGGCCGTCCCGCCCACCCTAGCCAGCGAGCGTCGCGGATGCGGTACCCTGGACACAAGACATGCTGCTAGCGGATGAGGCATTCCGCGCTGTTCTAAAAGTGACCCTGGATCGAGTTGGCTTCGGTCGGCAAACAGCCACCCACCGCCGGATCCGGAGGAACGGAACGAACCGCTATCGCCTCATTGGACTACCAGCGGACAAAGCGGTCGTGGGATGGAGTGGAATCAGCCCTACTATGCCAGCCGCGCACATGAAACAGGCAGGAATCGGGGAGGCACTGTCCCCCCCGGTTCCCCCAAACCGGACAAAGCAATTCATCCGCGGCGCAGCCGGACTTCCTCTCAAGGCAAATCCCGCCCCGCACTAAGGATTAAAGACTACATGCAAGAACGCCAAAACATCGCCGTATTTGTCGACTACGACAACATCGAAATCGGCGTGAAGTCGACGTTGCGTCGCGAGTTCGACGTCTCGCTCCCCCTCGACGCATTAAAGGAACGCGGCGATATCGTTGCCAAGTTCGCTTACGCCAACTGGAGCCGACAAGAGCCGGCCGTCCGCCAGATGGCCGAGAATGCGGTCCAGATGGTGCAACGCCTCCCTTCCCCGAGAGGAGACAAAAACGGCGCGGATATCAATCTCGCCTTGGACGCGCTCGAGATGGCCTTCACCCACAAGAACGTGAATGCATTCGCCATCATCAGTGGCGACAGCGATTTCATTCCGCTGGTGAACAAGCTGCGGGGTTATGGCAAGACGATCTACATCGTCGGCGGCAAGGCGTTCACCTCGAACATCCTGCAGCAGAACTGCCACGAATTCATTAGCTACGAGAGCCTGCTGACCGACGACGTCCGGGTGATCCCAGAGAGGAAGTACGTCCTGGGACCGGTGCGCGAACCGGCGCCGCCTCGGGAACAGATTGCCCGGGACCAGGCTCCGCCGCCTCGCGAGCAAGCCCCCCGAGAACAGGCTCCGCCGCCGCGCGAGGGTGGTTCTCAGTCTTCCGGCGGCCAGTCCGGCGGCTATCGTCGCAACCGTCCCCAGCCCCTCGAAGTCACCCAGGCGATGCCCCTCGTCGAACGAGCGCTCAGCGTGCTGCAGCGTCGTGGTGTTCAGCCGCAACTCGGACTCCTCAAGAGCACGATGAAGCAGCTCGATCCGAGCTTCAATGAGCGGTCTTACGGCGCCAGCGCCTTTTCCGAGTTCATCGACAAGATGAAAGTGGCTGGGTATATCCAGCTCCACGGAACCGAAGGCCGATATACGATCGAACTGCTCTCGGCAGCAACCGCGGCCGCAGCCGAAGGTGCCGCCAACAAGAAGCATGAAGCGCTACCGCTGCTCCGCCAAGTCCTTGAGATCTACAAGCTCGATATGGAAGACGGGGCCAGCACCGACAGCGTGGCTGGTTGGATGAGCAAGATCCACGCCGACTTCGACATGAAGAAGTATGGCTACCAAGAGTTCAATGAGTTCCTGAACTTCGCGCAGGACAACTTCATGGTTCGTATGGAGCCGGACGAACAGCGTGGGATGACGGTTTACCTCGGCGCCGAGTTTACTCCTCCCGCTCATGAGCCCGAGCCCGAGCCGCTTCGGGAGATGGCCGCTGGGGCCTCTGCCGCCGCGGTGCTCGCGGAATCGATCGCCGAAGAGGAAGCGACAGAGGCTGTAGCCGCCGCCGAACTCCCCGTCGAACCCGAGGAGAAGCCCGCCGGTCGTCGTACCAGCAGCCCGGCCAGGAAGCGAGCCGCCGCACCCGCAAAGAAGGTGGCCACTTCCAGCGTTCGTCGGCCCCGTACCCGCAAACCCGTTGAATAACCAACCATCGTTATGATTGAACGCTTTCATATTCCCGGCGCGCCCGCGCCCGCCGGGCCCTACTCTCACGCAGTCCGGGCCGGTGACTTCATCTACGTCAGCGGCCAGGGCCCCTTTAATACCGAAACCGGCCAGTTTGAGCTCGGCGAAATCCGGAACGAGACGCGAATCGTCATCACCAACATCCAGAAGATCCTGGAAGGTGCCGGCGCTTCGCTTTCCGATGTCGTCAAGTGCTCCGTGTTCCTGAAGGATGTCGCCGAATTCAGCGCTATGAATGAGGTTTACGCCGAGTTCTTCGGTGCCGCTAAGCCAGCACGGACCACCGTCCAAGCGGTGATGCCCAATCCAGAGATGCGAGTCGAAATCGACTGCGTCGCCTATAAGCCCCTGGGGTAGAGATGATGACTCCCGAGCATATCGCCGCGGAGGTCTTGAGCTTGCTCGAGGCTTCCGCGGATGCCGACTACTATGGCGAGCCCGTTTCGCAGCTCGCTCACGCACTCCAAGCCGCGCAATCCGCCCGCGACGCCGGGGCCGATGACGAGCTGATTCTGGCCGCTCTGCTGCACGATATCGGGCACAATATTGACGACCCGCGCGCCCTTCGTCACGGCGATGTGGGAGTGATAAACCACGACGAACTGGGTTCGTTATGGCTCGCCGAACGCGGCTTCTCTCTCCGGCTACGAACACTCGTCCGCGGGCACGTCGATGCGAAGCGCTACCTGGTCGCCACCAACGCCAACTACGCCAAACGCTTGTCGCCGGCCAGTACCGAGACCCTGATTCATCAGGGCGGCCCGATGTCGATCGAAGAGGCGACCGCCTTCGGCGATGCGCCCGAACTCAAAGACTGTCTACGCCTGCGCAGTTGGGACGAACAAGCCAAAGAGCCGGGACGGTTGGTTACCCCGCTTGAGGCCTACCGTGCGATGATCGTAGCTCATTTGACCGAAACCGCCCGCCCCGTCCAACAGGGATGAGGCTTCAGTCCGAGTAGCCCGAACACGGTGGGAGCGGTATCGAGCGAATAGATTGGTCCGGTTAACTCCCGGCCCCGCGCCACTCCAGGCCCGGCCAGGATCCACGGCACTTCCAGTTCGCGCATCGTCGGATGCCCGTGCCCCTTCTCGGTACCCCCGTGATCAGCCACAATGGCGACCAACGTCTGCTCCAGCGGCAAAACCGCCATCAGTTCGCCGATCAGCCGATCCGCTTCCTCCACCGCCCGGACGTAGTCAACCGACTCCCATGTTTTGTCATGCCCCGCATGGTCCACGTCGTCCAAATGAAGAAAAAGAAGCTCCGGCCGATGCTGCTTCCAGTAGGCGATAGCCGCCGCAGTCGCCGCGGGCGACCCTTTCACGTGCCGCGTTTCGTTCGTCGAATCCTTCTCCACCAGCCTGCCGAAGCCCTGCCAATCATGAATCATCGCCAGATGAGCCTTCGGCCTCTGCGAGCGCCATTGACTGAACAGCGTCGGGAAGATCTTCTCCGGGCCGGCGCAGATCGGTTCAATCGCGTGGTTGAACCGCTCCCACTCGTTTGAGTCGACGCCGTGTTGCTCCGGTCCAGCCCCGGAGATGATGGACATCCAGTTGGGGCTCGAAACCGTCGGCAATACGCCGCGCGCATGGAGCGTCCAAGCTCCGCGGGCCATCAGCTTCCTTAGGTTGGGCATAGCCGCTTTTTGAAACGCTTCGACGCCCAAACCATCCACTCCGACAATCACAACGTGGCGGGGAGCGGCGCCTGCCAGCGCGACGAAAAAGAGAAAGAGAATCAGTTTCATGGTCTGCTTTCATCATCTCGAAATCTGTTCGCGGTAAAGTCAATCTTTCATGACAAATGAGGCCCTGCGCGGTTGGCGCATCCGAATTTTCGCCCTCACCTGGTTCGCCTACGCGGGCTTCTATCTTTGTCGGAAAAATTTTAGCGTCCTGATGCCGCTGCTCCAGCAGAATACCGGCATCACGAAGGACCAACTCGCCAACGCCATTTTCGGATATAGCCTGATGTATTCGGTCGGTCAGTTTTTGATGGGCACGATGTCCGATCGGTTCGGCCCCCGCCGGGTGGTGACGGCCGGGATGCTCGTCGCGGGCACGTGCAGCGTGATCATGGCCTTCCATACCGACACCCCGTCCATCATCGCCCTGCAGGCGTTGAACGGCTTGGCGCAGGCCTGCGGCTGGTCCGGCTTGTTGAAGATCATGTCCGCCTGGTTTGAAGCGCGGAACCGGGGGGTCGTGATGGGCTGGTGGTGCACGAACTACGCCTTCGGTGCCTTTCTCGCCACCACGTTTGCGACCTTCGCCGCCACCAGTTCTCTCTTCTTTTTCCCCAGTTGGCAGCGCGGTGCCTGGCTCCCGGGGGCGCTGTTGATTTGCTTAGGGCTCATCTTCGTAGCTACCGTCCGAAACGGCCCTATTGTCACCGAGACCCCGGCGGCGTCCCGCCAGAGCCTGAGTAAGTTTCTCGCCGTCGCGCGCAACGGAAACATTCGCGTCATCGCGGGAGCTTACTTCTGCCTCAAGCTGACTCGCTACGCTTTCTTGTTCTGGCTACCGGTCTATCTCACCGAACGGCTCGGCCTCTCCGCGGCCGACGCCGGCTACAGCTCGTCCGTTTATGAGTTGGGTGGCTTCGCCGGGGTCGTGCTCAGCGGGTACATTTCGGACAAGCTCTTCGCCTCCCGGCGCTTCCCGGTGGGGGCGCTGATGATGATGGGCCTCGCGTTGGCGTGCCTGATTCCCACCGCGGCGGGAACTTTGGGCACCCAGGTAATCATTCCGGCTATCGCGCTCATCGGGCTTCTGAGTCTGGGGCCGGACACGTTGCTGGGCGGGGCCGCGGTGCAGGATTCCTCCACCCGCGAGACAGCCGCTACCGCCGCCGGGTTCGTGAACGGAACCGGCTCCACCGGCCAGTTTCTATCGCCCTTCATCGTCGCCTACGTCGTGCAACACCATGGGTGGGATTCGTTGTTCTTCGTCCTCTTCGCGCTTTCGCTGGCGGGCGGGTCCCTGCTTACGGTGAAATGGAGTTACCGCGTTCCTCAGGAAGATCCCAATCTATGTCTAACCCCCGTGCAGACGTCGCCGTAGTCGGCGGCGGCATCCTCGGCTTGGCGCATGCCTATCATGCCGCCAAGGCCGGTCGCAGTGTCGTGCTCTTCGAGCGTTCGCCCCGTGCCATGGGAGCCTCCATCCGTAATTTTGGTATGGTGTGGCCGGTCGGTCAGCCTGCCGGTCACATGCACCAAATGGCCATGAAGAGCCGTGCCACGTGGCTCGAAGTCATTGCCGCCGCCAAGCTGCCGCACTATCCCACGGGCTCGCTCCACGTCGTCTATCGCGACGACGAGGCCACCGTGGCTCAGGAGTTCGCGGCGCTCGCCCCGGCTCAGGGCTTCGACGTCACTTGGCTCACCCCGCGGCAGGTGCTCGACCGTAGCCCCGCCGTGGTGGCCGAAGGGCTGCTGGGCGGTTTGTGGTCGCCCACGGAGGTCGTCGTCGATCCCCGCGTAACGCTATGGAACCTCCCGGCCTATCTCGCCGAACAGTTTGGCGTCACCCTGCGCTACAACACGGCGGTCACCCGGATCGACCTTCCGCGCATCACGGCCGGGGCGGAGACCTGGGAGGTGGACCAGGTCTACGTCTGCGGGGGCGACGACTTCCAGACGCTCTATCCCGAGGTGTTCGGCGCGAGCGGCATCACCCGCTGCAAGCTGCAGATGTTGCGCACCGCTCCGCAGCCGAACCACTGGCAGCTCGGCCCTTCGCTTGCCGCCGGGCTGACGCTGCGCTTCTACAGTTCGTTCGGCCTCTGCCCTTCCCTACCGCAACTGAAGGCCCGCATCGCCGCGGAGACCCCCGAGTTCGACGAATGGGGCATACACGTCCTGGTTTCCCAAACGGCTGCGGGAGAGATCACCCTGGGCGACACCCACGAGTACGGCCTCGCGGTCGACATTTTCGATAAACCGCATCTCGATACGCTGGTTCTCAACTATCTCGCCACCTTCGCCCGCTTCCCCGACACGACCATCACCCAACGCTGGCACGGCGTCTACGCGAAGCACCCGGAGCTGCCCTACTGCGTCTTTGACCCGGCTCCCGGGGTTCGCATCGTCACCGCCCCCGGCGGCAGCGGCATGACACTTTCTTTCGGCCTGGCCGCCCACACGAGCACCCTATGATCAAAGCCCTGATTCTGGATTGGGCCGGCACCACCGTCGACCACGGCTGCCTGGCCCCTGTTGTTGTCCTCCAGGAGATTTTCTCCCTCCGCGGCGTACCGCTGGAGCGCCGGGAGGCCCGCCATGAAATGGGCCTGCTGAAGAAGGACCAGATCCGAGCCATTTGTGCGCTGCCGCGGGTGGCGGAAGCCTGGGCTACCTAGCACGGCGCCGCACCCACCGAGAAGGACGTCCAGGCGTTGTTTGAGAGCTTCATCCCGCGGCAGCTCAATATCCTGGAGCATCACTCCGGAGTCATCGAGGGCGTCGTCGACTTCGTGGCGGAGGTCCGGCGCCGCGGCATTCGCATCGGCTCCACTACGGGCTACACCCGCGACATGCTCGACGTGGTGATGCGTCGCGCGGCTCGCGACGGCTACGCCCCGGACGCGAGCGTCACCCCCGATGAAGTTGGCGGCGGCCGGCCGGCCCCTTGGATGGTCTTCCGCAACGCTCAGCTCTTGAACGTGTACCCGCTTTCCCACTGCGTCAAGATCGGCGACACCCCGAGCGACGTCAAGGAAGGCAAGAACGCCGGTATGTGGACCATTGGTCTGACCAGTTGCGGCAACGAGGTTGGGCTCAGCGCCCCCGAATTCTCCGCTCTCCCCGTAGGAGAACGCGCCGTGCGAGCTCTTGAAGCCGAACAGAGCCTCCGTCGATATCGGCCGGACTACCTCGCCGAGCGCCTCGCCGACTGTCTGCCGTTGCTCGACGATATCGCCATGCGGATCGAAGAGTGAGCCCGGCCCTGATCCTGATCGATCTCCAACTCGCAATCGATGATCCGTCCTGGGGACTACGAAACAACCTCGGCGCCGAGGCCAACGTCGCGCTGCTGCTCGACCATTGGCGGCGCAGCAACTGGCCGATCGTGCACGTCCGTCATGATTCCCGGGAGCCGAATTCGAAGTACCGCCCCGGTCAACCCTTGCACGCCTTCAAGCCCGAGACGGCACCGCTACCGGGCGAAACCGTGTTGGGCAAAACCACGTGCAGCGCCTTCCTCAGTACGGATCTTGCCGAGCGCGTTGCGGGTAGAACGCTCGTGATTGCCGGCGTCATCACCAACAACTCCGTCGAGTCCACCGTCCGCTCCGCCGGTGACTTGGGCTTCGCCGTGACCCTCGCTCACGATGCCTGCTTTACCTTCGGGAAGCGGGATTGGTTCGGCGTCGAACGCTCGGCGGACGAGGTGCACGGAATGACCCTCTCCAACTTGGACGGCGAATACTGTAGAGTCTTATCGACTGGTAAAATCTTATGCGCCGAAGAGACCTACTTTCCCTCCTCTCCCTCCCTGCCTTAGGCTGGGCTCAAGAAAAATCGAAACTGAAGATTACGGGTATCCGCTTGGTCAACGTCAAGCCACGGAAACCCTACCCGGTGTTCAAGCCCGCCGAAGGGGCTTGGTCGACACAGTTTGTCGAGATCGCCAATCCAATGTCGATCTATCCGGAATACAAAGCGCGCCGTGAGCTGTTCTTCCCGGACCCCGGGAAGGTGCCGAGCTTCACGGTCGAAATCACGACCGACAAGGGCATCACGGGCTATGGCAATGGCGGACCCGGCGGCGGTCCGGTGGTCGTTGACCATCTGGCCAAGCTGATGGTAGGCCGCGACCCGTTCGATATCGAACGAAACTGGGATATCTGCTGGCGATCCACGATGAATTATGGCCGCATGGGCGTGACGATGAACGCGATCAGCGGCATCGATAACGCGATGTGGGACATCGTCGGCAAGGCGTTAAACGTCCCCGTTTATAAGCTGCTCGGCGGCGATGCGAAGGATCGGATCCCTGCCTACTGCACCGGCAATGACGTCGAACAGCACATCAAGTTCGGCTACACCAAGCTGAAGCTCGCCATTCCGCACGGCCCGGCCGACGGCCGCATTGGCATGAAGAAGAACCTCGAGCTCGTCGAAAGCACACGGAAGGCGCTGGGGCCGGACGGGGAGATCATGCTGGATTGTTGGATGGCCTGGACCGAGCGTTACACGGTCGAAATGGCCGAGATGATGGCGCCGTATCGGGTTTACTGGATGGAAGAGGTGCTTCAGCCGCATGACTACGCTGGCTTCGGTCGCTTGAACAGCCAGATCAAATCCACCCGCATCGCGACCGGCGAACACGAGTACGGTAGGTATGGCTTCCGCTATCTGCTCGAACACAACGGCGCGTCCATCTGGCAGCCAGACCTGCAGTGGTGTGGTGGGATGACGGAACTTCGGCGCATCGGAGCGCTGGCGTCGGCCTATGACATCCCCGTTATCCCGCACGGCGGCGGGTTGAACGGCTCGATTCATTGGATGATTGCCAACGTCAACGCCCCGTGGGCCGAACTGTTCCTGCCGCCGCCCGGAGGTCCGAAGGAGGTTTACCAAATCTTCGAGGAAAACTACAACATCTCCCGGGGACCGGAAGGGATCTATATGCGACCCCTTGATAAACCGGGCTTCGGCTTTGACTACGTCGTCTCTTAAGCCAAGGCCAGCCCGAGTCCGAACAGTACGTGCATCGCCACCGGCCCCACCAAGCTACCCGACTCTTCGCGTAGCTTGGCGGCGGCCAGGCCGAGCGCGCTCGATCCCAAGACAAGCGCCATTACCGTGGCGCCAGGTGCCCGCTGCTTCATCAGCACCAGGTACATCGAGCCGGCGAAAAGGCCGCTGGCCAACACGGGGATGCTCCACGCTCCCAACCGTTGTTTGATCGGCGATAGCGCCGCCTGCAACCAACCCCGCACAAAGACTTCGTCCGCAAACCCGATAAACACCCACAACCACCACTCCCCCGGCACGGAACCGGCCACGCCCACACTGACTCCGAGTAGAAGGCTAACGGGTACCATCCAGATCCACGGCAACCGACCGGGCGGCCGCAGGCCGTAGTCTCCGGCACCGGTAAAGTACATGGCGGTGGCGAACACCAGGAGGATCGCTCGGGAAAGCGCCAACTGCTGGCCGAGGTTCGTCGTCATCCAACGCGCGGCTTCATTAGCCCCCAGCAACGCCATCCACGCGACCGTCACCCCGATTCCGACACTGCGAAACTGCATCATCCGATAATAGATCTATCTCGAACTCAAGCGCCTATTGGCAACTCACTCTCACCGCCATCTTTTGGGGCGCGTCTTGGATCTGCGGCCGGATCATCTCCGCGGAAGGTGTCCCAGCGGTCCATGCCGCCCTGGGACGCTTCGCCTTCGGTTCACTGGGCCTGCTGATTTTCCTGCTCTGGCACCGCCCATGGCCAGCGTTGCCTTGGCCGTTGGCTCTCCGGTTGGGTGCGATGGGCTTATTCGGCGTGTTCTTCTACAACATCTGCTTCTTTAACGGGCTACAAACCGTTCCAGCCGGCCGCGCCTCTCTCGTCGCCTCGATGCAACCGATGTTCGTTTTCCTCGTCTCCGCGATCGTTTGGGGCGAAAGCGTGACGCCGCTGAAGATTGGCGGTCTGCTTCTGAGTTTGGCCGGAGCGATTCTCGTGCTTTCGCAGGGGGACCCCGGGCGGCTGTTTTCGCAGGGCCTCAACACGGGCGACTGGTGGATTCTAGGCTGCGCCGTCTCGTGGGTGACCTATACGTTACTCGGTCGTACTGTAACCGGAAAGATTTCGGCGATCGCCGCGACGGCCTATTCCACCTGGATGGGTACGGCCGCCCTGCTCGTCTACGCGGCTTTCGAACCGGCCCCGACCGCGCCTTGGAGCGTCTCGGTATGGTTAGCCGCGGCGTTCCTCGGCATCTGCGGTACGACGATCGCGTTCCTGCTGTATCTGAAAGGAATTGGCCAGATCGGTCCCAGCCGGGCTTCGATCTTTATCAATCTCGTCCCGGTCTGCGGCGTGGTTCTCAGCTCCATCTTTCTGGGCGAATCGATCAGCACGGCGACGCTCGTCGGCGGTGCTATCGTGATTGCCGGCGTGCGGATTTTAAATCGTTGATTTGGTGATACACCGGGCAGTCCGGGTCGTGCGCGCCGGAGAGATAGCCGGTGCTGACGAGGAATTCGTTCACGATCTCGCCGCCCGTGAAAAGAAACGTCTGCTTGAACAGCTTGCACCACGCCGCGTGGTCCCGCGGGTGATGGTTGTCGAGAAAATCGCGGAACGAACCCATGGCCTGGATTCGTTTTGCGTTTTCGATCGCGGCGTTCACTTTCAGGCGATTTCGAATGATGCCCGCGTCAGCCAGAAGCCGGGCTCGGTCTTCCTCGCCATAGGCTGCGACTTTTGCGACGGAGAAGCCGTGATAGGCCGCCCGAAAACGTTCCCGTTTCTTGAGAATCGTTAGCCAGGACAGTCCGGCCTGATTGATCTCGAGGACGAGGCGCTCGAAGAGTTCATCGTCGCTCTCCAACGGAAATCCATACTCGGTATCGTGGTAGTGCTGATTCCATTGGTCGATTCCCTGCCGCACCGCGGCACAATACGATAGGCCCATATGCTCCTTGCTCTCTTGGCTCTTATTATCCAACTGCCGCCGCTGCCCATGGCGGACCCGTGCGCCGAAGCGACCATCAAGACGTGGGCGAATCTCGCCCGAACCCGTTTGCGGAACGAAGCCAACGTGGAATATGCATGGGGCGGCGCGGGGCCCGCTCATCTCGGATTGATCCGCCGCCTCGGCGACGAAGCGCCCGGTAAGCAGCAGTACGTGGAGTTTCTGAAGGAGACCTACGGCTACAACATCGATCGGCTCAACGCAGCCTATGGCCTCTCCGCCAGTTCCTTCACCGATCTCTACTCTCTCGACTATCGTTCGCTCGATACCACGCGGATGAGCGTGCGGCAGGACGATCTCGCGTTTCTGAAGACCGTGAACGAGGTGCTTTTCGCCGAGGCCAGGAAAGTAGCCGGGCGCTCCGTCCGATTTCTACAATGATCCGTAACTCTATTGCGTCGATTCGCGAATCTAATTTTGGGAGACGAAAAATGAACCGTCGATACTTTCTTGCCGCCGCTCTTGGAACTTCCGCCCTTTGGGCCGCCGATCGCAGTGTACGCATCGTGGCCTTCGGGCGCAACGGCCAGCGACAAACCACCGAGGCACTTCTTATGATCAGTAAGACTGACGCCGAATGGCGAAAGCAGCTTTCGCCCACGCAGTATGACGTTACGCGCAAAAAGGGCACCGAGCGAGCCTTCTCCGGAGAGTATAACGCTCACAAGGGCGACGGGCTCTATCGCTGCGTCTGCTGCGAAACCGCCCTGTTTGATTCCCGCCATAAGTTCGATTCCGGCACCGGTTGGCCCAGCTTTTTCCAACCCGTGGCGAAAGAGAACGTTGCCGAACACGTCGACAAAGCCCTCTTCATGACCCGGACCGAGATCGTCTGCGCACGCTGCGATGCCCACTTGGGCCACGTGTTCGATGACGGTCCCCGCCCCACCGGCCTTCGCTATTGTATGAATTCAGCCTCCCTGCGCTTTGTGGCGCGGACGAGTGAGAAATAGGAGCCCATCATGATTCGCCCACTTGTTATCTGCACGCTTTTCGCGGCCTTCGGCTGCACCGGCGCTCCCCGAGGTCCGCTGCCGGACCCGGCCCAGGACATCGACAAGGCCACGGCCAAAGGCAAACAGAAGGCTGTCTTCGCCGGCGGTTGCTTCTGGTGCACCGAAGCCGTGTTCGAAGCGGTGGCTGGGGTGGACAAAGTCGTTTCCGGTTACTCCGGTGGTGACTTGGCCTCAGCGCAGTATGAGCTCGTCGGTTCCGGCCGGACCAACCACGCCGAGGCGATTGAGATCACGTTTGATCCGACAAAGATCTCCTACGGACAGCTTTTGAAGATCTTCTTTGCCGTGGCCCACGATCCGACACAGTTGAATTATCAGGGGCCAGACCATGGCCGGCAATACCGTTCGGCCGTCTTTTACGCCGATGCGGAACAACAGAAAATCGTGACCGGCTACGTCGCCCAATTGGAGCAGGCTAAACTCTTCAACGGGAAGATTGTTACCGAGGTCTCTGCCTTAAAAGCGTTCTTTCCCGCCGAGGACTATCACCAGGATTTCGTGAAACTGCATCCGACCCACCCGTACGTCGTCGTAAACTCGACTCCGAAGGTCGCAAAGCTGAAGAAGGAGTTTCCGACACTTCTGAAGAAGTAGCGGAAACCCCTCACTCTTCTATCGGTCTTGAATGATGAGGAAATCGAACGGGGTAGTGGTTCCACCAGCGGGGTTGTCCACCGCGATGACGGTGAAAGCGCTGCCCATGGGCAGCGATAGACGACCGCTTTGAATCGCGATCGTGC
Source organism: Acidobacteriota bacterium (assembly GCA_026394015.1). Taxonomy (GTDB): domain Bacteria; phylum Acidobacteriota; class Terriglobia; order Bryobacterales; family Bryobacteraceae. Next base: position 59,502 of record JAPKZA010000273.1, read on the forward strand.
GGGTCCCGGTCGGGGTGACCCGAGCCATCAACCCGGTATTAGCCGGTACGGCCAAATAGCCGGAGTTGATGCCGAAAGGAACGTTGGTAAGGGCCGCGGTGCGATTCCGCAGCGTCTGGTAGGGCGCTCCGACGTAGACATCAACCGCAGGGGCGCTCGGCGCGGCGTGGAGAACCCGGATGTAGCCGGAAGCCATATCCTGCGGCAGGATGTCCTGGAGCAGAAGAAGGCGAAGGCCGGGTGTTTTGGTTCCGGCGAATCCAGCGGCTACAACGGTAAAGCTGGCTCCGCCAGCAAGGCTGACGTTCACTTCTGCGACTTTGGTCTGGGTTCCGGCGACAAACACCTGGAAAATCCGTTGGCCGGCGGGTACCGGCACGTAGTCCGTGGCGGTATCAAAGGGGATGCCGTCCAGGGCAACGGCACCGTCGACATAAATGTCTACGGCCGGGGCATCTGGACTGGCGTGGACGACGCGAACCCGAGCGCTCGGCGCTTGACCAAAAGTCAATCCGGCAAGCAATAGGGACGCGGCTGCAAGCTTGGCAATCGCTACTTTCATCTTTCGTTTCTCCAAAAACTGACGTGGGGATAGAGAAAGCGGGACCGCTGGAGAGGGAGAGGCGGCGTGCGCTCTCCCTCTGAGAGAAGCCTGGGAAGTGGCTAGGGATTTAAAAAATTACCGAGCCGATTAGGAACACGCTTGGCACGTACCGTAGAGTAGGACCTCGTGGCCGGTGACCTGGAAACCCGGCGGGGCCAGCGCCTTGAAGCCGGTGAGACAACCAGCCAACTCGAACACTTTGCCACAGCCTTTGCAGTGGAAATGATGGTGGTGGGCCTTTCCGGCGAGTTCGTAGCGGGCGGATTCTCCGGGCAGTTCGACCGTCGTGAGCCAGCCCTCTTCGACGAGCGCTTTGATGTTGCGGTATACGGTAGCAATGCCGACGCCCTGCTCATCGGTGGCGGCAAGCTCCAACACTTCGTTCGGGTTCAGAGGACGATCCGCCAGGGCAAACGCCTCGCGGATCGCCCGACGCTGGCGGGTATTGCGGTTTTGAGAGGGATCTGAAGAGGGCATTTCCGATCTCAAACTACCGCAATGGCACCGTGGTCGTCGCAGTGGCCATCGTGCGGATGGTGAAGATGGCCATCGACGAGGTAGTCGACATGATCGCCATGCGGAACCGCTTCGTGTCCGCAGTTGGCGCCATGGACGTGGGCGCTGTCGTGAGCACCGCACTCATGGTCCGGGGTGCAGACCGCCGGATTCGCTGGAGAGAGGGCGATGACATGCTCATCGACATGGCCGTCATGGAGATGATGAAGATGACCATCGTGAAGGTAATCGACGTGATCCTCGTGTTCGACGGCAGTATGACCGCAACCGGGTTCGTGTTGGTGTTCGTGACTAAGATGAGTATTACAAGCAGACATAGTGGGCTACTCCTTGGTTGTAGTTAGAGAACGGAATCGGGATAAGTCCGGTCGCCCTTCGCTAGCGTGCGCAAGAGCGTTAAAGAGGAGGTCGACAACGTGCTGATCGGCCAGACCATAAAGGATGTGTTTGCCGTTGCGGCGCCGCGAGACCAACCCTTCGTTGCGGAGGACGCGGAGCCGTTGTGAGATCGTCGACAGGTCTTCGCCTTCGGCGGTTGCTATCTCTGTCACACATGCTTCGCCTTGGCCCAACAGCGTCAGAAGGCGCAGCCGCGGCCCGTCTCCCATGGCCCGGAAGATGCCGGCCGCGCGTTCAATCGCACCCGGCTGCACGAGCGCCGCCCGCTGGCGGGAGAGGTGGTCTTGCGGGGCACAGGATGGGTCGATCGCTTTCGGCATAGAACACTTGAACAACTGTTCAATTGTTATAGTAAACCCTTTGCCCTCCGCCTGTCAAGCACAATGCCGCGTGTGTTACTCTAAAGTCGATTTCTTAATTCCCATGAAACGCGCACTCATCACCGGTGTAACTGGCCAAGACGGTTCGTATCTCGCAGAGTTTCTTTTGCGTAAAGGCTACGAAGTCCACGGCATCAAAAGACGTTCGAGCAGCTTCAATACGGGCCGCGTAGATCACATTTACACGGACCTGCATGAGCACGGCAACCGCTTCTTCCTGCACTTCGGGGATCTCTCCGACACCAGTAGCCTCTGGAAGCTCTTGCACGACATCAAGCCCGCCGAAGTCTACAACCTGGCGGCCCAGAGCCACGTGCGCGTGAGCTTCGACATTCCGGAGAGCACCGGCGACATCACCGGCATGGGTGCCGCCCGTCTGCTCGAAGGGATCAAGCAGGTCGGACTCGGCGATACCTGTCGGTTCTACCAGGCGTCCTCCAGCGAGATGTTTGGCGCGGCGGATCCGCCCCAGCACGAAGGCACGATTTTCCACCCCCGCAGCCCGTACGCCTGCGCGAAGCTCTTCGCCCATTGGCTGACGATCAACTATCGCGAAAGCTACAACATGTTTGCCGTCAGCGGCATTCTGTTCAATCACGAGTCCCCCCGCCGCGGCGAGACCTTCGTCACCAGGAAGATTGCGCGCGCCGTCGCCCACATCAAGAACGGAATGCAGGACAAGGTGTATTTGGGCAACCTGGATTCCAAACGTGATTGGGGCTTTGCCAAAGAGTACGTGGAAGCGATGTGGCTGATGCTCCAACAGGAAAAGCCAGACGATTACGTGATCGGTACCGGCGAGACCCACACCGTGCGGGAGTTCGTCGAAGAGGCGTTTTCGCATGTCGATCTCGACTGGCAGAAGCACGTCGATTTCGATGCCCGGTATTTGCGGCCGGCCGAGGTGGATGCCCTTCTCGCGGATCCTTCGAAGGCGAAGAAACATATGGGATGGGAACACCAGACCGGATTCAAGGAACTCGTTAAGCTGATGGTCGACGCGGAAATGGACGCGATCGCCGAGCGGAAAGCCGGTGTTACCAAGGCTGTCGGCATCGACGGCTAAACCTGCAAGGTGGTGGCGGAGAGCAATATCTTTATGTTGGATCTGACCAAGAAACGAATCGTTGTTACCGGCGGAGGGGGCTTTCTCGGCTCCTTCGTCGTGGACTCGTTGAAGGCCCGTGGCTGCGAGTCGGTTTTTGTTCCGCGGAAGCGGGATTACGACCTGACACGAATGGACGGAATCGAAAAAATGTTCGCCGATGCGCAGCCGGAGGTGATTTTTCACTTGGCCGCCGTGGTCGGGGGCATTGGGGCAAATCGGATCAACCCGGGTTCTTTCTTCTACGAGAACGCGATTATGGGGATTCAGTTGATCGAAGCCGCCAGGATTCATAAAGTTGAAAAAACCGTTATCGCTGGCTCCATCTGCGCTTATCCGAAGTTCACCCCGGTTCCCTTCAAAGAGGAGGATCTATGGAACGGCTACCCGGAGGAAACCAACGCTCCCTATGGGGTCGCGAAAAAGGCGCTCCTTGTGCAAAGTCAGGCCTATCGGCAGCAGTATGGGCTAAACTCCATTTTTGTGATGCCGGTAAACCTGTACGGTCCCGGGGACAATTTCGATTTACAGTCCTCGCACGTCATCCCCGCTCTGATCCGCAAGGCGCTCGAAGCGAAGGAAGCAGGATTGGATGAGTTGGTTGGCTGGGGTGATGGGTCGCCAACGCGGGAGTTCTTGTACGTTGAGGACGCCGCCGAGGGGCTGATTACCGCCGCTGCCAGCTACGACGGCGAGGAACCGGTGAATTTGGGCAGTGGATATGAGATCAGCATCAAGGATCTGATGGAACTGGTGGCCCGGCTGTCCGGATTCGAAGGCCGCATTGTTTGGGACACCGCCCAACCCAATGGCCAACCGCGTCGCTGCTTGGACACAACCCGGGCGGAAAGCTATTTTGGCTTCAAGGCGCGCACAAGTCTGGAGCAAGGTTTACAAAAGACAATTGACTGGTATAGGGAAAACCGACCCCAACCTGTGGGAGTCTAACTGTTGAGGGGCCCACTCTCCTCGTAGACATGAAGCGGGCTAGATTCATCCACATTAACAACGGGGTAGGCTCCGGTAACATCGGCGATGAGCTGATGGCTCAGGAGTTCTGGAAGTTATTACCCGCTGGAGTTGTGCTCGATGTTCCGGTTTTGCCGGACGCGGCACGATATCGCGGACAATACCCAAAGCCGCATCGGTACTCTGAAGTCGCCTCGTCCGCGTCGATCGTCCCTAATGTGGCTGGCCTTTTGGTCGGCGATACCCCGGTTGCCGAATTTGAAGGGCTCGGATACCCCTTGGGCACCATCGGGCCCGCCTTAACCGCGTTTGCCATCAGTGGACTCCCGGTGGACGCGATCGCGGTGGGCGTTGACCGCCTCCATTCCCCGGAGGCACGCCGTCTTTTTGCCAAACACTACAGCAAGGTACGCTCGTGGACGGTTCGTTCCTTCGCTTGCCGCGAGGCCCTTCTGGATCTTGGTGTTCCCGAAGACCGGATCCGCGTAGCCGCTGACCTCGCCTGGCTTTTTACGGCGAACCACGATGCGGACCAGTGGGCCGCCGAACAATGGGCCGATCTGGGGATCGACACCGGGCGGGCGTTGCTCGTGGTAAACGTCGTTCACCATACCAATTCCGCCGATCAAACCGCAAAGCGGGCGATCGCCTCCGCCTTGGACCAGCTCGCGAGCGAGCGGGGATATCAGATTGCCTTCTTAAGCAACGAGACCCGGTTGAGCGAGCACTACGACACGGGCGCAGCGGCCGCCGTGCGATCGTTGATGCAACAGCCGTCGGTCGAAGTCCCCGTCGAATACTACACGCCCGAGGAAATGGTGAGTCTGCTGCGGTCAGCGACCACGGTGCTCACCCAGCGGTATCACATGGCCATCCAGGCGATCTTGGCCGAGACCATCCCGGTCTGCTTGCTTCGTGGACAAAAGCTCTCCGGGTTGGCACAAGAGTTTAAGCTGCTGGCTTGTACGATCGACCGTGACGAGATCGTCGAGCGGGTGAAGCAATCGGCCGCCCGGCGTGAGGAACGATTGATTGATCTCCAGGCAACCCGTGAGAAGCATCGGCGGCGGGCCAAAACTGCTTTAAGCTTTTTCCGTTCCTCGTTACAGGCCGAACGGCGCGGTGCAAGTCGGGCAGCCCAACCGAACGAGAACCCTGGGATTGCCGTCATTCACCTGGGCGGGTTGGGGGACCTGGTGCTTTCGGCCCCTCTCTTTTCCTCTCTCCGCTCCCGCTATCCAAAATCAACCATCACCCTTCTCTGTCGCGCTTCCTTCGTCGGCCTCATCGATCTGTTTCCCGTCCGCCCAGACCAAGTCATCCCTGTGTGTTTCGATCCCCAAGGTTTTACGAGCCCCGGGGAAGGGGTACGCGACGCTCTCGCCGAACTCGAAGGCCAACTGTCCAAGCTCGAGACAGACATCGTCATCAGTGCCGAACTCGAGCCCACTTGGCTTTCGTGGTACCTCGCCAGCGTGTGGCGGGCTCCCGTCAATCTGGCTTGTTCTCGATTGGATCCGCCGCGGGGCCTATTGCCGATTTTGCTCCTGGAAGGCCATTTGGAGTTGGTGCCGTTCGATGGGCCAACCCATCGTGCCGATCTGATCGAGGGTGACCGCTACCAGGCCCTGGGCATGAGCGCGGGTGCGAAGGAGTGGGTGCAATATAAATGGTTATTGGCCCCTGACTTGGCGCTCGCAGGAAAGGAGCTGCTTCTTTCCCTCGGATTGAAACCGGGAGAGTACGGGGTTTGCTTTCCGCTGGGAGCGGGATCAACACTCGTCAAGCGATGGCCAAAGGAGTCGTTCGCGATCGCCCTGGAAACGGCAACCGATTCGTTTCGACTGCCCGTTCTTCTTACCGGCGAAAGCCATGAGCAGGAAGCTCTGGAGTCCCATGCCTCCTCTTTTCGCGCGAAAGGAGCCACGGTCTCCATCTTCGCCGGCCGCGCGGACCAAATCCCATTGCTGGCCACGCTACTGCAATCGGCTCGCTTTTTCCTTGGCAATGACACCGGCCCGGCGCACCTGGCGCAGGCATTCGCCACCCCTGGCGTGGTGATCTTTGGCGGCGGAACTTGGCCGCATTATCGGCCGTGGGGAGCGGGCGCGGTTGGGGTTGTCCAGCCGCTGCATTGTTTCGGTTGCCGCTGGGACTGTGCCTTCGGTCGCGCGATGTGTATTGACGCCGTTTCGACGGAAGGAGTCGTCGAGGCTCTGCATCAGTCGAGCGCCAATCCGGGTGCACCCGCATCGATGGTAATCCTCGATCACGCTTCAGCCGAAATGCAGCAGATCGTCGGTGCCGCCTCCCAGATCTACAAAACCTCCCAGCAGGATCGCCTCGCCCGCTTTCAAGCCCTAGTCGAAACTCACTACGCCAGCGACAGTGCCCAGCTCCAATTGGTGCAAATCTCTGGCGAGCTGAGACGTCAGGAACAAGTTGTCGCCGGCTTCCGCGAGCGACAACTTCCGGCCCCTTTGGGTTCACTGAGCGGTCTCGAAGGCCAGTTAGGGCTGATCGAAACAAGATTGGTCGAGAGTGTCGGTGCCGCCCAAGCACTGGTCCGCATCGGAGGACCCTCCGATGGCCGGGCCCTCGCTGAGGCATCCCAAGCGGCCGGGGAGCGGCTCGCGATCATCAAACGGCTTGATTTCGAAAATCAGACGTTGCGCGTCGAGGCGGATAGGCGCCTCGACGCCCTGATCGAAGCGAACCGGATCATGGCCGATCAGCAGGAAGAGCTGAATCGGCTTCTCAACGAACTCGGGGGAGCGACAGCGCGGATTGCCTGGGAGAGTGAACGAGCGAGGGAGTTCGAGAGCGCTGCAATTTCTCGTCTCAGAGGAATTGAGGAAGCCAATGATCTGCTCCGTCTGAAAGAGGAAGAGTTCGCCAAGCAGAGGATGGAACTTGGTTCTCTCCTGGGTCAAGTGGAGATTCAAGGGCGTCTGCTGAACGAGCTGGAACCGGCCGCTCAGAATCGGCTGGCCGCGCTCTCTGCGGCCGCGGCTGAAATCGCTGAAGCCCGCCAAGCCGCCAGTGACCGCTTGGCTGCGATTGATGACGCCAACTCCCTACTGGCCCGCGAGCAACAGGTCGCCGAGGACTTGCGCCAGAAGCTTGCGCGGTTGGACGGCGAGCTCACCCTCGCTAGTCAACGCCTCGCCGTGGCTGAGCCCGCCGCTGCCGAACGCCTCACCGCCCTCGAAGACGTCAACCGGCTTCTCGCCACCGAACAAGCCAACGCCGAAACCGTTCGCCAGAAGACGGCCCGCCTCGCGAGCGAACTCACCCTCGCCACCCAACGCCTCGCCGTCGCCGAGCCAGCCGCGGCCGAACGCCTCACCGCCCTCGAAGACGTCAACCGGCTTCTCGCCACCGAACAAGCCAACGCCGAAACCGTTCGCCAGAAGACGGCCCCTCGCCGTCGCCGAGCCCGCCGCTGCCGAGCGCCTCGCGGCCCTCGAAGACGTCAACCGGCTTCTCGCCGTCGAGCAGGTCAACGCCGAAGCCCTCCGTCAGGAAATCGTCCGCCTCGTGAGCGAGCTGACCTTGGCCACGCGGAGAGCGATCATTGCGGAGGATGCGGCCTCTGAGCGGTTGCGGTTGCTGGCCGCGGCAAGCCAAGCAAGCCACGAGCAAGGGGAACGGCTGGCTGTATTCGAGTCTGCCGCGTCGGAACGTCTGGCCGCCCTTGAGGCGACCACGAACACCCTCCATCGTCAGGTGGCTGCGTATTCCGCACTCCAATCGGATTTGCAACAGATTGCTCAGGACGCAGGCCACGCTCAGGCCCTTCAATTGTCGGAACGGGAACATTGGCAACGAGCCATGACGGAACTTCGAAACGATCGGGCCAGCGAACAAGCGGCCCGGCTCGCCGCCGAGGAGCGGGCCTCTGAACTCCAGCTACGGGCGAGTCAGATCTCCTCGGAGCGGGATCGCTACCTTCGCGCCACTCAAGAATTACAGCGCAGTGAACAGGAGCTAACGAAGCAGGTTCTTGCGATTCAGACCGAGACTCTGGTACAGTCAGTGTTCCGCCGTCTACGTCCATTGTTCTAACTTTCTCGTGCGGAGACACGTCCGCCTTTCGTTCTCTCCTATGAAGATTGCTGTCAATTTGCGCCAATACTACAAGGGCAAGATTGGTGGCATGGAGAACTACCTTCGCAATGTATTGCGAGGTCTCAGTCACCACCAATTGTTGATCTGGGTCCATGAAGAAGAAGTCGAACACGTCCGCGAGTTCGCACCCACCGCCGAAATCGTAGGGATCGCTCACGAAAGCGGCCTGCAGACAATAGAAGCCGGAGTCAAGACAGGCGGTTTCGACCTGTTCTTCTGTCCTTTGCTCGTCCTCGAGCCGCTCGTGGTTTCTCAGCCCTCCGCTGTCATGATGCCGGATGTGCAGCATGAGTTCTTCCCGGAGTTCTTCGACGCCAACGTCCTGCAATGGCGGAGGCAAACGTATGGGCCGACCGCCCTAAACAGCGATATTATTTTCACGCTCAGTGAGCACGCCAAATCGACGATCGTCGAACGGTTCCGCATCGCGCCGGAAAAGATTAGGGTAATCCATCTCGACGCCGACGCCGAGTTCAAGCAGCCGCTGCCAAGCGCTCCGACCGCGGCGTGGAAGGCCTTGAACCTGCCGGAGAAGTATTTCTTTTTCCCGGCCAACTTCTGGCCGCACAAAAACCATGCCAACGTGCTGCAGGCGTTGCGGCATGCCATTGATTCCGGCATGAAGGACGTTCAATTGGTCCTGAGCGGATCACCTGCCGAGTTCGGTCCTGTCGAAAAGGAGATCGCCCGACTCGGTCTGAAGGGCTCCGTTCGCATGATCGGCTACGTGGACAAGAAATTGATTCCGGAAATCTACCAGCACGCGCTGGCCCTTGTCTTCGCGACCAAGTTCGAAGGTTTCGGGATCCCCCTGTTGGAGGCCTTCTACTGTAATACGCCGGCCATTACGTCCCACTCCGGGAGTTGCGTCGAAGTGGCCGGAGACGCCGCAATATCGGTTGATCCACTGGATCCGCCCGATATTGCCCGGGGGATGCGCCGGATCTACGAAGATGCGGCACTGCGGCAGGATCTGATCGCCAAGGGCCGGGAACGGCTAGCGCTTTTTTCCTGGAAGCGCGCGATTGAGTTGACCGAGGAGTCGTTTAGCCACATCACGAGTCCCGCCTATTCCAAGCCTTCCAGAATCACCGTCGAGTCCTGGCCCGTGATCGGTATCGTTACCCCCACCTACAACATGGCGCACTTTCTGGAAGAGACAATCCAGAGCGTCCTGACGCAGGACTATCCCCATGTCGACTACGTCGTGATGGATGCGGGTTCAAAGGACGGATCCGTCGAGATTCTCCAAAAGTATGGCGACCGTTTGCGCTGGTGCTCAGAGAAAGACCGCGGCCAAGCCGACGCCGTCAACAAGGGCTACCACGCGACGACCGGAGAGATCTTTACGTTCCTCAATTCGGACGACACGTTTCTGCCAGGCGCGCTGAGCACGATGGCGAAACACTTTAGAGCCAATCCTGGGGTCGGCATGATCTACGGTGAGGCGTACCACGTTAAGCTCGACGGCGAAATCATTGCCCCGTACCCGACGCAGGCTTTCGATCTCCGCACCCTCAACAACCAGTGCTATATCTGCCAACCAGCGGCGTTCATGCTTCGGGAGGCGTTTCGCAACACCGGGATGATGAACGTGACGATGCACTTTGCCCTCGATTACGAACTTTGGATTCGTATCGCAAAACAATATGGTGTCGTGAAGGTAGACGATTTCCTCGCCACCAGCCGGATGCACATGGACAACAAGACCCTGTCCAAACGCAGGCTGGTCTACCAGGAAATCATCAGTACGGTTAAAACGCAGTTTCAATACGCGCCCTACGAGTGGGTCAACGGCTATGCCTGCTACCTGCTCGACAAAAAAGACCAGTACTTTGATCGATCCAAGCCGACCCTTTCCTCCTACGCGCTCAGTCTTGCCTTGGGGCTGTATCACAACCCCGGCCAACGAAAGCGGTACTTCGCCGAGTGGCAAGAGATGACTGGGTTTGGGAAAAAATTTACGGGGAGATGGGAAGACGGCTGGATCTCCGCGGTTTGGCAATCGGAGCAATCCATTCCCCCCGAAACAACGAGTGTCGCGGTGTCGGGCAAGCACTGGGCGCCCATCGGGCCAATTGCGCTCACCATCAAGCTGGAAGGCAAAGTAGTGCACCGCCAGGAACTGTCCTCTTCCGGGGACTACGCCTTTGTCGCTGCGGTTCCTCCTGAGCTATCCGGCAAGGTTTGCAGAATGAGCTTCGAGACCAGCCGTACCTGGCGCCCCAAGGCCAACGGCGACTATCGGCAACTTGGCTGTGTGGTTGATACGGTCCAGTTCCAAACGACGGGATCGAAGGTGTGAGCAAACCTCTCGTTACCATCGTAACGCCGTCCTTCAACCAGGGTCATTTCATTCGAGCGACGATTGAAAGCGTTTTGAGCCAGGACTATCCGAACGTCGAGTACGTGATCATGGATGGCGGCTCGACGGACAGCACCGCGGCCGTGGCGAGCGAATATAGCAGTCGCTTAACCTTCATCTCGGAAAAAGATCGAGGCCAGACACACGCCATCAATAAGGGTTTCCAGGCCGCGAAAGGAAGCATTGTGGCCTGGTTGAACTCGGATGACGTTTACCTGCCGGGCGCGATCAGCAAGGGTGTCGCCGGCTGTGAAGCCAATCCCCGAGTCGGGGCAATTTACGGCGAGGGCTTTCAGATTGACTACGACGGCAACGTTCGGCAGCAGTTTCCCTTCACTGAACCATTCAACCTTTGGAAGCTAACGTTCGTCTTGGACTACGTCTTGCAGCAGTCCGTTTTCTTTCGACGGGATTGCGTCGAAGCGGTCGGTTGGGCGGATGAGTCTCTTCATTTTGGAATGGACTGGGACCTTTTGGTCAAGCTCGGCAAGCGGTATGGTCTAGCCTACGTGCCCGAGACGTTTGGGTGCATCCGGGAGTATGAGGCCGCCAAGTCCTTCGCCGGCGGGCAGAAACGATTCCGTGAACTTGCCGCGCTTCTGGAGAAGCAAAGCGGGCAGAAGCGTCCGCCCGGTTGGTGGTTCTACGGACTGGACACCTATGACAAAGTTTGGTCCACCCGGATCCAGCGCTGCCTGCCTGGCCCGCTAGGGGCCTACGTCGCCAAGCGTTTTGTACACGTTTGCAGGGCCAAGATCGACGACGTCTACTTCCGATCCCAGGGTTTGTATGCCGATCAATGGGTGTCACCCCGGCTCCACTGGATGCTGCCCGAGTATGCTCGCTCGGCTGTGATCCACGGCACTTTGCCCGGATGGGCAGTTCCGCTGCAGGATCAGGAACTCCGGATTTACGTCGACGGCCGACTGGCCGGGAAGGGGAGTCCGTCGTTCGGGGAATTTAGCATCCCGGTTCCCTTAACGCTAGGCCGCGCTTCCGTGCTGCGGATCGATGCGGAGAAGTATGTCGTACCCGAAGAACAAGGGCTGGGCCCCGACCGACGACGCCTGGCGTGGCAACTGCTCGACATCGAAGCCATTGCGTAGTTTTCCCGCACCGGTTATTTGATGTTCATCGTGGGCCCAGCCGGGCCGGTCAAATTCCCGATCCGAATGCCCAGAGGTACCGATTTGCCCGGAACCACGGACATCGGAATCTTTACCGTGATCTGTATGATGCCCACCACCAGGCCCGGACTGGTGCCCGCGTACAGAACTTCCGCCGCCGCGCCGCCCATCGTAATCGAGACGAGGCTGTTCTGCGGACTGGGACGATCCGCGATCAATCCATCAAGCCCCTCTGGAACCAATGGAAACGGGGGGCGCCCCTCGCCCGTTCCATAAATGACAACAAATCCCCCTCTAAGAGCTGGAGCCGTGTCCGAAACCAGAAAGTATTCGCCTTTCACTTCGTCAAAGCCGTAAGCGGCCACCGCGCCCGCCCCCGTTCCGGAAGTGGTGAATAGGCTCGGCGCCGTAGCCGTGATTAACACGGGCCATGGATTGGATCGTAGCCCCCCGACGCTCGCTTGGATCATATAAGGTCGGTTCGGCTCTAATCCGTACGGTACGGTCACACAGATTTGGTCTTTGCCCGCGTATAGGACGGGTGCGGGCTCCCCTTGGAAGGATACCGTCACCCCGCTGAGTTCCATCGGCAGTCGGGTGAGCCAGGGATCAAAGGATGCAAGAATGTCCGGTCCCAGGCCCTGCCCGTAAAGAACCAGCAACGATCCTGGTGCGGCGGCAGGCTGTTGGGAGGCGGCGTTGCCAATGCCTCGGATGATTGGGCCGGCCATCGTCACCACAAGGCCGGCGGTGGCAGTCCCGCCACCGGCACCCGGGTTGGTCACCGCAATCGGAAGTACACGTGAGACCGTCATCATCGCCGCCGGCACGGTAATCTCCAAAAGGCGATCTCCCAATACCCTGGTCGTGACAGCCACGCCGTGGATTCGCGCGACCGTGGCCGGGAAGAAACGCGCTCCGCGTACGGTCAGAATACTCGTGGGAGATTGGGCGGGCAAACTGGCCGGCCAGACTGAGGTTACCTCTGGCTCTCCTGGCTCTACCGTCAGAGTCACATTCAACGTGGTCGTCTTGGTGACCGCCGTCGGAACGTTGACGGTAATCGAGCCCTTGTACGTTCCTGGGGCGAGGCCACTCGGATTGGCGATCGCCTGCAGGGACGTTCGGAACCCCGGGAAGACGTTTCCGGTCGTCGGGTTGGCCGTCAGCCAATCGGTCCCTTTTGTCGAAAGGCTAAACGACTGCAGGCCGCCACCAGTCCCCAAGTAGAATGGCTGGCTGATTCCGTCGGTGTCATAACCCAACCGCGAGACGAACTCCAGCGTCGTTGGGGCGAGCACCACGTCGGACGGAGGAGCCGTAATCGTGAGAGTGATCGGAACCACGACTGGTTCAAGATTCGTGCCCTCCGTTGGGACAATCGTCAACCGTTCGGAATAGGTCCCCGGCAAGAGTGACGTGCTATTTACGAAGACCCGCACAACCAGCGTCGTCCGCCCGTTACCCGGTGTGACCGTCAGCCATTGGCTCCACGGTGCGCTGATCACGAACGGAATGACCTGTCCGTTGGCAACGGCGGCCACCGAGATCGTTTGGACGGCGGTCGACGCCCCTGCACCTTGCACAAATGAGAAGGTGAGCCCAGCCGGCGCTACCTTGATCGCGGGCGCTCCCCATAGAGCCATCGTGACGCAGAACATACCCAGCATTCGCACGATCTTTCTATCGTCGGCAAAGCGAGAACGCGGGAGATCAGTTAATTCTTAAGCTCTTCAGGGAATACCGCGTAGCCTTCCGGTGGAGCAAACTGGCTGCGCATGTATTCCAGCCGTTTCCGCAGGTGGCGGCTCGCGATCTGCCGTGGACCAGGCTCAACATCGATGTCACAACAGAGCCCATGAAGGTAAAGCGTCAAGGTGTCGAAGAACGATTCCCGAGCGTACTCACGGAACAGCTTGGTCTCACCCCGGAACGAAGCCTGCTTGTTCAAAAGGTTTTGCTTGGCGGTCCAACTCAGTTGGTCGACCTCGCCATGCACTCTGGCTTTCAATTCCGCACGCAAAAGTTCCATGAATCCAGCGAAGGCGGATTCAGGGAGGCGGTCGAATGCCGCGCGCGCCAGGGCGTTAAAGAGGTGAAAATGATACTCGCTCATATCAATCTCTTTCACCGCGAAAGCCAGGATCCCCGGTTCCCCAGCGCCAGGAGACGGCACGTAAGCAAGAGTCAACCGCGTCTTCTCGTCCGGCTGGTCCATCACAATCAACGAATCTTGTGGCAGAAAGCTCTGCCGACCCGCCTTATGTTTACCACTCGCCGCAGGACGTTCGAGAAACGGTACGAGCAAAATCAAGAGTTTGGGCAGCGCAGCGCGAATGACGTCCGGGAGAGCCTCGGCGGGTTCTTCCAGATATTCCTTCATATCCTCTTCGGCAATAGGGGCAGCGGCTACGAAGTAGCTAAAGGTCTCTCCCAGCGGGATAGATTCCCCACGGAAGCGATCAGCGAATTCACCCAGGTGAAGTTTGGCCACAATTTCTTTGGCCAGGTCGGAGGGAGACGGCATCGACAGAATCTCCAGTGTAACAGAGCGTCGCGCTAGACTGGGATTTTGCCTTCTGTAAACATCCTTATGTCGGCCGGCGAGGCCTCGGGCGACATGTATGCCTCCCGTCTCGTCGTGGAGTTGCGGAAGTTGATGCCCGATGCGCGGTTCTTCGGTTGCGCCGGACCCAAAATGCGGGCCGTGGGTGTCGAGTCCGTCGTGGATGCCGAAGCGTTAGCCGTCGTGGGCTTAGTCGAGGTTTTGGCCCACATCCCGCGGATCTACGGCGAGTTCCGAAAGCTGATCGCCGCGGCTCGGGAACGCCAGCCCCAGCTTGCGATCCTGACCGACAGTCCTGACTTCAACCTGCGGGTCGCCCGGAAGCTGAAGCCCCTCGGCATTCCGGTCGTCTACCTGGTGGCGCCCCAAGTGTGGGCCTGGCGTTCCGGGCGGGTGCGGCAGATGCGACGAGATCTCGCCAGCGTCCTATCCATCTTCCCTTTTGAAAAAGCCTGGTTCGCCTCCCGCGGTATCTCGGTCGATTTTATCGGCCATCCGTTGGCGTGGAGCGCCGCGCCCCGCTTCAGCAGGGCCGAATTCTGCGCCCGGAATGGACTCGACGAATCGAAGCCCTTCATTACGCTGCTGCCCGGCAGCCGCCTAGGCGAGGCCCGACGTCACCTTCCCGCGGTCCTTGACGCCGTTGAGATCCTTCGTTCTCATGGGCATACGCAGTTCGTCTGGGCCACGCCGATTGGTTTTTTAGAGCGCGGCGGCAGTTCGTTTACAACTTTTCGGGAACGCATTTCCGCGCTATCCATCCAAGTCGTAGAGGGGGAAGCGTGGGATGCAATCGCCCATGCTAACCTCGCCCTTGCCGCGAGCGGTACGGTGACAATGGAAGCAGCGTTGCTGGGGACGGCAATGGTAACTTTCTACAAGGTCACTGAGATCAGCTGGCGGTTAGGTAAATTGTTAGTGTCCGTACCGTTTTACACCATGGTAAATCTGGTAGCGGAACGAAAAGTTGTACCCGAGCTCATGCAGAGCGAGTTTACCGGGTTCAACCTCGCTCAAGCCGCCCTCGATTTACTCAACAACCCCGCCGCGCTCGCGCAGATGCGCGCAGACCTAGCCACAATTCGCGACTCCCTTCGTCGGGATAGCGACCCCCTTGCCGAAGCGGCCAGACTCCTCGTAAGCCGCTATCTGAAGGAAGATTGATACTGGAAGGAAGCCTGTTCATGAAAAATCTTGGGATCGTTCTCACCGCCACCTTGTTCGCCAGCCTGCTCTCCGGTCAGGAGGCCCGCAGCCGCTCCCGGATCGACGTTGTCAGTTACCAGATCAACGCGGATGTCAACCCGCGCACCCAAACGCTGGCCGCCACGGCGCGAATTCGCTTCCAACCGGTGGACGACCGGCTCACCGCCATTAGCTTCGACCTCCACAACAGCCTCACCGTTAAGTCCGTGACGGACGGCAAGGGCGCCCCCCTCACACCGACTCGCAACCAGCAGGACTTCCAACTCCGCATCGCCTTTCCGGACACCCTGCCAAAGGGCTCTGACCAGGAGGTCGTCGTCACCTACGAAGGCCGCCTCAGTGGGCAGGAGGAGTCTCCCGTCTATGGAGTCAAGTTCGCCGCCATCAAGCCGGAATATGCCTTCCTGCTCTACCCGGCCCGCTGGTTCCCGGTGAACGAATACACCGCTGATCGTTACACTTCCGAATTCACCATCACCGTCCCCGAGGACTACAAAGTGATCGGCGGCGGCATGGAGGCCTCGGCCACCGCGCCCTCCGGCAAGAAGGCGACCACCTTTACTTTTGCCAAACCGTCCCTTGCCGGGTCCATCGCAGTCGTCCAGGGCGACCCCAAGACGGTCTCTTCCCAGGGTGTCACCGCGCTGACGTATTTTCGCGGAGAGTCCGCGAAGGCAGCCGAAAGCTGGGGCGAGGAGACCGGTAAAGTACTCTCGTTTTTGGCGGGAAACTTCGGCTTGGCCCCCAATGCGTCCATCGGCCTAGTCGAGACTGAGGATGGCGCTCCCAATGGCTATGCCGCTCCGGGCGTCTTGTTCCTCAACCCCAGGGCCATTGGCAGTCAAGCAAACCCCCGGCTTCTCGTGAACCAGTTATCCCGCCAATGGTGGGGCCTACAAATCTCCCCGGTCTCCCGAAACCATCTCTGGATCACCAACGGAATGGCTCGCTACGCGGAACTGCTCTGGGTGGAACAGTCCCAAGGGCCCGGCGCCCTCGAAGGCGAGGTTCGCGACACCTACGTCGAGGCCATGACCGTCGACAATCCCCCGTTGATTCAGTCCGCCCGCTTTGAAGATTACTCTCCCGAATACTGGGCCACCACGGCAGGGAAAGGCGCCGCCGTTTATCACATGCTTCGCAGTGTCCTCGGCGAGGATAAATTCAAAGAGTTCCTGAAAATCGTCCCGGATAAGTTCGCTGGCCGTAGCGTCTCCACCGAAAACGTCAAGGACGTCGCCAGCCAGTTAGCCGGCCAGGACCTCGGCTACTTCTTCATCCAGTGGATTGAATCAAGCGGGGCTCCCGAGTTCAAGCTCGAATACACCGTCTACCGCACGAAAAAGGGTTTCCGCGTGATGGGAAAGATCACGCAGGATCTGGACACCTTCCGCATGCCCGTCACGCTTAAGATCGAGACCGAAGGAAACCCCGAAGAAAAAGTTGTCGACGTCTCCGGCACCTCCTCGGAGTTTCTCGTCGAAACCTTCGGCAAGCCCAAGCGTGTCGAGATCGACGTGAACAATCGGCTCCTGCGCATGAGCCGAACGATGCGCGTTGCTGTCTCCATCCGCAAGGGCGAGATGTTCGCCGAAATCGGGGAGTACGGCGAGGCCCTCAAGGAGTACACCAAGGCTCTCGAAGTGGCGCGCAATAGCTCATTGGCCCACTATCGAGTGGGAGAGGTGTTTTTCCTCCAGAACAACTACCAGTCTTCGGCGAACGAGTTCCGCGAGTCGCTCAACGGCGACTTGGAGCCGAAGTGGACCGAGGTGTGGGGCCACATCAACCTCGGGAAAATCTTCGACATCACCGGCCAGCGCGAGCGGGCCGTAAACGAATACAACCTCGCCATTCGGACGAAAGACAATACCCAGAATGCGCAGGAAGAGGCCGCTAAGTTCCTGAAGGACCCCTTCAAGCGCGCTCGAATGTCGAACTAGTGGCCTTCGGCTTCTAGAAATCGTTCGGCTTCAATCGCCGCCATGCAGCCAGCCCCGGCGGCGGTGACGGCCTGCCGATAGACTCGGTCCTGCACGTCGCCGGCATGATAGACGCCAGCGATTTTGGTCCGGGCTCCTCCGTGGGAGAGCAGGTAGCCTTCCTCGTCCGTATCCAGTTGGCCACGCAGGAACTTCGTATTCGGGATGTGCCCGATCGCGACGAAGAAGCCGTCCACGGGCCGGTCCCACGTCTCGCCGGTAACCAGATTCCGCAATTTGGCCCCAGTGACAAAACCCTTTTCCACGTCGTAAACATCGTCGACGACCGTATTGGTCAGAATTTCGATCTTCGGGTTGGCCCGCGTGCGGTCCACCATGATTTTCGACGCTCGAAACTCTTCGCGCCGATGGACCAGGGTCACCCGTCTGCCGAACCGCGTGAGAAAATTGGCCTCTTCCATCGCCGTGTCTCCGCCGCCGATCACCATGATCTCTTTCTCGCGATAGAAGAACCCATCGCAGGTGGCGCAGGAGCTGACGCCATGCCCAATCAGCTTGTACTCATTCGGCAAGCCCAACCAACGCGCCGAGGCACCCGAGGCCACAATCAAAGTCCGCGTCTCGATCCACTCGCCGTCGATCTTCAGCTTAAAGGGCCGTTGCGAAAGATCGCAGTCTTCCACCGTTCCATTGATGAACTCGGCGCCGAAGCGAATGGCCTGCAGTTTCATGTTTTCGACAAGCTGCGGGCCCATCACGCCATCCGGAAAGCCGGGAAAGTTTTCCACTTCAGACGTGATCGAGAGTTGTCCGCCGGGTTCGTGGCCAGAGACAACCAGTGGCGAGAGCGAAGCGCGAGCAGAATAAACAGCGGCTGTATTTCCGGCACAGCCCGAACCGATGATGACTACGTTGCGCATAAGAGGAAGTAAGGGTCTGAAGCCAGGAATGGCTCCAAACCCTCAGGGTAACACTTACCTTCCCTCTAACTACACAACATTCCGGCGACGAATCATCCCTAGCCCGATCAGCCCCGCACCCATCAGCGCCCAGGTGCCCGACTCCGGGACGTTTCCGGTGATCACATCGTTTCCGCATGTCGCCGCCGAGAAGGCGAAGCTGGAAGAATCGAAACCGTTGATGAAGGCATTGTTCGCCGCAAAATCCAGCGTCACCTTCAGATTGGTCGGGCCGCCGGTGGAAACCACCGTCGACGTGCCCGTGCCGATCAACGTCGCACTGGTCGTGTTGCCCCAAACCGCTTGGTTGGGCCGATAGTTGCCGTCCTGGTCGCTGCCGAGACCCAGAACCTGCTTTGCCGTTTGCGTGCCAGTCACTTGGTAGAGGTTACCGGCCGTCAGTCCACCGCGGGATCGCAACTGGACCGCGTAGTTGAAGCCGCCATTCGAGAACAACAGCTCGCCGACGTTGAGCGCGTTGAACGCGCCACCGACAGAGAACTCATTCAGCGAAGTGCCGCCGCCGTAGTTGAAAAGGATTTCCACCGTAAACCGCTTGGTGCCCGAGTTGAACGAAGCGAAAGTCAGCGATGCGATGTCGAAAAAGTTCGGGTCGCCAATCACGTCGGCCGGGTCCGCGGAAGCGAGCGGATCAGTGAACACCAACGGGAACGTTGGAAGGGAGAAAGCCGGGACGGTCAGCGAAGCAGCAAGTAACAAAAGTGAGGTGATACGCATTGGGGGTTCCTGCCTCTGAGAGTGACAAGGGTATCCCGCGAGCCAAATGGGACTACAGGCTAGTCGGTTACATAACAAATGATCTGCTGGAACGGGCCGAGCAAACAGTACCGCAGACTCATGCTTGGCATAAACGTTTTTCTTTCATACACTTGCACCCCAAGCGGACGCCAGTACTAGCGGAACGCGATCCAAACCTGGTTCGTAAGCAATGCCCCGAAGTACGCAAGAAAACCCATATAGGCGAACTGCACCGCCGGCCAAGCCCAGCTTCCTAGCTCCCGCCGAACGATCGCGACCGTCGAAAAGCACTGCATGGCGAACGCAAAGAAGATCATCAGCGCGTACGCGCCACCCGGCGTCAGATCCTTCCGCAAAGACTCAATCAAAGGGGGAGAGTCCTTGTCCGCATTCTCGATCCCATAGATCGTACCGAGGGTCCCCACGATCACTTCCCGCGCCGCGAGGGAGGTGATCAAACCAATTCCAATCTTCCAGTTAAAACCCAACGGCAGAATCACCGGCTCCACCGCCCGGCCGATCCGGCCCGCGATGCTCTGTTCAATCGCCGGCGGCTTTCCGTTTTCATACGGCAAATGCGCCAGAATCCAAAGCCCTACCGAAACCAGCAGGATCACCGTCCCCGCCCGCTGTAAGAAAATCACCGCGCGGTCCAGCAGCCGAAGCAGCAGCGTCTGCACGGATGGTCGGCGATAGGGCGGCAGCTCCATCACGAACATCGTCTTCGCATGCCGCAAAACACTCGACCGGAGCAGCAACGCCGTGCCCACCGCGGCTACGAAACCCAGGACGTAAAGACCCAGCAACACGGCCGCCTGTAGGCCCAGAAACTGCCCCAGCAGCGGGGTATTCGGCACGAAAGCCGCAATCAGCAGGGTATAGATCGGCAATCGAGCTGAACACGTCATGAACGGCGCAATCAACACCGTCGCCAATCGATCGCGCTTGTCTTCAATAGTCCGCGTCGCCATGATCGCCGGCACTGCGCAAGCATAGGCCGAAAGAAGCGGAATAAACGCCTTGCCCTGCAGCCCCACCCGGGCCATTGTCCGATCCGCAATCACCGCGGCCCTGGCCAGGTAGCCGGAGTCTTCCAAGATCCCGATAAAGAGGAACAGCAGCAGAATCTGCGGCAGGAATACCACCACACTGCCCACCCCACCCCATATGCCCTCGACCAAGAGACTGCGGAAGACCCCTTCCGGCAGATACGATCCCAGCAGCCCGCCGGACCAATTGATCAGTTGCTCTACCCCATCCATCATTGGCTGCGCCCCGGTGAAGATGCCCTGGAACACCCCGAGCACGACGACAAGGAAGATCAAAGGACCGGCAATGGGATGGAGAAAAACTCGGTCGAGTCGACGGGTCCACTCCGGTGGCGCCGGAGCCGTGTAGCCGGCTTGCAAACCCACCCGCCCCGCCCATCGACGCCGCGCTGGAAGAGTCTGCAAAATCGGAAATACAAATTTGGGCTCGGGTGCAGTCGGTCGCGCGCCGGTACCACGCAGAAAGTGAGTGACGCGTTCAACGCCCTCCCCGGTGCTGGCGGAAATCAAAGCCACCGGCGCTCCAATCTCTTTCGCCAGGGCGGCGGGATCCACGCTCCCGCCCCGGGCCGCTAGATCGTCGGCCATATTCAGAACCACCAACGTGGGCATTCCCAGGGCCAGCACCGGTGCCGCCAGCACCAGGTGCCGCTGCAGGTTCGTCGAGTCGAGGATTAAAATAATCGCGTCGGGCTTTCCCAAGGAGGCGTTCGCCCCAACGAGTACATCATGCGTGACTTTTTCATCCTCTGAGCGAGGCGTCATGCTGTAGATGCCAGGAAGATCCACAACAAACAGATCCCGACCGCTCTCGTCGCGCACCCGCCCCACATGGTGTTCAACGGTCACCCCGGGGAAATTAGCCACCTTCTGCCGCAGTCCCGTAAGCCGATTGAACAAGGTCGATTTGCCCGCGTTCGGTGGACCAACCAACGCAACATAGTGGCCTGCCTTGCGGGGTACGGTTTGCGGTGCGGCCCCGTGGCAGCTCCCGCTATCGCTCATATCAGTTCCGCTTCCGACAGTGGCTCCGCCGAAATGTACAACCGGCTGGCAGTGTCCCGCCGCAACGCAATGTCAGAACCGTCTACCCGAAAAATCCGCGGATCGCCACCCGGAGCACTTCCCGCCGCAACCACGATTGTGCCCGGCAAGAAGCCCAACTCCATCAAACGCTGCGACATCTCCTCGGGGAGGTCCAATCGATGCAGGTAAGCCCGATCGCCGGTTCGCAATTGCGCCAACGTCTCGCCGCCGCCCTTGTTGAAACTGAGTTGCATCGCACCTTCAGGATAGGACCGTCATTCGCCGGTGTCAACCGTCCCCTCGAAACGTTTTACTTCGATGCTACACTCAGAGGTGCTAATCTCCGGAGTCCGCAGCTAGCCAATCTCAGATGACTCCTGAATCCCTCGCCGTTACGATAATTACTCCGTGTCTCAACGCGGAGAGATTTCTCGTGGAAACCATCGAGAGCGTCGTTCAGCAGGACTATCCGAATTTCGAATACATTGTTCTCGATGGCGGCTCCACCGACAGAACTTGTGAAATTCTGGAACATTACTCCGCGCTCTACCCCGGGCGCTTTCGGTTCATTTCGGAGCCCGACGCCGGTGCCTCCGACGCGATCGCCAAAGGCTTTGCCATGGCGAAAGGCACCATCTTCGCGTATTTGAACGCTGACGATACCTATTTCCCCGGCGCGATCCGAACCGCCGTCTCCCACCTCAGCGATCGGCCCGACCTGGCAGGCGTCTACGGCAACGCCTACTGGATCTCCGACAAAGGCGACTTCATCGGCAGTTACCCCACCAAGTCCTTCCAGCCCGAGGATCTCGGCCGGGAGTGCTTTATCTGCCAACCGACCTGCTTCGTCCGTACGAAGGCCATTCGAGAAGTCGGTGGTTTCGATCCCCTCTTGCATTCGGCCTTCGACTACGACCTTTGGCTCCGTCTCGCCCGCCGTCATCAGTTATCTCGCATCGATGCCCTCCTGGCGAATTCGCGCATGCATCTCGATAACAAGACGCTCAGCGGCCGCCGCACCGTCTTCCGCGAAGCAATCGCCTGCGTGCGTCGCCATCTGGGTTACGTGCCGTTCCAATGGATCCATGGCTATTGCTCCTATTTGGTGGATGGTCGGGATCAGTTTTTTGACCCGTTACGGCCCTCCTTCACTAAGTTCGCCTTTAGTCTGGTTCTGGGAACCGTCTGCAATTGGCGGCACCCGGTTCGCTACTGGCGCGAATGGTGCAGTATCATGAGCCGAGATGCCTTTGTTCGCCGATGGAATAGCACCTGGATCGCTCGGCGAATCGGTATCCACATCAGATAATGCCAACTAAGCGAGCCCTTATCACGGGCGTCAATGGACAAGACGGCTCCTATTTAGCCGAACTGCTGCTCCGCAAGGGGTATGAGGTCCACGGCCTCGTGCGACGCGTCGGGCTCGAAGCCCCGGAACGTCGACTGGAAAGAGTGCTCAGCTTCCGCGACCAGATCAAGCTCCATCCGGCTTCCCTCGAAAGCTACGCCGCGCTCTACCAGGCGATCGTCAAAATCCGCCCCGATGAATGCTACCACCTCGCCGCCGCCAGCTTCGTCAGCTACGAGTTCGACGACGAGTTTTCCACCCTCACGACTAACATCAACGGCACCCACTATCTCCTGGCCTCGCTGAAGGACCTCGCGCCGCAGTGCCGCTTCTACTTCGCCGGCACCTCCGAAATGTTCGGCGCCGCCGAAGCCTCGCCCCAGGACGAATCAACGCGCTTTCGTCCCCGTTCGATCTACGGCATCAGCAAAGTGGCGGGCTTCGAACTCACCCGTAACTACCGCGAACGGTACGGCATGTATACCGCCAGTGGCATGCTGTTCAACCACGAATCGCCCCGCCGCGGCTACGAGTTCGTCACCCGCAAGATCACCAACACCGTCGCCCGCATCCTGGCGGGAAAAGCTACCGAGTTGCGTCTGGGCAATTTAGAACCTCTCCGCGATTGGGGCGATGCCCGCCAATACGTCGAAGCCATGTGGCTCATGCTGCAGCAGGAAAAAGCCGACGACTTCGTCATTGCTACCGGTCGTCTCCACTCCGTCCAGCAGTTCGTCGAAATCGCCTTCTCCAGCGTCGGACTCGATTGGCGGAAGTTCGTCGTCGTCGATCAGGACTACTACCGGCCCGCCGAAAAGATCCCCCTCTGCGGTAACCCTTCCAAGGCGAAGCGGGTCCTCGGCTGGGAAGCGACGACTGACTTTGCCCTTCTCGTCCGCGAAATGGTGGCCGAAGATTGCCGCCTCCTGGGCCTGGTTTTACCCAAATGAACTTGCCTTCATGAACTTCACCCGCCGATCCCTCCTCTCCGTTCCCGCCTCCGCCTTCGCCGCCGCTCCCGCGTTGGGCCCCAAGCTAGCCGCTGCCATGTCCGGCCCGGTCCTGAAGCAGGATCTGGTGAAAGAGCCCGTCAAGATCGCCTCCGTAGAACTGCTGCGCAACGGCAAAAGCTTCATCGTCCGCGTCCGCTCCACCTCCGGAGTCACCGGCTACGCCGACGCCCATAGCAGCGTGATGAGTGTGGCCTACCCAATCTTGCTCAAGAAGGTTGCCCCATCGTTCGTCGGGAAAGATGCGCGAAATCTGGAGTCGCTCCTCGAAGACGTCTACCTCGCCAGCTCCAACTACAAGTGGCAAGGTCTGCCCTTCTGGGTCAGTGTCGCCGTCGTCGAAATTGCGATTCTCGACCTCCTCGGCAAAGTATCCGGCCAATCCATCGGGTCGCTGATCGGGACGCCGCGTCACCAACCGATCCCGGTCTATCGCGCCAGCGGCCATCGCGGCAACTCCCCCGAAGACGAAATCGCCTACCTACAAAAAGTCGTTGCCGAAACCGGTGCGACCGCCATCAAATTCCGGCTAGGCGCCCGTATGAGCTTCAACGCCGACTCAACCCGTCGCGACTTGGCCCTCATCCCCCTCACCCGCAAAACATTCGGTCCCAATTTCTCGATCTACGCCGACGGCAATGGCTCCTATGACGTCCCCCTGGCCATTCGCATCGGCAAGGTCATGGAAGAGTACAAACTGGCCTTCTTCGAAGAACCCGTCCCCTTCGACTACTACGACGAGACCAAACAAATCGCCGCCGCGCTGAAGATTCGCATCGCCCTCGGCGAGGAGGAAGCCAGTCTCCGTGGCTTTCGTCGCATCATTGAGCAAGGCATCGCCCGCGTCATCCAACCCGACCTGCTCTATTTCGGCGGCCTCATCCGTTCGATGAAGGTGGCCCGCATGGCCGCCGCCGCCGGGCTCGAATGCACGCCCCATATGTCGGATGGCGGCCTCGGCTTTCTCTACGTCGCCCACTTCGCTGGGTGCATCGCAAATGCCGGTGCCCATCAGGAGTATAAGGGCGAGGGCGACACCCTGCCCGTGCACTCCGCCACCAGTTCGCTCAGAAGCGAAAAAGGCTTGCTCACCGTTCCTACCGGCCCTGGCCTCGGCATCGAGATTGACCCCGCCTTCCTCGCCAAGGCCCAGCCCGTCACCGCTTAGTTTTTGACAGCGTCTGGACGTACTCCACCAGTCGCCGAACCCTTACCAGGCCGAGGTCCTTATCGTCCTCCACCCGCCGGAAGACCGGCCCCCACACGGGCATCTCCCGCGTCCCGTGTGCCGCCTGGCTGGCCGTCTCGCTCATAATCATCTTCTCTAGATCGGCCCCCGGGAACTTGCCGCCGCGCCGCGCCGCCAGCGTGGCCAGATCGGGGATCTTCGTCTGCAACGCCGACGATACCGGGCCATCCCCGCGACCGGCCATGCCGTCGCACGAAGCGCAGTACGCCACGAACAAATCTTTGCCCTCAACGGAAGTGATGAGCTTACGCGGGGATGAGTCTTGCGCCGCCACCGGCAGCAACGTCGAAACAACCAGAACCAGATACCGTAAGGTTCGCATCGCAAATCTCCTCTGTGTATAGAAGATTCTACGTCGCCCTATTTGTTACGCACAACCCCACGCAACGTGTACGGAACTTCGCCCGGCCGCACGTCGTGCTGCTTGTACTCGTTACCCTCTTTATAAAGGCGATTTGCGGTATTCGAATCGCTGCCGAGTCTGGCGTTCGGCTGTTGGGGATCAAGGAAGGTCAGGTACTGTCTTCCTTGCTTGTCCACGCCCGACCCAGTAACTACGAGGTAGTGATCGATATCGTTCACATTGCTCTTTCCCGTGCCTTCTTTGTAGTCCACCCCGATCATCACCGGCTTGCCGGCTTTCAACTGGTCGAACAGATAGTCCGAAGCGGCCTTCGTTCCTTTCAGATTTCCGCCGCCACATTGGATCACATTGTCGTTTCCGTCGCGCGGCGTTACTCGATTCGCCGGATTTGGCGCCGTCTCCATCATCTCCTGGCAGGCATTGTCACAATCAGACGATTTCGCCCGCGGGCTCCCCTTTGAAAGCTGCGAAAGAAAGTTCACGGGAACATGCAAGGTCGGAAACTCGGTGCTCTGCGAAATCGCCTTCAAGGTCTCCGGACCGGCAATATCTTTCGGCCCGCCCAATCCCAATTGCGCCTTCGCCTTTTCGAGCGCCGCAATCCCATCGTTGCCCATCTTGTCGTTCAGTGCGCCGTTGTAAAATCCAGCCGCCTTCAAATCTTTCTTCAGTTGCAGAACCTCCGGACCCTGGGAACCGAAACCGATCTTGCCCGCGGAGGCCGGAGTATATTCCCGTAGTGGGGCACCAACTGTCTCGTCGCGCCGAAGCTTGTCCAGAACTCCCTTCATCTCCCGGTCCTGGCCGGTCAGTAGATCATGGTCCGACCGCCAATTCTCCTCTCCACCAGCAAGAGCATCCAACCGCGCGCGCGTCAAGCTCGCCGCATTGACCCCTTGGCTTGCCACCCGCGGCAGCTTGCTGAGGAGACCGCCGTCAGCCGTAGTGGCCTTTGGATACTTGTCGTAGAAGTCGTAGCAAGTAGCCTTGACCAGTTTATCGTTTGGATCAATTCCCGCCTTCCTACACGCCACTTCGTACTGATTGCGAAACTTTTCCATCTCCTCGGGCCGTTTGTGGGCAGGCACTGGAGCGCTAGACTTCGGAGCGGCCACGGTAGGCTCACCACCCCCAACCTTACCCGCGAGGACAGACATCCGGCGCGCCTGATCTTGCCCCAACTCCTTAATCGACCCGAATGTCGTATCGTACTTTCCGGTGGCGGGATCGAAAAAGGATTCCTTCCGCGCCTTCGCGAAGTTCTCTTCGGTTAGCCCCTTTTTCGCCAGCGCCGGCAGTTGCTCCAACAATCCGCCCTTCCCCGTTGCCGCTTCCGGAGCCTGATTGTAGAGGTCGAAACAAGCGGCCGCTACGAGCTTGTTGCCCGGATCAATTCCCGCCTTCCGGCAGGCCTCCTCGTATTGAGGACGAAACTTCCGCATACTTTCGAGCTGCTTCTGGTCCGCCTCACGCGCGTTCTTCGACTCACCCTGATAGGAAAACGTTCCCTTATTATTCGCCTTGTTGCCGGGATCCTGGTGCCCCGCGTAGGCTGGGGTCTTTCCTCCGTCCGCGGTCCGCGTCCCTTCCGCCATCCCGATCGCAACCGAGAGTTCGGAGTCAGGGCTCGCCAACTCTTTCGTCAGGTCGAATTTCGCTACCGGTTTCTCTCCGGTCCCAGCTCCTTTGACCCCCAACAGCGCCGTAAGGGTCTCATCCCCAACTTTACCGTCCACCTTAAGGCCATTCTTGGCTTGAAAGCTTTTCACGGCGGCGGTCGTTTCGTCTCCGAAATCCCCGTCGACCTTCAATTTTTCACCGGCGTTAACCAGTTGTTCCTGGACGGCCTTTACCAGCGGGCCACCCGCGCCCTTGGCGAGGTCCGGTGCCGCGTCGATTACCGCCGCAGCCAATTTCGAGGTTGTTGATCCTACAGGTCCCATGTTTGCTTTCTCCTTGGTTACGCCCTCGTTATCGGTGCTCTCCCTCCCACGTTGCGTCTAGAAACCGAAGAATTCTCCCCCCAAGAAACTCCCGGAACTCCGCCGTCAACGGAGGGCAGTGTTTCGAGCCCCGCAACAGTTCCGCCTCCGCCTGGGGAAACCACTCCCGCAACCGCCCCAGCAGAGCCTCCCCCGGCGCATGAACGTCCAACTCCGCCCCAAACGCCAACACCGGGCACGCAATCCGCTCCCACCCATCGCCCCTCCCCAACCGCGGCACTTTGAAGTCCAGCCGATAAGCCAGCAACGCCTCCCCCAGATATCGCTCCCACTCTCCGTGCCGCGTCGTGAACTGCGTCGCCAGGATCCTCTCCAATCGCTCCCCCGTCGGCCACCACCGGTACGACATCACCGGCCAAGCGCCATCGCGCAACCCCGTCCAGACTGGCCCCGTCACCACCCCCACCGGCACCACCAGCACCAAATGCGTCAACCGCTCCGCCACGCTCAACGCCGCCCGCAGCGCCACCCGCCCTCCCCAACTCTCCCCCCCCAACGCAAATCGCGGCAACCCCAACACCGTCGTCACCTCCCCCAACCACCCGCCACAATCGTCCAGCCTCCGATCCTCGCTCCACGGCGATTGCCCCACCACATCCAATGCATAAACCCGGCAGCAATCCAGCAAAGGACCGCAAAGGACCCAACTCCGGCAGCACATGCGACGCCGACGCCATCGCCCCATGCAACACAACCAGCGGAGGGCCCTCCTCCGGCCCGGTTACCAGCACCCGTGTCCTCCCCCATCGAGTCTCCACATACCGCGCCTCCACCACCCCCGGTACCTGCGCCAGAAACCAACCGCTCGCCTGCCGCATCCGCTCCCGATCTTGGTCACTCTGAAACAAAACCGATCCCATCACCGCTTCTCCATATGCTGCGCCAGAAGCTTGCGGAACAAACCCAACGGATCTGGATGGCCGCCCTGCAGCCAAGCCAGCAGCGCAAAATAGTAGAACGAAAAGAAGGCCGCCCCAAACAACGCCGCCGCCGCCGCGCTCGATCCCAGTGCCGCCCGGTGCAACCCCGCCACATGCTGATGCACCTCCGCCACCTGCGCCGCAAACCGCTCGCTCCACGGCGGCCCCGCGAACAAAGATTCCCGCAACAACGCCCGCGACAGCGTCGGCCGCTTGGCATAAAAGCCAAAGAAGGTCTCCGCAATCTTCACTAAGTCCCGCTCCAGCGATCGCCCCCGCGCCGTCGCCCGCGCCGCCGCCCACGTCCGCTCCAAGTCATCGAACAAAGCCGCATGCAACAAGTCCTGCTTATCCCGAAAGTGCGCCAACACTGCCCCCGTCGATACCCCAGCCATCCGCGCCACCTCCCTCAGGTTCGTCGCCTCATATCCAGCCGTCTCGAGCGATTCCCGCGCCGCATCCAGAATCCTCACCCGCGTCGCTGCCTTCTGTGTTGCCCGTGTCATTTCAGATAACATGTTCAACGAACAGGTTATCTAGCTTCGACATGGGATAGTGACGAAGTGAACCGTCGCGCTCTTCCCTGGGCTTACGCGATCGCCATCCTCTGGCTTAACCTCTATCTCGTCCGCCAGATCTTCGCCATCGATTTCTCCGCCCAACCCCAATCCATGCACGGCTACTGGCTGGCCATTGCCCACCTGGCCGACGACCATTGGTGGTCGCCCCACTGGTGGCCCTACTGGTACGGAGGCATGCCCTTCGAACTGACGTACGCCCCGCTCGTCCCCTGGCTCGCCCGCCATCTCGGCCTCTACGTCGTCATGGGCCTCGGCCTCGCCTTCGGCCCGCTGGCGCTCTTCTGGTTCGCGTGGCGCCTCACCGAAAAGCCCGGCTGGAGCTTTATCGCCGCCCTGGTCTACTCCCTCACCGCTCCCACCGAACTCCTCCTTCCCGATGGCGCCTTCGCCTGGGCCCACCTCGCCGATGCGCGCCGCCTCTATCTCCACTTCGTCTGGGATGAGGCCCCGCACTACCTCGCCCTCAGCCTCCTCCTCCTCGGCTGGCGCTGGTGGGCCATCGCCTTGGCCGCGCTCGCCAGCGCCTTCGGCGTCACTGGAGCCGCCATCCTGGGCCTCTGCTGGACCATCGTATCCGGCCAATGGAAGAAGGTCGCCGTCGCTGGCCTACTCGGCTATCTCATCGTGTGCCCCTTCTATCCGCCCTCGCTCTTCCGCATCCTCAGTGCCAACGCCGCTCTCTACCCGGAGAGCGCCTGGACCGCCCAATCCTGGTGGGGGCTCGCCGCCGTCGCTGCGCTCATCGCCCTACTCGCCCTAACCACCCGCCGCCTACCCAACTACTATCGCCTCTTCCTGATCCTCGCCGCCGTCTTCGCCGCGATTCCATGGCTCGAGGTCCGCTGGGGCATTCACTTTCTCCAACAGCCTCTTCGCTACAAGATCGAGCTCGAGTTCGCCCTCGTTCTCCTCGCCGTCTTCTCCGTCGCCTTCCTCGCCGACCGCGCCCCCGTATGGCTTCGGATCGCTCTCGCTCTCGCCGTACTCTGGCCCGCCACCCATCAGATCGTCCACCTACGCCGGTTCTCCAAGGACGTCGTCCACAGCTCCAATCCGACCACCACCATCGAATACCGCGCCGCCCGCTGGATGCAACAGGACATCCCCGACAAAATCGTCTTCGCCCCCGGCTCCATCGCCCAATGGATGAACGCCTTCTCATCCGTCCATCAGTACACCGGCGGCTCCTACCCCACCGCCCCCACCACCATGCAGCAAACGCTCATGAATAGCGTCTTCGCCGAAACCAACCCCGACCGCGCCGTCGCGATGCTCCAACAGGTCGGCGTCGAAGCCCTCGTGGTCTCCGGTAAAGCCAGCCCCGAATTCTGGAAGCCCTACGCCAAGCCAACCCAATTCGCCGACCGCCTCACCGTGCTCTGGGAAGAACAGGACACCCGCATCTACGCCGTCCCCCGCGGCCCCACCGTCCCCCTAACTTGGCAAGATAATAACCACGTCTACGCCGCCGGACCCGGCACCGCGCCCATCAACTGGCACCCCGGTTGGCGGGCCTTCAACGCCAACGGCCAACCCTCGCCCCTAACGAAGGACCCCCAAGGCCAAATCGTTACCGCGGAACCCGTCCTCCTCGTCTACGACGGAGGAACCGAGGCCAAGCTCTGCCGCCTCATTAGCGTTCTCACGCTCCTCGGCTGCCTCGCTTGGCCCTTACGTCGTCGCCGACGTTTACCAGTCGATCACTGACCCATCGTCCGTGTCGTACTGCGTCAAGTACGGCCTCGGCTCGCCCACCTGCGCCCGCAGCTTATCTTCGTCAATCGTGATTCCTAACCCCGGATCCGTCAACAACGGCCGATACCCGTTCACCACCGGCGGCAGCGGCTTCTTCAGCAGATCCAAATACTCGTTGTCCCCCCGCTCCTGAATCAGGAAGTTCGGGATCGAAGCAGCGAGTTGCAAGCTGGCTGCCAAAGAACAAGGCCCCTGCGGATTATGCGGTGCCATCGGCGTGTAATAAGCCTCCGCCATCCCCGCAATAATCTTCAGCTCGGTGATCCCTCCGGCGTAGCAAATATCCGGCTGCAGAATCATCGCCGCCCGTTTCTCCAGGATCTCTTTAAAGCCCCACTTCGTGAAGATGCGCTCGCCCGTCGCCAGCGGAATATGCGTTTTCTTCGCTAGCTCCGCCATGATGTCCACGTTCAGCGCCTGCACCACCTCTTCGTAGAACCATGGGAAGTACGGCTCCAGCGCCTTCATCAAAACGATCGCCGTCGGCGGCTGCACCGCCCCGTGAAACTCCACGCCGATGTCCACGCTCTTGCCCACCTTCTCCCGCAGAGCCTTGAACCGCTCCACCACCTCTTCGACGAACATCTGCCCTTCGTTGTACTTGAACGGGTAGCGCTTTTTCCCCTGCAAGCGCACCTTGATCGCGTTCACCCCAGTCTTGTCGCTCAGCGTTCCATACACCCGCACCCTGTCCCGCGTCGGCCCGCCGAGCAGCTTATAGACGGGCACACCATACACCTTGCCCTTGATGTCCCACAGCGCTTGGTCGATCCCGCTTTGAATCGCCGTCTTCACCGGCCCCCCGCGGTAGAACGCCCCGCGATGGATCGCCTGCCAGTGATGGGTCACCCGGCAAGGGTCCTGCCCAACGAGATAGTTGGCCACCTCCATCGCCCCGGCCGCGCAGGCCTTTGCGTCGTCTTTCAGCATCTCGCCCCACCCGGTCACCCCGGCGTCGGTCGAAACCTTCACGAACACCCACGAGTTCTTCAGCACGAAGGTTTCCATCTTCGTAACTTTGATCACATCGTTCGGGCCTACAGCCGCGGCGTCCGTCCGCGCGGCAGTGAACATCGCATCCAAGCCGAGCAGCCCGGCCCCCCGCAACAAATTTCGGCGGTCAATTGCCATCGTCGTTCTCTCCTCTAAGCCAACAGATCTTTAACTACCCGCCCATGCACGTCCGTCAACCGGAAGTCCCGCCCCGCATACTTATACGTAAACTTCTCATGGTCGAAGCCCAGCAAGTGCAGCATCGTCGCATGTAGATCATGCACGTGCACCTTGTTCTCCGCCGCCGCAAACCCGAACTCATCCGTCGCCCCGTACGCCAACCCCTTCTTCACCCCGCCCCCCGCTAGCCACATGCTGAACCCGTACGGGTTATGATCCCGCCCGTTCACCATCCCCGTGTTCGCCCCCAAGTCCGGCAGCTCCACTGTCGGCGTCCGTCCAAACTCCCCGCCCCACAGCACGAGCGTATCCTCCAACATCCCCCGCTGCTTCAAATCCTTCAGCAACGCCGCAATCGGCTGATCGCACTCGCGCGCCAACCGCCCGTGGTTCGTCTTGATGTCGTCATGGCTATCCCACGGCTGCCCCGCCCCGTGCCACACCTGCACGAACCGCACGCCCCGCTCGAGCAATCGCCGCGCAATCATCATCTGCCGCGCCTGCATCCCCTCGCCATACAGCTTGTGCATGGAAGCCGGCTCCTTCGTCAAATCAAACGCGTCGTCCGCCTCCATCTGCATCCGATACGCCAACTCAAACGACTGCACCCTCGCCTCCAGTAACGCGTCGTTCTGCCGCCGTTCCTGAAACCCCTGGTTCAACTCCTTCAGCAGATCGAGCTCCCGCCGCTGCTCCTTCGCCGTCGTCGTCGTGTTGCGAATGTTCTCAATCAACTTCTCGATCTGCACCTCGCGCGTATCGATGTGCGTCGCCTGAAACGCTCCCGGTAGAAACGCGCTCCGCCAGTTCTGATTCCCCTGCGTCGGCAGTCCATCCGGGCACAACACAATGAACCCCGGCAGGTTCTCATTCTCCGTCCCCAGCCCGTACGTCACCCACGACCCAAAGCTCGGCCGCACCTGCCGTACATCGCCGCAGTTCAACATCATCAACGACGGCTCATGATTCGGAATATCCGTATGCATCGACCGGATCACACACAAATCGTCCACGCACTCCCCGACGTTCGAGAAGATCTCGCTCACCTCAATCCCGCTCTTTCCGTACGGCTTAAACGAAAACGGCGAAG
This sequence comes from Acidobacteriota bacterium, assembly GCA_026394015.1. Taxonomy (GTDB): domain Bacteria; phylum Acidobacteriota; class Terriglobia; order Bryobacterales; family Bryobacteraceae. The sequence goes on from JAPKZA010000273.1 coordinate 92,099, forward strand.
CGAACGCCGACCCGGTCCGCCGCTCCGTCTTCAACGTAATCGGGATCGGCTTCCCGCCAAACTTGGTCAACTGTGGCTTCGGGTCAAACGTGTCGACGTGCGAAACGCCGCCGTTCATAAACAGGTGCAGCACCCGCTTCGCTTTGAACGGCAGAGGAGGCCGCTTCGCCCCCTGCAATTCGGACGTCAGAGCCAGCGCCCCCATTCCCATCCCGCATCGGGTCAGCATCTCGCGCCGTGTGATCAGAAATTCTTTGGGTTTCATTCGACAAAAGCAAATTCGTTGGTTTGGAACAACACATGTGCCAGCCGCGCCAGCACGTTCGGCCGAGCCGCCGCCGGCCCCGCGAATTCATCCTTCGAGCTCCACGTTTGGCCCCCAGCTTTCACCGTCGGGGCCCAATTGAAGCCATCGCTCTCCGGGTCCTTCCGCGGATCCACGACAAAGTCCAGCGTCTCGCCCTTCTCCACCTTGATCCCGGCCATCTTCGTCTCCGCCGACGATCCATTAACCACCCAACTTGCGAGCTCTCCCTGCCGCGAAGACACCACCCGCCCTCTCACCCCGTCCCCATACGGAACCGCCCCTTGGTTGTGCCGCAGCGAGCCGTCAATCGAAATCGTCCCCGTCACCGGACTCACCCACCGCCGCGTTACCACCGTCGAATCCCCTGGCTCTCCGCCCGTCGCCCGCAGAAATGCTTTACTAAAGACCCCGGCCGGCGAAGCGTAGCCGCCCTGCCACCGGTCCGCGTTGTAGATCGGAAACGCCATGAAGCGGCCGCCATCGATCACCCCATACTCCCAAGCGCCGACCTCTGCCGCCGCTAACTTCTCCGTGTCGCCACTTACAAAACGGGTTCCCGCGGCCAACTCCCCCGCCGCCGGGCTCCTGCCTAAAATCGAGCGGTACAGCTCCACGACCTGGTCGGAAGCCTCCCGGCTCTTCACCGCGCCCGCCGCCCGCACCGCCTGCTCCATCACAAACGGACTGTTCAAAAAGAACAGCGCCTGCTGCGGCACCGTCGTCACAAACCGCAGCGGCGCATGTTGATCCGGCGACGAAAAATCAAACGCGCTCAACATCGCCGGAACCCTGCCCCTTTCGACAAAACCATACACCGACCGCCGCCCCGACGACGGCAACGCCGAAAGCGAAAACGGCAACCCGCCCACACTCCGGTCCAGCTTCCCCGCCGCCAACAACATATTATCCCGCAAGCTCTCAATCTCCAGCCGCCGCCGATTCATCCGCCACAGCAGCCGATTCTCCGGATCCACCGCCCGCGCCGCCTCGTTGTTCCCGCTTCCCTGCCGATACGCCGCCGAAGTCAAGATCCGCCGATGCAGCTTCTTCAACGACCACCCGCTCTCCATCAACTCCACCGCCAGCGAATCCAACAATTCCGGATGCGACGGCAGATCCCCGCGAAACCCAAAATCGCTCGGCGTCGGCACCAAACCCATCCCGAAATGGTGCATCCACACCCGGTTCACGATCACCCGCGCCGTCAGCGGATTCCCCTCATCCACCACCGACCGCGCAAACTCCAACCGCCCCGATCCTTCCCGAAACGCCTTCTCCTCGCCCCCACCCAAACACGTCAGCGCATGCGGCGGCGTCACAGCCCCCGGATTATTGGCGTTACCTCGCACAAACACATGCGCCGCCACCGGCTCCGGCACATCTTCAATCGCCATCGCTCGCGGCACCGCGCCGTCGTAGGCCGCCTGCGCCAACATCGTGTTGTACCGCACCCGCAGCGCCCGCGTGTTGTTGCTGTCGCCCTCCGTATAAATCTGCTCGAACTCCGCGAGCGGCACCGCCGAAGGATTCTCGACCCCCTTCCGCCAACGATTCAACACATGCAAATTCAACTGCCGCTGCCGTACCAACTCTTCAATCTCAGTGTTCGACAACCCCTTGGCGTCCACCGTCGCCTTCTGATACTCCGCATCCTGCGTCTGAAAGAAAGCCACCATCTCGGCATGCCGCCGCTTCCGATACTCCTCCTGCGCCTCCCGAATCTTCGCCAACCGCGCTCCATACTCCGCCGGCTCCGCGCCCTTCCCGATCACCGGCAACTGCTCCGGCTCCCGCAAGTTCGAAAAGATCGAGTACAACGAGTAGTAATCCTTCGTCGGAATCGGGTCGTACTTATGGTCGTGGCACCGCGCGCAAGCCACCGTCAATCCCAACATCCCCCGCGTCGCCGCGTCGATCCGGTCGTCCACCGTCTCCGGCACGCTCTTCGGAAATTCGCGCCCGAGCCGAATAAACCCCAACGCCGCCAAGTGCTTCTTGTCCACGTTCGGCACTCGATCCGCCGCCAACTGATACAGCAAAAACTGGTCGTACGGCATGTCCGCGTTCAACGCCGCAATCACCCAATCCCGGTACGTATACGACCACGGATACCGCTGCCCCGCATTCACCGAATCATTCACCGAATCCGCATACCGCGCCACATCCAGCCAATGTCGCCCCCATCGTTCCCCATAGTGCGACGAAGCCAACAACCGATCCACCAACTTGCCATACGCATCCGGCGAACGGTCCGCCACAAAGGCCTCCGTCTCACTCGCCGTCGGGGCCAATCCCGTCACGTCCAGACTCACCCGCCGAATCAACGTCCGTCGGTCCGCCTCCGCCGACATCGCCAACCCCTTCTCCGCCAGCCTCTTCATCACAAAATCATCTATGCTACCCGGCTGCCGCACCGGCTTCTGCAGGGACCATAGCGTCTTCCCCGCCTTAGCCCGCGCCTGCGCCGCGTCCACCGGCATCACCGCCCCGTCCTTCACCCACTTCTCAAAGTCCGCCACCACCTCTTTGCTTAACCCCGGCCCCGGCGGCATCTGCAAGCTTTTATCGGTCCGCCGAATCGACCGGATCAGCACGCTCCCATCCGCATCGCCCGCCACCAGCACCGGCCCCGAGTTCCCGCCCCGCTGCATCGCCGCCGCCGAATCCAGGCGCAATCCGCCCTGAATCGCCGCCGCCCCCGCGCTATGGCAGCCGTAACATCGCGCCGCCAACACCGGACGAATCTTCGTTTCGAAATGGTCAACCGCCGGCGACTGGGCCAGCGCCACGCCGGCAAAACACAAGGCTAAAATTTCACTACGCGCCCACATGCCCTGGATTGTTTCACAATTTCGACCGGCGTTTCTCCCGCACGGCTTCCCGATAGCTCTCCGCCAACTGCGCCGTGATGGTCGCCATGTCCCAGTGCTCCACCACCTCCGCCCGCGCCCTCCCCGCCAACGCCGCCGCCAACGCCGGATCTTCCATCAATTGCAGCACCTTGTCCGCAAACGCCTGCGGCTCATCTGCCAACAGACACGTATCACCATCCGTCTCCGCCAACCCCTCCGCTCCCACCGTCGTCGACACCACCGGCATCCCCGCCGCATACGCTTCCAGCAGCTTCACCCGCACCCCGGACCCCGTTAGAATCGGACAAATAAACACCGCATACCGCGCCAACGCCTCGCGCACGTCATCCACGAAACCGATCATCTCAATCTGCCCCACCTCCGGCAACGAGTGTCGCGGAGGAGGATCGCTACCAATAATCACCAACTTCACAGAAGGCCGCGCCGCTACCAACCCCGGCCACACCTGCTGCAAAAACCAAGTCAAAGCCTCCCGGTTCGGGATATGCCGAAACGAACCCAAAAACAACAAAGTCTCCGGCTCCCGACCCGCCGGCTCATATCGATACCGAGTCGTATCGATACCCGCCCGCAGCCCCGATTGCATCTTCCCCCGCAGCTCCGGCGCAAACTCCCCCAGGTACTTCTCGTTCTCCCGACTGCACATCTGCACCCGGTCCATCTTCGGCAACATCATCAGCTCGTACCGCAGCGCCCGCAGATATTCATACGCCGCCGACACCTTTCCCAACGGATTCCCCGGCTTCGCCAAGCTCCGTCCTATCGACTGGAAGTACACATCGTGCTCGAACAGAATGTTCACGATCTGCCCAAACTCCTCCGCGTACTGCCCCATATTCGTATACTCGATCTGCAACACGTCCACCCGATGCAGCAGCATCGTCCGATGGATTGCCCACCGCAAATCATCGTTCGCAAACTCCCGCACCGCAAACGGCGTCAGCGACCCGAACCCCTTCGGCCGCCCCTCCATCCGCACAAAATACTCCGCCGTCGCGCACACCTCGCTTAGCGGCTCATGAGCCCCCCGCTGCCACTCTTCATCGAGCAGCACAATCAAATGCACCGGCACATGCTTCACCAGTTCATACAGCGTCTGCGACATGAACACGGCCCCGCCATGGATCGGCGGCAAAATCGGATAGGGCGAAAGGAACAAAGTCCGCGGCCGCTCCGGGTCCGCCTCCAGCTTCTCAAAACGGTCCAGGAAGTAGCCAGGTAAAGGCCGACGAAACGCCTCCGTATCGCTCACCGCCGCCAGGTCAAACGCCCGCGCCCGCGCCCGCATCGCCTCCGGCAATTGTAAAAACGCCCGCCACAAAGCCATCGGATTCGGCCGCTCAAACGACTCCCCAAACAACACGCTCAAAACCGCCCCGGCCCACGAATACGCCAAATGCTCCGCCAACCGCGGCCACTCATGAATATTCTTCCAGCAGAACAACAAGAAATTCTTCTTCAGAATCGACTCAATATAAGCCGCCGAAAACTTCTTCCCAATCGTTCCCCGATGCTCATGAAACACGTGGCTCGCCGGCTGGTACAACACCTTCCAACCCCGCTTCCACGCCATCATCCCCAGGTCCGTGTCTTCCAAATAGAACGGCTTCAACAACTCATCGAACCCGCCCAACTGCAAAAACTTCCGCCGATCAAACGCACAACTCCCGCCGCCCCCGTAGAAGCACGGAAACAACCGGTCCACCCGCTCATCAATCCGATGCCGTACCCGTAGCCCGCCGTTCTCCCACCAAGCCTGCGTCAACCCCGTCTCTTCCCGCAACTTCGCAGGGTCGCTGAAAAAAATCTGGCACGACACCGCAAAAACCTTCTCGTCCGTAAACCCCGCCAGCAGCGGCCCCAGAAAATCCGCCGCCACCCGCATATCGCTATTCAGCAGCACCACAATGTCGTTCGTCGCCGCCCGAAACCCCGCGTTCGACCCTCCGCCAAATCCCAGGTTCGTCTTGTTCCGAATCACCCGTACCGTCGGGAACCGCTCCGCCAAAAACTCCGCCGACCCGTCCGTACTCGCGTCGTCGACGACAATCACCTCGTTCCCCTGCGCTGCCACCAACACGCTCGGTAAATACTTCTCGAGCAAATCCCGCCCGTTCCAGTTCGGAATCACGATCGTCGCCTTCGTCACATCCGGCCGCACGTCCGCCACCAGCGCCTTCCGGCCCCGCAGCCGAAGCCAAACGTCGGTCAACGCCAGCCCCACCGCGGGCACCCCAATCAGCACCGGCGAAGCCACGAGTAGCGGTAAATTGCGCCCCAGGCGCTGCCAGAACCCCATCACCTAAACCGTCGGCCCCACCCCGAATCGCCGCCCCAACCGCATCCACTTCGATGCGCCCACCGCCGCCAACTGCTCCCGCAACGCCGCAATCTCCCGGTCCAGCCCCTGCGCCCACCGCGTCCGCTCTTCCATCAAAACCTCCGCCGCCTCCGCCCGCCGCTGGCACTCCTCATACTCCGCCCGCGCCGCCGCTAACGCCCCGCTCCACTCCTCTTCCTTCGCCTGCCCCCAAGCAATCGCGGCCCCCCTCTCCGCTTCAATCCGAGCAATCTCCACCTCGTAGCCCGCCACCGCCCCCCGCCCCAACCGTTGCTGCTTCTCGATCTCTTCCTGCAACTCCTCAATCCGCGCGTGCGCCACCTTCAAATTCCCGTTCACCGTCTGCGCCCAGCCGTTCGCCGCCTTCAACTCCTCCACCGTCCCATCGTGCAGCCGCAGCAACTCCTGATGCGCCGTCTGCTCCTTCGCAATCCACCCGTCTTTCGTCACCAACTCCGCCGCTAACCGTTGAATGTGCTGCTCCCGCTCCCGCAACACGTTCGCCGAAGACGGCACGTACAAGTACGCCGGTGCCCCCGTCTGCATCTCATTCGCGCACACCGCCAAAAAGAAGTGCGAATCCGCCGCCGTCCCCACGCGCCCTTCCATCTTTACCTCGGCCCCGCTCGCTCCCGCCTCCGGCTGAAACACAATGCTATCCGCATGGTTCTCCAGAAACATCGAAACGTGCGGAAAAACCTCCCCCAACGCCCCCCGAAACTCCTCAATCTCAAACTCGTGCGTATGGAACGGATTCGGCCCCGACTGCTCCCGCGACTCCGCATAGTAAAGCTTGTTCGGCGTCGAAACCACCAACTGCCCGCCCGGTGCCAGCACCCGCCGTGCCTCCGTCAGCAGTTGCGGCCAATTCTCCAGATGCTCAATCACCTCGAACGCCACCACCAAGTCGAAGCTCGCGTCCGCAAACGGCATCTCCGTCGCCGACCCCACCTCAAACCGCACATTCGCCCGCCCATAGTGCGCCTGGGCGTACTCCACCGCTTCCGCGCTCACATCAATCCCCGTCGCCTCGCGCGCCGTCTGCGCCAACTCCGCCGTCCCATACCCAGCCCCGCACCCCACATCCAACACGCGCTTCCGCCGCGCCAACCGCGCCGCAAACGTATACCGCGAAATGTGCTCGTTCCACAGGTCCACGTCCACCAGACCCGGAATCACCCGCTCGCCCGTAAACTCAGTGCTCATGCGGAACCGTCTCCTTCGCCCCCATCCGCGAATTCACCTCCACCTTACACGGCAAATGCAGATATCCGTAAATCTGCCCCTCCCCATGCCCCATCTGCAGCGTCAGCGCGTTGTCAATCCAATCGCACATCTTGTAATGCGTCAGGTTCCCATCCGCAATCGCCGGCGACAACGAAAACGAAGCCGGATACAACTCCGGCAGCGTCACGTGAAAATCCACCGTCACCGTGTCCCCCGGCCATAGCTCGGCCAACTGGTGCCCCTCCCGCAACGTGTTCGTCCCCGCGAAGTCCACGCCCAAATGGTTCCGCATCATAAACCCCACATTCGGGTTCATCACCGCCTCCGTCGCCCGCGCGCTGATCCGGATCACCACCTGCGACCCCGGCTCCATCAAATGCAGCTTCCGCCCCTCCTCGTCCATCACCACAATGCCGATAATCTTCGCCCGGCCATCCCCATACCGATGGTCCACGTTCGGAATCGATTCCACCACCTCCGGCGCCACACTCGCTCCCACGGGCTGCTCCCCTACCCTGGTCCCCAACTCCAAAAACCGCGAATCCTTCTCCACCATGTACGCCAAATACTGCGAGACGACGTTCTCCGTCTCCCCAATCGCCCGGATCACCCCGTTATCCAGCCACATCGTCCGATCCCCAATCGCCTTCACATCGCCAATCGCGTGCGATACGAACAGGATCGTCACACCCCGCTTCCGTAGCTCATGCACCTTCCGCATGCAGCGCTGCCGAAAGTAGATATCCCCCACCGCCAGCGCCTCGTCCACCAACAGAATGTCCGGGTCCACATGAATCGCCACCGAAAACGCCAACCGCACCGCCATCCCACTCGAGTACGTTTTCACGGGCTGATCGATAAACTCATCAATCTCCGCGAAAGCTTCAATCTCGGCGTAGCGAGCATCAATCTGCGCCGTCGACAAACCCAGAATAGCCGCGTTCAGGTAGACGTTCTCCTTCCCCGAAAACTCCGGATTAAACCCCGAACCCAGTTCGAGCAGCGCCGACACCCGCCCGTTCACTACCGCGCTGCCGGAACTCGGCTGCAGAATCCCCGCCACCATTTGCAGCAACGTCGACTTCCCCGACCCGTTCTCCCCAATAATGCAAAACGTCTCGCCCTTCTTCACTTCAAACGACACGTCCCGCACCGCCCAAAAGTCCCGATGGAACGAGACACGGTTGAACGTGGCCAACTCTTTTAACCGCTGGCCCGGCGACGCGTAGATGGGGTAACTCTTCGAAACCCGCTGAAAATAAATCACATTCATGGTGTGCTATATAGCATTTAAAAAGAGGGCATATTGACATTGGCCGCGCGGTTGCCTAACCTGGAAAGGTTGCCGCTGTAGCTCAGGTGGTTAGAGCGACGGTCTCATAATCCGTAGGTCGTAGGTTCGAGTCCTACCGGCGGCACCAAACCCTTCCGACGTCTAATCGAAGTTGTCCCCCGTGATCACGGCGTAAATTCGGTCCAAATCAGCCTGCGAGTAGTAGTCGATTTCGATCTTGCCTTTCCCGGGTGCTTTTTCCAGGATTCTCACTCGGGTTCCCAGCGCCCCTTCCAACTCCCCAATCGCGGCCTTCACGTTGGGGTCAATCGGCGTCGGCTCTTCCACCTTCTTCGGCTCGGCTGGCTTCATCAACTTCTGAGCCATCTGCTCCACTTGCCGCACCGAAAGCCCCTGCGCCGCGGCTTGGCTCGCCACCTCGCGTTGCAGTTCGTCCGAAGGCAGACCAACGATCGCCCGGGCATGTCCCATGGAAAGCCGACGTTCCGCCACCAGCAGTTGCACCTCGACCGGTAGCCGCAGCAGCCGCAGCATGTTCGTGATCGTCGTCCGATCCTTACCGGTTCGCTTGCCAATCTCTTCGTGGCTCAGGCCAAGGTCGTTCGCCAGCCGTTCAAACGCCACCGCCATTTCAATCGGGTTCAGATCCTCGCGCTGAATGTTCTCAATCAGCGCCACTTCCAAAACCCGGTTGTCGTCGATGTCGGCCACCACCACCGGCACCTCTTTCAGGCCGGCCAGCCGGGACGCCCGCCACCGCCGCTCCCCCGCGATCAGGTGATACTTCTCCCCAATCTTCCGGACGATCAGCGGCTGGATGATTCCGTTCGCCTGAATCGATGCAGCCAACTCCTGTAGCCGCACGGTGTCGAACACCGTCCGCGGTTGGTTCGGATTCGGCTCAATCTGGTCGATCAGCAGCCTGGTAGTCGCCGCCGGCTCTGCTGCCGCGGCCGGGGTCGCCGAAACGGTTGGAGGCGCGGGAGCCGCCTGGGCCGCCGGTCGGGCCGGCAGTAGCGACGAAAGGCCTTTACCCAGCGCTCTGCGCGGATTGTTGTCTGGCGCGTTGGTCATTAGCGAGGATCTCCTGCGCAAGTTGGATGTAGCATTCAGCACCCTTGGAACGGATGTCGTAAAGTAAAATCGGTTTGCCGTGGCTCGGCGCTTCCGCCAGCCGGACGCTTCGCGGAATCACGGTCTTGAAGACTTCGTCCTGGAAGAACTCTTTCAGATCCTGCGCCACCTGCCGGGTTAAATTCGTCCGGTCGTCGAACATGGTCAGCAGAATCCCCTCGGTCTTCAGGTTGTGTTGGAACGACTCTTTGATCCGCTCCACCGTGTCCATCAACTGAGAGATCCCTTCCAGCGCAAAGAATTCGCACTGAATCGGCACCAGCAGCGAATTGGATGCCACCAACGCATTCAGCGTCAAAAGATCGAGCGCCGGCGGACAGTCAATGAGAATGTAGTCGTATCGATCCTGGATCGATTCCAGAGCCGTCTTCAAGCAAAGCTCCCGATTCGGCCGACTCACCAAATCGATATTGACCCCCACCAGGTTCCGATCCGCCGGCAACAGTTCCAGACCATCGCACTCGGTCGGTACAATTGCCTCGGCTGCCTCACGCTCTCCCAGCAACACGTGATACAGCGTCACATTGTTGTCCGGATCTTTCGCGATTCCGAGTCCCGTTGTCGAGTTCCCCTGCGGATCGGCATCCACCAGCAGGACTCGCAGCTCATTCGCAGCCAGAGAGGCCGCCAAATTAATAGCGGTGGTCGTCTTGCCAACTCCACCCTTCTGATTGGCTATTGCAATCGTTTTTGCCAATGGTTCTGGTTCCTCGACTAATCCTATCATGGGTGGCCGGAAAGGCTTCTATCCTGGACTATCTGTTCCACGTGGAAATATCTGCCACCACAGGCCTCGTCCACCCCCCCCCATCCACACGTTCCACGTGGAACCCTGATTCATTCCTCACCCCCTTCGTTTGAATCGACCAGCGCCCGTCCCAAACACGGCCGCGGACCCTCCCCTCGAACTCATCCCCCCTGCTACGTTCCACGTGGAACACCCCTTACACCTAGCCATCAACGGTCAAAGCCCAGCGCTTCTCTCCAGATCCCCCGTCCCTACCCAACCCCGTTCCACGTGGAACATCCCACCACTCTACAAGAGGCAGATATCCAACACCGAAACGGCAGCCGGAGTAACCCGAGGTACCCTCGCCACCCGACTCTCCTCCCCCAGCAAATACACCCAGTACTTCATACGCGTCTCCGCCACCCCCAACAAGCCAACTACCACGCCCGAACGCTCCATCCACGTCGCCTATGCCACGTTCTCCCCCCCCCCAAAGGCCGAATTGTCCGCAAACTACCGCACCTCCAACCGCCCTTTCCCACCCACTCCGTTCCACGTGGAACACCCTCCGCTCAACCAAAGCTACATATCCAACACCGAAACCGCCGCCGGAGTCAACCCAAGTATCCGCGACGCCTCACCCTTCGTCACCGGCCTCAACCGCCGAAACTTGTCCACCATCTCCCGCGACAACCCCGGAATCCCACCAAAGTCCAACTCCACGAGAATTGAACGAGCCTCCGACGCTTGCAACCCAACCACCTGCCGCCCTCCCGTCGCAAGTACCCGCTGTACTTCAAATGGATCTCCACCACCCCCCAAAGTCCAAAACGCCCAGAAAGTTCCGCACCGCCAGCCGCCGTCCCCCACCCACCCCGTTCCACGTGGAACACCCCACCGCTTTACGAAAGGCAGATATCCAACACCGAAGCCGCCGCCGGAGTCACCCCAGGTATCCGCGACGCCCACCGGCCTCACCCGCCGAAACTTCTCCACCATCTCCCGCGACAACCCAGGAATCCGACCATAATCCTACTCCACCGGAATCGAGCGCGCCTCCGACGCCTGCAACCGCGCCACCTGCCGCTCCTCCTGTCGCGAATACCCGCTGTACTTCAAATGCGTCTCCACCGCCCAGAACGCATCACCCACCTCGCTAATGCTGGATCCGCCGCCCCCCAAGGCCGAAATGCCCAGAAAGTGCCGCACCGCCAGCCACCGTCCCCCACCCACCCCGTTCCACGTGGAACACCCCACCACTCTACGAAAGGTAAATATCCAACACCGAAACCGCCGCCGGAGTCACCCCAGGGATCCGCGACGCCTGAACCACCGTCACCGGCCTCACCGGCCGAAACTTGTCCACCATCTCCCGCGACAACCCCGGAATCCGACCATAATCCAACCCCACCGGAATCGAACGAGCCTCCGACCCCTACAAACGCGCCACCTGACGCTCCTCCTAACGCAAATACCCGCTGTACTTCAAATGCGTCTCCACCGCCCCCAGCAACCCAATCACCGCCCCCAAACTCTTCGCCCACGTCGCCAATGCCTGATCACGCGCCGCCCAAGGCCGACAGGCCCCGAAACCGCCGCACCGCCAGCCACCGTCCCCACCCACCCCGTTCCACGTGGAACACCCCACCGCTCTACGAAAGGTAGATATCCAGCACCGAAACCGCCGCCGGAGTCACCCCAGGTATCCGCGACGCCTGCCCCAACGTCACCGGCCTCACCCGCCGAAACTTGTCCACCATCTCCCGCGATAACCCCGGAATCCGACCATAATCCAACTCCACCGGAATCGAACGAGCCTCCGAAGCCTGCAACCGCGCCACCTGACGCTCCTCCTGACGCAAATACCCGCTGTACTTCAAATGCGTCTCCACCGCTCCCAGTAACCCGTGCTCCGGCTCCCCCACCTGCGACTCAATCCACGGACGCAACAGCCCAATCACCGCCTCCGGACGCTTCAACCACGTCGCCAAGGTCGGATTCTCCGTCCCACAAAACGAAACATCCGGAAATTGCCGCGCCGTCAACCGCGTCCCCTCCAACAAAGGCAACAACGTCGCAAACTGCCCCTGCTTCCGCTCAAATCGCTCCCAACGGTCGTTACCCACCAATCCAAGCGCCCGACCACCCGGCGTCAACCGCGAATCCGCATTGTCAATCCGCAAATGCAACCGAAACTCCGCCCGCGACGTAAACATCCGATACGGCTCATCCACTCCCTTGCTAATCAAATCATCAATCAAAATCCCGATATACCCCTCCGTCCGACCCACCACAAACGCCTCCAACCCGCCCACACTCCGCGCCGCATTGATCCCCGCAATCAACCCCTGCGCCGCCGCCTCCTCATATCCCGACGTCCCATTAATCTGCCCCGCCAAAAACAAACCCGCAATAGTCTTACACTCCAACCCATGATTCAACTCCCGAGCGTCAATCGCGTCATACTCAATCGCGTACCCCGGCCGAATCATCTCCGCGTCCTCCAACCCCGGCACCGAAGCCAACATCGCCACCTGCACATCCACCGGCATCGACGTCGACATCCCGTTCACATACACCTCGTACGTGTCCAATCCCTCCGGCTCCAAAAACAACTGGTGCCGCTCCCGATCTGGAAACTTCACCACCTTGTCTTCAATCGACGGACAATACCGCGGCCCAATCCCCTCAATCGCTCCCGAATACAGCGGCGACCGATGAATGTTCTCCCGCACCACCGCGTGCGTCGCCTCCGACGTGTACGCGATGTGACACCGAATCTGCTCCCGCTCAATCTTCCCCGTCAAAAACGAAAACGGCGTCGGCACCGCATCCCCCTCCTGCGGCTCAAATCGCGACCAATCCAAACTCCGCCCGTCCAACCGCGGCGGCGTCCCCGTCTTCAGCCGCGTCCACGCCATCCCCAAATTCCGCAACTGCTGCCCCAACAAGTTCGACGGAGCCTCCCCGTTCCGCCCGCAATCCGTCTTCGCCTCCCCGACATGCGCCAACCCATTCAAAAACGTCCCCGTCGTCACCACCACCGCCCCGCTCAACGCCGTCCGACCATCCCGCAAACGAACCCCTCGCACCCGCCGCCGAGCCCCATCGGTCTCCAATACCAACTCCGCCACCTCCGCCTGCAAAAAATGCACGTTCGGCTCCCGCTCCAATACCTCCCGCATCTTAATCCGATACTGCTTCTTATCGCACTGCGCCCGCGGCGACCACACCGCAGGACCCCGACTCGTATTCAACAACCGAAATTGAATCCCCACCGCATCCGCCACCTCCCCCATCACCCCACCCAACGCATCAATCTCCCTCACCAAATGGCCTTTCGCAATGCCCCCCACCGCCGGATTGCACGATAACTGCGCAATCAAGTCAATGTTCATCGCCACCATCGCTGTCCGCAACCCCAGTCGCGCACTCGCCCGCGCCGCCTCACAACCCGCATGACCGGCCCCAATCACGATCACATCATATTGCAAAGGCTTTAAAACGATAGGCATAAGGGAAAACGGCACCGCCTGTTCTATTCTAACTTGAGGAGCATCCCCCTTTGAATATCCTCGTCATCGGCGCCGGCGGCCGCGAACACGCCCTCGCCTGGAAACTAGCCCAAAGCCCCACCGTCACCCGCGTCTTCGCCGCACCCGGAAATCCAGGCATCGCCAAAATCGCCCAGTGCGTCCCCCTCTCCGGAACCACCCCCGCCGACTACCTCGCCGTCGCCCGCCAACACAACATCGACCTCACCATCGTCGGTCCCGAAGTCCCCCTCATCGCCGGCGTCGTCGACGCCTTCCGCGCCGCCGGCCTCCCCATCTTCGGACCCACCGCCGCCGCCGCCCAACTCGAAGGCTCCAAAGTCTTCGCCAAAAATTTCTTCGCCCGCCACAATATCCCCACCGCCCGCTACGCCACCGCCACCTCCCTCGCCGAAGCCGAAACCGCCATCAACTCCTTCGACGCCCCCTTCGTCCTCAAAGCCGATGGCCTCGCCGCCGGGAAAGGCGTCCTCATCGTTCCCACCAAGGCCGAAGCACTCGCCGCCGCCGCCCAACTCCTCGATGGCTCCCTCGTCGGCGCCGCCGGCTCCCTACTCGTCATCGAAGAATTCCTCACCGGCGAAGAGGTCTCCTTCATCGCCATCACCGACGGAAAAACCATCCTCCCCCTGAAACCCGCCCAGGACCACAAAGCCATCTTCGACGGAGACCTCGGGCCCAACACCGGTGGCATGGGTGCCTATGTCGATGACCGCATCCTCACCCCCGCCCAACACGAACAAATCCTCCGCGAAATCCTCCGCCCCACCGTCGACGGCATGAATGCCGAAGGTACCCCCTTCTCCGGCTTCCTCTTCGCCGGATTAATGATGACCCCCACCGGCCCCAAGATCCTCGAATACAACGTCCGCCTCGGCGACCCCGAAACCCAACCCCTCATGCTCGCCCTCCAGTCGGACCTCGCCCCAGTCCTCTCCCTCGCCGCCGCCGGAAACCTAGAAAACACCACGCTTCAGTGGAGCCCCAACCCAACTCTCTGCGTCATCCTCGCCGCCCACGGCTACCCCGCCCAAGTCCGCTTGGGAGACCCCATCACCGGCATCGAAACCGCTCAAGCCACCGGTGCCCAAATCTTCCAAGCCGGCACCACTCTCGTCGAAAACCATCTCCTCACCGCCGGCGGCCGCGTCCTCGCCGTCACCACCTCCGCTCCCACCCTTCGCCAAACCATCGACCAAGCCTACGCCGCCGCAAAACTAATTCACTTCGACGGCCTCCAACTCCGCAAAGATATTGGTCAAAAAGGCCTCAAGCGCTGGTAGAATTTTAAGCAAGGCGGGGACGTAGCTCAGATGGATAGAGCGGCCGCCTCCTAAGCGGCAGGCCGGCAGTTCGAATCTGCCCGTTCCCACCAAGCACTCTCCTTAAGTCCGCAAATGTTGTCACGATTCCACGCCCTCCGGACACCTAATACCCGTGGCCATACCCGACAATAACGAAGTTACGCAACTCCTCGCCAACCTCCGTAGTGGCGAAAACCAGGCGCACGATCAGCTCTTCCCCATTGTTTACAATGAGTTGCGGAAGATCGCCGCCAACTACATGCGCCGCGAACGCGCCGATCACACCCTCCAGGCCACCGCCCTCGTCCACGAAGCATACATGCAACTCGTCGACCAAACCCGGGTCACCTGGCAAAGCCGTGCCCATTTCTTCGGCGTCGCCGCCCAACTCATGCGCCGCATCCTCGTCGATCACGCCCGCACCCAAAACGCCCTCAAACGCGGCGGCGACGCCCAAAAACTCTCCCTCGACGATTCCCTCGGTCTCGCCTCCGGACCACCCGTCGCCTTCGACGAACTCGACGAAGCCCTGAATCGCCTCCAACAACTCGACCCCAACCAAGCCAAAATCGTCGAACTCCGTTTCTTCGGCGGACTCACCGTCGAAGAAGTCTCCGAAGTCATCGGCTCCTCCACCGCCACCATCGAACGCGAATGGCGAATGGCCAAGGCTTGGCTCCACGCCCAACTCACCGCCAAACGGCCTTCGTAAAACAATTGATGGGTTTCCACCCCCAATTCCGCCCTACTCATTGAGCGGCTAATCGCCACTTACAGCCGTCGGAGGACACTGGGGCCGAATTAGAAGTTCAGCTCTTTCTGTTATCATCGGTCCTTCGAGTGACACCACAACGTTATAGCCAGGTCAAAAGCCTTTTCCAACTGGTCCTGGACCAACCACCCGACCAACGCCCAGCCTTCCTCGACAAAGCGTGCGGAGCCGATCGCACTCTCCACCACGAAGTCCGCCAACTCCTCGCCTCCGATTCCTCATCGGCCGACTTCCTATCCCACCCCGCCGCCACTCCCGTCTCGCAGATCCTCCAACAAGCCGCCCGCGATCAGGAAGAAGCTCTCCCCCCCTCCATCGGCCCTTACGCCGTCCAACGCCAAATCGGCGTCGGAGGCATGGGCGCCGTCTATCTCGCCTCCCGCGCCGACCAACACTACTCCAAGTTAGTCGCCATCAAAGTCATTCGCCGGGGCATGGAGCAAGACCGCATCATCCAACGCTTCCGCCGCGAACGCCAAATCGTCGCCTCCCTCGATCATCCCAACATCGCCCGCCTCCTCGATGGCGGAGCCGCCGAAGACGGACGACCCTACTTTGTCATGGAGTATGTCGAAGGCCACCCCATCGACACCTTCTGCGACCAAAACAAACTCTCCACCGAAGCCCGCCTCCGCCTCTTCTGCGATGTCTGCGCCGCTGTCCACTACGCCCACCAAAACCTCGTCGTCCACCGGGACCTCAAACCCGGCAATATCCTCGTCAAACCGGACGGTACCGTCAAACTCCTCGATTTCGGCATCGCCAAAATCCTCACCTCCGACTCGACCGCCACCACCGACAAAACCGCCACCTCCATGCGTCTGATGACGCCCCAATACGCCAGCCCCGAACAAATCCGCGGGGAAACCGTCACCACCATCTCCGACGTCTACTTACTCGGCATCATCCTCTACGAGTTACTCACCGGCCATCGCCCCTACCCCCTCACCGACGGCATCACTCTCGAACAATTGAAAGCGATGTCCCAATCCGAACCCGAACCACCCTCCACCGCCATCTCCCGCGTCGTCCCCGGCCCCCACACCAAAAACCCCGCCACCATCTCCGCCACCCGCGAACCATCCCCCCATGTCCTCCGCCGCAAGTTGGCCGGCGACCTCGACGCCGTCGTCCTCAAGGCCCTCCGCCGCGACAGTAAAGAACGTTACCAATCCGCCGCCCAACTCTCGGACGACCTCCGCCACTACCTCGCCCTCGAACCCGTCTCCGCCCTACCCGAAAGCCCCCTCTACCGCGTCCGCCTCTTCTTCGCCCGCAACCGCGCCCTCGCCCTCACCGCCTCCGCCGCCCTCCCCCTCATCCTCATCTTCGCCATCTTCGCCGGCTGGCAAGCCCGCACCGCTCGCATCCAACGCGATCTCGCCGACCGCCGCTTCGAAGAAGTCCGCAAAATCGCCAACTCCTTCCTCTTCGAAGTCCACGACGCCATCGCCCCCCTCCCCAGCACCACCCCCGCCCGCCGCCTACTCCTCGCCAAATCCATCGAATACCTCACCAACCTGTCGAAGGAGGCCAACAACGACCCCACCCTCCAAACCCAACTCGCCGCCACCTGGGTCCGCGTCGGCAACCTCCAAGGAAACCCCAACTTCCCCCACCTCGGCGACCCCGTCGGCGCCCAGCAAAGCTACCAAAACGCCCTCCAACTAACCGCCGCGCCTCTCGACCGCGCCGCCGCCCACGAAGGCCTAGCCGACGTCGCCGCGGCCATCGGAGACCCCACCACGGCCCTCACCCATTACCAGAAAGCCCGCACTCTCCTCGAAACCAACCCCGCCCCGCCGGACGCCCTCATCACCAACTACCAAAACCTCAGCACCCTCCTCGCCCAAGCCGGTCACGCCTCCGAAGCCCTCGCTCTCCTTCAGAAAGCCCCCTCCACCACCAACCCCCGACTCCTCGCCCTCCAACAGGCCCGCCTCGCCGCCATCCACCCCACCGAAGCCCCTCAACACCTCACCACCGCCCTCACCCTCACCGAAGCCCTCCCCCCCAGCGCCGTCAACCAAAACGACCTCGCCAACCTACTCCAAATCCCCAACCCCTCCCGCGCCCTCACCATCCGCCGTCAACTCGCCGCCGCCGACCCCCAAAACCTCCTCGCCAAACGCGACCTAGCCACCGCCCTCCTCCGCCAATCCGACCTCCCCTCCGTCCAACTCGCCGTCTCCCTCTTCGATGAACTAGCCGCCCCACGCGACTTAGCCCAAGCGCGCCAACGCCTCGGCGACGCCCTCCTCGCCTCCAATCAACTCCTCGCCGCCGTCGAACAATACCGCCAGGCCCTCCAAATCACCCAAGCCCTCCCCACCAAAGACCCCCAATCCATCCTCCTCCTCGCCACCACCCACCGCCGTCTCGCCGAAGCCCTCCCCAAACTCGCCGACACCCAAAGCGCGCTCACCTCCGCCCGCCAAGCCGTCAGCCTCCTCGCCGACCTCCTCAAAACCGATCCCTCCTCCACCCTCTTACAACGCGAACAGACCCAGGCCCAAACCACCCTCCAAGCCCTACCAAAATAACTAGTCTCCGCTCGCCCGCCGAGCCGACCCCGCCATCCCCATCGCCCGACCCACCGGCTTCCGCTGCGGCAGACCCATCTCCGCCCGAATCGCCGAATTCACCCGCACACACAAATCCATATTTTCCCGCAGCTCCTCCAACCCGCTCTCCTCCCCTTCAAACCGAACCTCTCCCCCTACCCGGCCCAACACCCCATGCCGCAAACCCAACTCCAACAGCTCCAACTCCGCCGAAAACCCCTCCCCCTCTAAAAACTCAAACTCGGCCTGACTAGCCGCCGCCAACTGATTCTTCACCATCTTCAACACCACCCGTCGCCCCACCTTGCCCCCCGCCACCTCCCGTAAATCCGCCCGCACCGCCGCATGCAGCTTCAATCCCCACCCACCGGTCGAAGTCTCCGTGTACCCAAACCCGTGGTAAGCCCGCACCTGGTTCAGCAGCAACAAACAAGCCGGACTCTGCGCCATCACCCGTGCAATCCGCCGCAGTCCATTCGACAACATCTCGCTATGCCCAAACGTCGGCCCGTCCAGCAACGAACCTGCCAACTCCGCCGCCGGAGCCAACGCCGCCACCGAATCCACCACCACCAAGTCCACACCCTGGCTCGAAACCAGCCGCTCCACCATCCGCAGCGCCTGCTCCCCGCCGTCCACCTTCAAAACCACCAACTGCTCCACGTCGACGCCCAACTGCCGCGCGTAACCAGCGTCAAACGTACACTCCACGTCCACCAACGCCGCCGTCTGCCCCTCCGCCTGCGCCGCCGCAATCACCTGCAACGCCAACGTAGACTTCCCCACCCCCGCCGGCCCAAACAACTCCACCATGCGCCCACGCGGCAACCCGCCGATCCCCAGCGCCGCGTCAATGCCGATCGAGCCGCTAGGGATAACTCCCGACACGGAACGTCCGCGCACACCAAATGCGGCTGCGTGCCGCAGTTCTGTTTGTAGACGGGTATCCCACAGGCCAAGTTGGCCCGTCAAACCCCGCGTCGAATTGTTTTCCATACCAGAGCTTCTCTAGTGTCCTTCAAACACCGTAGTTCTGGATCTCAGAAAACCCTCACCCCTCTCTAAGACTTGCCTGCCGCAAGTCCCCCTATGCGCGTGGAGCCGTACCCGCCTCAACCGGTCGGAATTGCCCCATCAATAGATGCAAAGCCAGAACCCCGGTCAGATGAAACAGCCCGAAAGTCAGAAAAATTGGCTTATAACCCACTATCGGGATCAAAACCCCCGGCAACCAAGTAGCAAACAGTACCCCCCCCAGGCTACCCGCAAATCCCCCGATCCCCGTCACACTCGCCACCGCCGGCCGAGGAAACACATCGCTCACCACCGTATACAAATTCGCCGAAAACCCCTGGTGCGCCGCCGTCGCCAAACTCATCAACGCAATCGCCAGGAGAGGGCTATCCGCCAAAACACTACAAACCGCCACCGGCATACACGCCGCGCAAATCAACATCGTCACCTTCCGCGCCTTCCCCACCGCCATCCCCCGCCGCATCAGAAACCCCGATAACCACCCTCCTCCCACACTCCCAATGTCCGCCATCAAATAGATCACCGGCAGCACCCAACCCACCTTCTTCATATCGAACCCCCGTACGTCATACAGATAAATCGGCAACCAATAGCTGTAAAACCGCCACACCGGGTCGCTCAAGAACTTCCCCAGCGCAAACCCCCACGTCTCCTTCTGCCGCAAAGCATCCATCCAACCAATCACCGGCTCCGCCTCGGAACTCGTCACGTCCGACACGATATACGCCCGCTCCGCGTCATTCAACGACTTGTGATCCGCCGGCAACCGATAGCTAAACCACCAAATCACCATCCAAATAAAACCCAACGATCCGGTAACCAAAAAGCAACCCTGCCACCCAAACCCGGCGACCATGTAAGCGAACACCGGCGGACCCACCATCGCCGCCACGTTCGTCCCCGCGTTAAAGATCCCCGTCGCAAACGCCCGGTCCCGCTTCGGAAACCACTCCGCCACGCTCCGGATAGCAGCCGGAAAGTTCCCCGCCTCCCCCAACCCCAGCATCCCCCGCCAAAACCCAAGCTCCAAGGGAGTCTTCGCAATCGAATGCAACACCGCCGCCACCGACCACCAAGCCACCGCCACCGTATACCCAATCCGCGTCCCGTACCGTTGCACGAACTTGCCCATGATCAAAAACCCGATCATGTACGTCATCTCGAACGCCAGCGTCAACCGCCCGTACGTCGGGTCGTCCACCAGCATGTCTTTCCGAATCTCCGGCACCAGAATGCCGAAAGCGATCCGATCCAGATAGTTGATCGTCGTCGCCACAAAAAGCAGCGTCAGAATCCACCAGCGAACCCGAGTTGGAGGCATCAGGCAATCATACACTCCCGACGCCTGTTACCCCCAACTCCCCATTCCGCCAGATTCACCACGAAAACCAACTACGAACAACTGGGCTACTTGCGGCGACGGGCCACCAAGCCCACGCACAACCCCAAACCGAGCATCACCAGCGTGCTTGGCTCGGGCACCGCGGAACCGCCAAGTGTTGCCGTGAACGTAGTTGGAGCTGTAAAGGTAGAAATAACCACCGGCCCTAGATTAGTCGCCGTGGATCCTGACGCAAACTGCGTCGCCGAAAGCGGACCGATACTGCTCACCACGTTCCACGCCCCAGAACCGGCTACCTCAAACGTCTGACCAATAAAAGCATCGACATTCGTAAGACCAACGCGGTTAGGCACGCCATAATTAGCATTAACCGAATACATTTGAATACTTGCGGTCGCTGTGGCAAATCCGTTGATGGTGAAAGACATCGATGAAAGCGGGACGGCCGGAAGGTTATTGGCGGTCACGGTTGTCAAACCTACGGTGTCACCGACCCCCATAATCGTGAAAGCCTGGTTCGTAAAACCCGTTCCATTCACGGTGCCAGACACACTTCCCGACAGGGTGTAAGTAATCGGAGCCGCCTGCGCATTCTGCGGCATAACCCCGATGTCACTAGCGCAACAAGACCACTCAAAACCGAAACAAAAGGAGATCGAAGCATAAAGACAATACCTTAGGCCAGAAGGCTAACAGCAGGCTAACACGCCTCCCGATCCTCTCGCCTCCCCCGCGGCGGCCTATCCCAGCACCGTCACCCCTAACCCCGGAAACTCCCGAAACCCCTGATCAAAAGTCACCAACCGCCGCCCCGTACTCAACGCCAAAGCCGCCAAATAGCCGTCATTCACAAGCTGCGGAGTCGGCTGCGCATACCGCCACATCATCGGCAAAATAACCCCAATCTCTGCACCTTCCTCCACCCAGGCCACCCGGACATCCCCCATAACATCCTGCAACATCCGCCAACCATCCGCCGCGCTCATCGTCTCTTCGCCCATCACGCGGCGGGTCGCCAACAGCCGAATCACACTAAGCTGCACACTCCGGCAGATTCCCAACTCCCC
Source organism: Acidobacteriota bacterium (assembly GCA_026394015.1). Lineage (GTDB taxonomy): Bacteria > Acidobacteriota > Terriglobia > Bryobacterales > Bryobacteraceae. The sequence goes on from JAPKZA010000273.1 coordinate 113,643, forward strand.
GTCCCCGAGCCCTTCACTCCAACGGGAAGCAGCCACATGATGCTTGTGCTGAACCGCAAACATCGCCAACAGCACGTTCACATCAACCAAACAGGAGTTCATCTAGCTCTTCGCTCGAAAACACAGGAATCTCCGGACCACCCGCACTCCCCACCGTAGGCCACGGACGCCGCTCCTTCGTCTCCACCTTCCCCCCAGCCAACTTCATCTCCAACGCCATCACGAAAAACTCCCGCATACTCTTTCCCTCGCGCGCCGACTCCACCTTCACCCGCCGCATCAATTCATCCGACAACTCTACAGTAGTCCTCATATGGCACAATTATGCCACACCCCCTGCAAAACCACAATCCCCCCCATCAAACAAAAGCTCCTCCAACTCCGCACTCGAAAACACCGGGATACGCGGCCCATCCGAGCCCCCCACAGTCGGTGGTTCCCGACGAACCCCCAGCTCAACAGTCACTAGTTCAACAACTTCCCTCGGAATTCACATATGCCACTATTGTGCCATATTCCCCGCCCGCACCAACCGATCCCGAACCCCGTCCCATCCCCCCCCCTCCGGCACCGCCTCCACCACAATCTCCTCCAGCCCCGCCGCATCCAGCAAATGCAACGCCTCATACAACCCCGCCGCGTACCCCCCCGCCTCCGCCGGCAGCCTCACCGCCATCTCCGCCTCACACTCCCGCGTATGCCACAAATACCCGGACGCCCTCCCCGGCTCCCCCACCCGCAACCGCGTCTCCGGCGCATAATGCCGAGCATGCATCCCCGGCGCCGCATGAGCCTCCCCCTCCGCAACCTCCCCCAAAACCTCCACCGTCCCAATAACCGCCTCAATCTCCGCCCGGCTCACCATCCCCGGCCGCAACAAAACCGCCCTCCCCCCCACGAGCGACAACACCGTCGACTCAATCCCCACGGCACAAGCCCCCCCGTCCAACACCATATCCACCGCCTCCCCCAACCCCGCCCGCACATGCTCCGCCCGCGTCGGCGACAATCCCATAAACTTGTTCGCACTCGGAGCCGCCACCGGCACCCCCGCCAGTCGAATCAACTCCGCCGCCACCGGATGCGCCGGATGCCGCACCCCCACCGTCCTCAACCCCGCCGTCACCGAATCCGGCACCAAGTCCCGCTTCTCCAATACCAACGTCAACGGCCCCGGCCAAAACGCCGCCGCCAACCGTTCCGCCGCCTCCGGCCACTCCGCCACCACCGTCCGAGCCATCGCCACACCCGCCACGTGAACGATCAAAGGAGACGTCGCCGGTCTCCCCTTAGCCGCGTAGATCTTCCCCACCGCCACCGGGTCAAGAGCATTCGCCCCCAACCCATAAACCGTCTCCGTCGGAAACCCGACCAACCCCCCGCCCCGCAGCACTTCCGCTGCCCTCTCCAACTCAATCTTCGGAATCATCATCCGACCCAGCCACCTTCCCGGTCCGCTTCCAAACCAGAAACGCGTGAATCAAATCCCCCAGATCGCCATCCAGCACCCGATCCACATCGCCAATCGACTTCTTCGTCCGATGGTCCTTAATCATCCGATACGGCGCCAACACATAACTCCGAATCTGGCTCCCGAAATTGATCTCCATCTTCGTGTCTTCCAGCTTCCGCTCTTCCACCCGCCGCTTCGCCAGCTCATGCTCGTACATCCGAGCCTTCAACTGCTTCAACGCCGTCGCCCGATTCTTATGCTGGCTCCGTTCGCTCTGGCATTGCACCACAATCCCCGTCGGCATATGCGTCATCCGCACCGCGGACTCCGTCCGGTTCACGTGCTGCCCGCCCGCCCCGCTCGCCCGAAACACATCAATCTTCAAGTCATCCGGCTTCACTTCAATGTTGATATCGTCATCCACCAGCGGAATCACGAAAACGCTGGCAAACGAGGTATGCCGCCGCGCCGCCGAATCAAACGGAGAAATCCGCACCAACCGATGCACCCCAATCTCACTCTGCAACAGACCGTACACGTTCTCGCCCGTAATCTCCACGGTCGCCGATTTGATCCCCGCACCTTCGCCTTCCAACCGATCCGTCACGTCGCATTGAAAGCCATTCCGCTCCGCCCACCGCAAAAACATCCGCAGTAGCATCTCGGCCCAATCCTGACTCTCCGTCCCGCCCGCGCCCGGATGAACCGTCAAAATCGCGTCCCGATGATCATTCTCACCGTTCAGCAACATCCCAGTTTCCAACTGACCCAAACGAGCCGCCAGCCGGTCCAACCCCGCTCCAATCTCGCTCCCCACCGACTCACCTTCACGCCCAAGCTCGAACAAAGTATCTAACTCGTCCGTCATGCCCAGCACTTCGATATCCTCGGCCACCGCCTTCTCCAGGCGCTTCCGCTCCTGCATCACCCTCTGGCTGTTCTCGGGATTATTCCAAAACCCCGGCGCCGCAATCACTTCCTCAGTCGACTCGAGCTGTAACCGCTTCGCGGCAGCGTCAAAGATAGCTCCGCACAGCGATGGCCTGCTGGCGGAGCGGACTGTACTCCCTATCAAACTCTTCGAGTGTCATCACTCTCTTATTTTAACCTGTCTCGCAATGCCTGCTCCAACGCCGGGCTCTTCATCCCCGCTTTCCTTGCTTCTTCCACCGCCTTCTCCACCCCCACACCCTTCTCCTTCGCCTGAAAAAGCCCCCAAACATAACCCACCCGATTCGACGACGCGCAATGCAACACAACCCGCCCCTCCGGCTTCGCCCCCGCCAACAGCTTCATCAGTCCCGCCAACTCCTCGTCCTTCGGCGGCGCCGTCGCTAAAAACGGCACACTCAAATACTGCATCCCCGCCTTCTCCACAATCCCCTTCTCATCCAACCCCAACTTCGACATCTCATCGTCCGTCCGCAGGTTCACCACCACCTTCACCCCATCCTTCTTATAAGCGGCCAACTGCTCCGCACTCGGCTGCCCACTGAACACAACGTCCTGTCCCCAAGACATCATCACCACCAAGAAGAACACCGAAACAATTCTCATGACCAGAGTCTCTCACACCAAAGAAACGAATCGTGGATTACACTACAGCGGTGACTCAGTTCCCGTGCCCAATCTGCGAAACGCGTTGCGACACCCGATACCTCAACGCCTCCGACCCGCTCACCAGCCACAACTTCTCCGTGCACGGCTGCGCCAAATGCCACCACGGCTACACCCAACCCGTACCCGAAGACCTCGGACGCTATGACGGTGACCGCTACTACGGAAATCGCCACTCACTCACCTCCCGCTGGTGCTCCTGGCGCCGCATGCGCGTCGTCTCGCAATCAGTCCAAGCAAATTCTCCCGGCAAGATCCTCGATATCGGCTGCGGCGACGGCAGCTTCCTCCTCGCCGCCCAAGCCCGCGGCTGGAACGTCTACGGCACCGAACTCAATCTCGACGGTCTCCGCGACCCCAAAAACGCCGTCGTCTCCACGATCGGCGACGCCCAACAATTCGCCCCCTTCGACTGCGCCCCGTCAAGCCCTCCTCGATCTCCACCCGCTCCTCGCCCCGAATGGCACCCTCCTCATCGCTGTCCCCAACGCCTACGGCTCCCAAGCCCGCCTCTTTGGCACAAACTGGCTAGCCCTCGACGTTCCCCGCCATCTCCATCACTTCAGCTCCCAATCCCTGCAACTCCTTCTCACCCAAACCGGCTTCAAACCATCGCGCCTCCGGCATCACGAAGCCGAATACGACATCTTCGGCTGGATGCAGAGCGTCATCAACAAAGTCCACCACAAACCCAACGTCCTCTTCGACCTCCTCACCGGCCGCAAACTCCAACTCTCTCCCCTCGCCCGAACCACCCAACTCCTCGCCGGCGCCCTCCTCTTCACTCCGGCCTTTATCCTCACTGTTATCACCACTTAGCTACAAGTCGGCGGGACACGATTACAATCCTCAAAACCTGTGCGATAAAAAGATATGGGAAAATCCATACTCTCACTCAGTCTCTGCGCCGCCACTCTCTTCGCCGCTAAGCCCGCGGCTGTCACATACCATAAGGATGTCTTACCCATCCTCCAGGCCAAGTGCCAAGGTTGCCATCGCCCCGGCGAAGCCGCCCCCATGGCCTTCCTCACCTACCAACAGACCCGCCCCTTCGCCAAAGCCATTCGCGAAGCCACCGCCGTCAAACGCATGCCCCCCTGGTTCGCTGATCCCCACATCGGCAAGTTCACGAACGATTCCTCCCTCTCCCTCGAACAGATCGCCACCCTCGCCGCCTGGGCCGAACAAGGCGCTCCCGAAGGCCTCGCCAAAGACGCCAAACCAAACCCCACCTTCGCCGCCGGCTGGCGCATCCCCCAACCTGACCTCATCCTCGAAGTCCCCGAGGCCTTTGATATCCCCGCCTCCGGCACGATCGAATACGTCTACACCATCGTCCCCACCGGCCTCACCGAAGATAAGTGGATCCAGTTCGCCGAGCCCCGCCCGGGCAACCGCGCCCTGGTTCACCATATCCTCGCTTTCGTACGCGAACCCGGCTCCAAGTGGTTCACCGAATACCCTCTTAACAAACCCTTCATCCCCACCAAAGGCAATAACAAAGGTGGCCCCTCCGCCTACATCACCGGCTTTGCCCCCGGCACCATGCCGTACAGCCTCCGCCCCGGTCAAGCCACGCTCCTCAAAGCCGGCTCCGATATCGTCTTTCAAACCCATTACACCGCCAACGGTAAAGCCGGCACGGACCAATCCAAACTCGGCCTCGTCTGGTCCAAAGCCCCGGTCACCCAAGCCGTCCACACCCTCTGGCTCCAAAACAACCGCTTCGTCATCCCGCCCGGAGCCGAAAACTTTCCAGTCTCCACCGGGGTAACCCTCGGCACCGACGTCGAACTTCTCGACCTGACTCCCCACATGCACGTCCGCGGCATCGCCACCGAAATGAAGGCCCTCTACCCCACCGGCGAATCCGAAAAGCTACTCGCCGCCAAGTACGACTTCAACTGGCAGATCAGCTACGAATACGCCCCCGGCAAAATCATGCCGAAAGGCACCCGTCTCGAAGCCACCAACTTCTACGACAACTCCGCCAACAACAAAAACAACCCCAACCCCAAAGCGGAAGTCCGCTGGGGCGATCAAAGCTGGGAAGAAATGATGCTCAACTTCGTCCGCGTCGCCGTCGCTCCCGACGTCAAACCCGGCGCTCTCCTGGCCCGCCCCGCCCCCAAACCCGCCGCCGAATAACGCGGCTGAACCCAGCCGGGCGGTATAATACAGGGATGTCTTCCGAGGGATCCCCCGAGGCCGCCCGGCCTTCCAACTTCATCCGCGACATCATCCTCGCCGATCTCGCCGCCGGTAAAAACGACGGCCGCGTCCACACCCGCTTCCCCCCCGAGCCCAACGGCTACCTCCACATCGGCCACGCCAAATCCATCTGCCTTAACTTCGGCCTCGCCCGCGAGTTCAACGGTAAATGCAACCTCCGCTTCGACGACACCAACCCCTCCAAAGAAGAAACCGAGTTCGTCAACTCCATCATGGAGGACGTCCGCTGGATGGGCTTTCAATGGGACGCCCTCTTCTACGCCTCCGATTACTTCGACCAACTCTACGCCTGGGCTGTCCAACTCATCAAATCCGGTAACGCCTACGTCTGCGACCTGACTTCCGAACAGGTCCGCGCCACCCGCGGCACCACCACCGAGCCCGGCACCCCCAGCCCCTTCCGCAATCGCACCATCGAAGAAAACCTCGATCTCTTCGGACGCATGCGCGCCGGAGAATTCCCCGACGGTGCCCGCACCCTCCGCACCAAAATCGACATGACCTCGCCCAACTTCAACATGCGCGACCCCGTCATGTATCGCATCCTCCACGCCCACCATCACCGTACCGGCGACAAGTGGTGCATCTACCCGATGTACGACTACACCCACGGCGAAAGCGACTCCATCGAAGGCATCACCCACTCCATCTGCACCCTCGAATTTGAAGATCACCGCCCCCTCTACGATTGGTACGTCGAAAACCTCGGCATCCACCACCCCCAACAAATCGAGTTCGACCGCCTAAACGTAACCAACACCCTTCTCAGCAAACGCAAACTCCTACTTCTCGTGCAGAAAGGCCTCGTCTCCGGCTGGGACGATCCCCGCATGCCCACCCTCTCCGGCCTCCGTCGCCGCGGCTATACCCCGGAAGCCCTCCGCACCTTCTGCGCCAACGTCGGCGTCTCCAAAACCAACGGTGTTATCGAACTCGGCCTCCTCGAACACTTCCTCCGCGAAGACCTCAACAAACGCGCTCTCCGCGCCATGGCAGTCCTCGACCCGCTCAAGGTCGTCATCACCAACTACCCCGCCGACCTAACCGAGCACATGGAGGCCGTCAACAATCCCGCCGACGAATCCGCCGGCACCCGCTCCGTCCCCTTCTCCCAAGTCATCTACATCGAAAACGACGACTTCCGCGAGGTCCCGCCCAAGAAGTACTACCGCCTCTCCCCCGGTACCGAAGTCCGCCTCCGCTACGCCTACTTCATCACCTGCCAAGCCGTCATCAAGAACGACGCCGGTGAAATCGTCGAAATCCACTGCACCTACGATCCCGCCTCCCGTGGCGGCAACTCCCCCGACGGCCGCAAGGTCAAATCCACCATCCACTGGGTCTCCGCTGCCCACGGCGTCGAAATCGAAGCCCGACTCTACGACCAACTTCTCCTCGAAACCACCGGCGACGAATCCGCCGACTCGGACTTCACCTCCCAACTGAATCCTCAGTCCCTGGTGATCCCCCCGAAAGCCATCGCCGAACCCAGCGTCGCCACCGCCGCACCAGGTACCAAGTACCAGTTCGAGCGAGTCGGTTACTTCACCGTCGACCCCGACTCAACTCCCGAAAAGCCAGTCTTTAACCGAACCGTCCAACTCCGCGACACCTGGGCAAAAATCGATAAAGCGCTAACTACGTAAGCCGCGCGAGACGCTCCCCGTTCGCCCAATCCAGCCGACCAACCTGCCGCCCCGCCACGTCCTCGGCGTCCTGCACGTCTAACGCCCGCCCAGCGAAGAGCGTCATAACCAACAGATCCTCCGCCGAACAAGTCGGTAAATTCCCGCCGTCCTGAAACTCGAAATAACTCGATCTCTCCACCGCCATCGCCTCAAACGGCAACGCCCCCTGTGACACGTAAATACCAACCCCATTGCCCCCAACAACAGTAACACCGGGCTCCGCAAATTCACGCGCATCACGCAACCGTCCAGCAAACCTCTTCCGAAGTGCCTCGACGAATCATCCTTCGTCTCCAAAGCCCACCATCAAAGTCAGATCCACATCCCGTGTAACCCGAGGCTCTCCCCCTCACAAAACCACTGAAGCTCCCCAGCCGTCTCAAAATGCCAATCATCGCAACTTCGCAAACAGCGCCTGCATCTCCACCATCCCTGACGTCGTCCGCACCGGCAGCGCCCGCAACGCATACTCAAACGCCGGAGCCAACAACCGTAACGTCTCCGCCGGATCAGCCTCCACCATCTCCCTCCACTTAATCGCCTCTAACTCCGGACCCGCCGCCGCCCACGTCGCCGACCACCGCTCTCGAAGCTCCCGCTCGTCCATGCCCCATTGTAAACCCCACCACGACCCGACTCGACCGCCCTGTCCTAAACCGAGCGGTCATCCTCACCAAAAGCATAAACCAGTTTCACCCTTGGTTATGGTTGTTGCTCAGCGCCCCGGCCTTCACCCGAGTCTTCACCACCAACCCCTGACTGTGGTTCGCCGTAATTGCGCCGGCCTTAACTGCTGTCTTGGTCTTCATTGTCGTTCTCCCTTATAGAAGAGCTCTTCGAGCCCTCTATCCATACCCTGCGAAAACACAACAACGATCCACTCACCGCCCCACCGTCTCCGTCAAAAACTTCACCACCACCCCCATCTCCTCCTCTTTAACTCCCGCCCCCCGCGCCACCATATTCTGCACGATCTCCCGCCACTCCTTCTCATTCCGCCGCTGCGTCGTCACCACCTCAATCGAATGGCAACCCACGCCACACGTACGCTGCACCAGCGCCCTCGCCCCACCCGCCGGCAACACCACCGGAGCAAATCCCCCCACCTTCGGCTCACTCTTCCGCGCCGCCACCCCTCGCGCCACCGCCTCCGATACCGCCACCGGCAACGCCTTCCGCTTCACATCCGGCAACGCAAACCCCACCAACGTATTCGACGATCCGCCCCCTAAAAACCCACCACCCCCCGCCGCCATCACCACCACATACTGCCGCCCATCCCGGCCCATATACGTAATCGGCGACGTATGCGCACTCGCCTCCACCTTCACCTCCCACAATAACTTCCCCGTCGACGACTCATAAGCCCGAAACCGCGAATCATTCGCCGCCCCAATGAAAACCACGCCCCCCGCCGTGGCAATGCTCCCCCCCATGTTGATCGACCCCGTCCCCATCACCCCCTTCGCCTCCAGCTCCTCAATCCGTCCCAACGGAGACCGCCAATTCACGTCCCCCGTCTTCAAATCCACCGCCACCATCTCCCCCCGCCACCATCTCCCCAAACGGCGGGTTGTTGCACGGCAACCGCGTCGCCGGATCCCAAAACCGCCCATAAGTCCCAAACGCCGACGTCCTCGCATACTCATTCCCCCTCTTCTCCATATGCCCCCACTGCCCAATATGCATCACGTTCACAAACAGCAACTGCTCCACCGGATCAATCGATACCCCGCCCCAATTCCCCCCGCCCAACGTCGAAGGAAAAAACAGCGCATCCCCCTCCGTCGAAAGCGGCGTATACGGCCCCCCAATCTTCATCTGATACTTCGCAAACAGCTCCCGACAAAACTTCGCATGCTCCGGCGACCGGTCGTAAATCTCCTCCTCCCGAAACGTATTCTTCCCAATCGGCTCCGGCTTCACCGGAAACGGCTGCGTCTTCGCCGTCCTCTCCCCCGGCACGGTCGTCTGTGGAACCGCCCGCTCCTCCATCCCATAAACCGGCGTTCCCGTCACCCGATCAAACACAAACAACAAACCCATCTTCGTCGTCTGCGCCACCGCCGGAATGGTCTTACCCTCCCGCCGCATCTCAAACAAAGCCGGCGGCGCCGCCAAATCGTAATCCCAGACGTCGTGATGCACAAGCTGCTGATGCCAAAGCCGCTTCCCCGTCCGCGCATCCAAAGCCACCAAGCTGTTTCCGTAAAGGTTATCCCCCACCCGGTCCGCCCCATAAAAATCATTCGTCGGCGATCCCAGCGGCGCATACACAATCCCCCGCGCCACATCCACCGTGAAGAACCCCCAAACATTCGTCCCCGACCGGTTCTTCCAAGCCCCCTCCGGCCAACTCTCCGCCCCCGCCTCTCCCGGACGCGGCACCGTATGAAAAGTCCAAAGCAGCTTCCCCGTCACCGCGTCCCAACCCCGTATGTCCCCATACGCCCCGATCGTCGGAGCCCCCTCCCCGTTGCTACTCCCCGTAATGACAACGTCCCCAAACACCGCCGGCGGAGACTGCAGCGCAAACCGCCCATCCTTCAGCCCATCCAAAACCCCTTCCTTCAAATCCACCCGCCCCTCCCGGCCAAACCCGGGTGCCGGCTTCCCCGTCGTCACATCCAAAGCCAACAACTCATGACCATTCCCCGTAAACACCCGCGGATGTAGGCTCTTCCCCCCCGGCCAATACGCCAACCCCCGAATCGCGACCGGCGACGCCGCGTACTTCCACAACAACTCCCCCGTCTCCGGCACCAACGCATAAACCCCATCCGGCGCGTTCACATACATCACCCCGTTCACCACCACCGGAATCGCCTCGCTCCCCGGCTTCCCCATTCGGAACGTCCAAGCCGCCGTCAGCTTCCCCACATTCTCCCGGCTGATCTGCCGAAGAGGCGAATACCGCGACGCCCCCGCGTCATTCCCAAAGTAGGGCCAATCGCCCTGCCCCCCACAAACCCCGCTCCAAACCACAAAAAGAAAGGATAACTGCCTCATCGAAGCATAATATCTCAAACCACCCACCCCATCGATCCCTCATCCGGAAGACTATGACGCGCACCTCCCCATCCAACGCCTCCCCAAAACCCCACTACCAACCACCGCCATTAGCTCGAAATAAAACGGATAGGGGATCGCGTCACCATCCTCACGCATCGCAGTAAGGTGCATCTCCATCGCCTTCGCCATCCGCGCCCGGGTCTCTTCCAGGGTGCGGCCAGTGGCCACGCAACCACGAAGGTCCGGCGCGTATGCCCCATACCCAGTAGATGACTTCTCAAAAACGACCACAACTTCACTCATGGAATACCCGCCCGCTTCAGTACTAACTGCAACGTCCCCAGCGACCGTCACCTTTCCACTCTTCGTCGGGTGAACAAAATGCCGATGACTACCCACCGGATTAGCACATCACGAACCTGCATTCCGCCCTCCAATCATCCCCGCCACCGCATACACCACCACGCTTAGCTGTGCCACCAACCGCCAGGTTCCGTGGATTCAAAGATCCAAACTCCCCAAACATCCCCCACCCACCGCGATACAGTGAAAGGAATGAAACTCCTCCTCGCGTTTTCCCTCGCTCTCGCCGCCTCGGCGCAAGACATGAAACCCTTCCTCGGCCGCTGGGACTTCAACGCCACCCCCGCCACCGGTAAACCCTACCCCCAATGGATGGAACTCGTCGAAAAAGACGGCCAGATCCAGGGCCGCGTCCAACCCCGCGGCGGCGGCTGGAAGCCCATCCTCAGCGCAAAACTCGAAGGTGCCAAACTCACCCTCGCCCTCGCTCCCACCCTCACCTGGGAACTCACCTCCCCCGCCCCCAACTCCCTCTCCGGCCTCGAAAAGCGCGGCACCGAAAACGGCCCCACCCTCGCCGCCGTCCGCGCTCCCAAGCTCGACCGCCCCATGCCCAAGTCCTGGACCAAACCCCGCCCCATCTTCAACGGCAAAGACCTCACCGGCTGGGAACCCATCGCCAACATCACCAATAACAAATGGGTCGCCCGCGACCGCGAACTCATCAACGACAATCCCATGATCGACGGCAAACGTGGCCCCGCCGCCGCCAACATCAAAACCATCGAAAAGTTCCAGGACTTCAAACTCCACATTGAAGTCAACTGCCCCGACCACGGCAACAGCGGCATCTACCTCCGCGGCCGCTACGAAATCCAAGTCGGTACCGAAGGCGGCAAACTCCCCGACCACGAAATGGGTGCCGTCTACAGCCATTACCCCCCGCCCGCCACCGCCCCCCTCAACCTCGGCAAGTGGACGTCCTTCGATATCACCTTCGTTGGCCGCCGCGTCACCGTCCTCCGCGACGGCAAAATGTACCACGACAACGTCGAAATCCCCGGACCCACCGGCGGCGCTCTCGATAGCAACGAAGCCGAACCCGGCCCCTTCTTCCTCCAGGGCGACCACTACGGCGTCATCCGCTACCGCAACATCACCATCTCCGTCCCCAAACCTTAGTCTTTCACTAACTCCCGAAACCGCTTCATCACCTTCACCACGTACTGCCGGGTCTCCCTATAGGGCGGTATCCCACCAAACCGATCTACCGCCCCATCCCCCGCATTGTACGCCGCCAGTGCGAGAGCCAAACCATTCTTCCGGCTCTCGTACTTCTTCATCAAATAATCCAACAGCCGCGCCCCACCCTCCACGTTCTCCCCCGGTTCGTGCGCGTTCACCTTCAAATGCTTCGCCGTCTGCGGCATCAACTGCATCAACCCGATCGCCCCCACCCGACTCCTCGCCCCCACCTGATAGCCAGACTCCACCTCCATCACCGCCTGAATCAACTCCGGACGCAAATTATGCTTCCCCGCATTCGGGCCAATCAAGCGAGCCACCGGCTCCGGAACACTCTTCCCCACCACCACTCCCTTAGCCGGCATCACCACCGGCGCCGGAGCCACATCCCCCGCGTCGATCATCACCGATTGCCCACCCGTCCGCACAAAATACGTCTCCCCCTCCCGGCTCAACTCGTCGTACACAATCCGCTGCCCGCTCTTCAACACCAACACCTGCACCGGGCGCTCCTCCGCCCCCAGACACCACCCTGCCGCCAAAAACGCGAGCACACAATTCCGCATACTCCCATCATCGACAACAAAAATAAAAATCAAAATAGATGTAACACCTTAGGACCAACGCCTCTCTATCAAACTAAATGCAATCCAGGTAACAATATGCGCCTTTTCGTATCCATTTTGATGATGCTAGCCCAGCCTTCAAACGCGGAAGCCCCCACCCCACTCCCTATCGAGGTCTACTTCCGCCCCGTCGACGTCACCCTAATTACCCGCTCTTCCTACGCGTCCACCCTCGCCTCCCCCGCCACTCAAAAACTCACCCGCAACTCCACCCTGCCTCCCGGTTGGGAAAAGCACTACCGCCCATTCCCCTACTCCATCGAATCAAAATTGCCCCCCATCTGCAAAACATGCGCACGCGGCTACTACGACGACTACGCCATTGTCTTCGACAAAGAAACCACCATCATCTACGACCTCACCCAGCTCTTCCTTCGCCCCGCGCCGACCGCCGCCAACTCCATCCGATGAACAAAACCCCCAACAAACTCAACCCCCCACCCGCCAACGCCGACCATGGCCGATACACCATCTCGATCCGGTGCTCGCCCTTCTCCACCACCACCCCCCGCAACGCCCCATAAACTTCCAAAATCTCCGCCGGCTTCCCGTCAACCATCGCCGTCCAACCCGGGAAATAAGTGTCCGACACCACCGCCAAACCCCGGCACCCCATCTTCACCTCCATCCGCACCCGGTTCGGACTCGATAGCGGCACCAACCGTCCCTCCTCCTCCCCCTCACAACTCTCCAGCACCGGCGGAACCCCCAACGTCAACGCCTCCCGCCGCGCCACATACTCCGGAGCCTCCAACCGCATCCGCAGATGATCGTACGAAGGTACCTGCGTAACTTGATGCACCGTCCAAACCCGCGGCAGCGCCATCGGGTTCCGATACACATTCACCCCGTTCTCCCCCGCCAACGCCAGCACCAACTCCGGCCGCGACGGAGTCTTACTCACATAAAAGCTCGCCCCAAACAAATCATGCATCCGCGGCCGATGCCGTTCCAGCTCCACCAAGTTCGTCGTCCCGCTCGCCGCATACCCCGCCGTCGTCGGAATCCCGTGCCAATCCCCAAAGTTGTACGGAACATCCGCATCCGCCACCTCCACCCTAAGCGGCTGCGCCTGCCCCCGCAAGAAATTCACTAAATCCTGATGATGAAACAGCCGCTCCAAATAACCCGGCCGCTTCTCCCCCACCCGGCTCGCCATCGCCGCCCCGCTCACATTCCCAATCTCCATAGTCACGAGCAACACCACCGCCACCCCCAACCAACCCCGCGTCACCGTCCCCGCCCGCCAACCCGCCAGCAATGCCGCCCCCAACGTCGCCATCATCGCAGTCAACATCGCCGCGTTCGAAACCTGCCCCACCCCCAAAGTCAAAGCCGCATAGATCACTCCCCCAATCCCCGCCAACCCCCAAATCGTCCGCCCCAACCAAACGCTGGACCGCCGTCCCAACGCGTCAAACCCGAACGCCACCAGCGGCGCAACCCCGAAACTAAACAAAGCCAATGCCCGCGCCGGAACCCGCGCCTTCCCAAACACCGGCAACACCGAATACAAAACCCCATGCAGGAAGTTACTCGTCGCCAAAGCCAAAAACACCCCCGCCAACGCCACCATCACCACCACCCGCACCTGCAGCCGCCGCCGCCACCCATGATAAACCCCCAGCAACGCCAGTCCAAACGACAAAATCCCAATAAACGGCGTCACATGCACCTCCGGCCGCGGCGTCGCAATCCCCAACACCGCCGTCGGCGTCCACGAAAACTCCTGATGCACCTGATAAGGAATAGGCACGTTCCACGCAATCGGATCCGCCATCCCCGCCCACCGCTTCGCCAGCGGGGCGTACTCCTGCGCCGGCAAAACCTGCCCCGCCGCAATCAGACACAACGCAACCCCCGCCACCACCGCCAACCGCCAATTCGCCCCCCGCCAAACCGCCACCATCCAAATCCCCGCCACCACCACCGTCGAATAAATCGGCACCTCATGATGTCCGCTCAGCCAAGCCACCCCCAACAACGCTCCCGACATCGCCGCGCTAAACAAAGCCCGCTCCCCCCGCAACGCCCGAAACAAAAACATCACCACGAGCGGCAGCCACAAAATCCCGTTCAAAATCTGCGGCCAGTCCGTACACCCCAAAAACCCGCCAAACGAAAACACCGCCCCGCCCAGCACCGACGCCGCCCGGCTCCGCCCCCAATCCCGGCACAAAAAGTAGCAAAACAATGCCGCTTGAAAGTGAATCAGCACAAAGTACCAATGCACAACGTTCACATTCAGCTTCCCCTCCCGAAACGGAAACACCCCCAGCAACCAGTTCGCCGGATATGCCGCCCCCGTCACCTGTCCCAAAAACGGCTGCCCAATCCAATGGTTCGGATCCCAAAGCGGAAACCGAAAATGCCGCCACTCGCTCGCCTGAAACTGCAACCGCGGCAAATCCAAGTACGCCAAATCCGGGCTGTCCAAAAACGAATACTGATTCGTCAAAGTCAGCTTCCAATAAAAGCCGACGCACAACAAGAAAAGAAGGAACGGCGCGCCAAGTCTACGAATCATCATCGCCTTTAACTGTAACCCTCCCGGCTGTGACACCATAATCCCCATGCCCACCCGCCGCCACTTCCTCGCCGCCCTCGCCCCCTCCCCCCGACCCAACATCCTCTTCGTCATGACCGACGACCAAGCCGTCTCCCTCATGAGCTGCTACGGCAACACGCTCTTGAAGACCCCCCACATGGACCGCCTCGCCCACGAAGGCGTCCGCTTCACCAACGCCTTCGTCACCAACTCCCTCTGCGCCCCCTCCCGCGCCTCCTGCCTCACCGGAACCCTCTCCCACGTCAACAAGGTCTTCGGCAACTCCGAACGCAAAGACGCGATCGAGACAATGGACCCCACTCTCCCCACCTACCCCGAACTCCTCCAAAAGGCCGGTTACCGCACCGGCATCGTCGGCAAGTGGCACCTCAGCCACAATCCCCGCGGCTTCGATACCTGGCGCGTCCTCCCCGGCCAAGGCGTCTACCTCAACCCCGAATTCATCGAAAACGGCAAACGCAAAACCTACCCCGGCCACGTCACCGACATCACCACCAATATGGCCCTCGAATTCCTCGCCCAACCCGACCCCCGGCCCTTCTGCCTCATCTACCAACCCAAAGGCCCCCACCGCCCCTTCACCCCCTGCCCCCGCCACGCCAATCTCTTCTCCGACATCGACCTCCCCCTCCCCCCCAACTTCAACGACGATTTCACCACCCGCAAAATCGCCCGCGAAGCCGAAGACATGCGCCTCGATCTCAGCCTCGCCCCCGACTACCCCGATCTCCCCAAGGAACTTTCTCCGTCCCAACGCAAACACTGGATCTACCAACGCTTCGTCAAGGACATGTACCGCAACGTCGTCGGCATCGATGAAGGCCTCGGCCGCGTCCTCGCCCACCTCGATAAATCCGGCCAAGCCAACAACACCCTCGTCATCTACACCTCCGACAACGGCTTCTATCTCGGCGAACACGGCTGGTACGACAAGCGCTTCATGTACGAACCCTCTCTCCGCGTCCCCCTCTTAATCCGTTATCCCCGCGCCGTCAAGCCCGCCCAAGTCTCTCCCGCCATGGTCATGAACATCGACCACGCCCCCACCATCCTCGCCGCCGCCGGCCTCCCCATCCCCACGGAGATGCAAGGCCAAAGCCTCCTCCCCGTCATCACCGGCAAGCCCCCCGCCACCTGGCGCAAGTCCGTCTACTACCACTACTACGAAAACTCCTGGGCCGAGCGCATCACCGCCGACGTCGCCTCCGACCCTACCTTCGCCTACTTAACGCCCCACCGCGTCACGCCCCATCGAGGCGTCCGTACCAGCCGTTACAAGCTCATCGACTACTACACCGACAACGGCTACAAGGAACTCTTCGATCTCCAAGCCGATCCCAACGAGCTAACCAACATCTACAACGACCCCAAAAACAAACCCATCATCAAGAAACTCGAAGCCGAACTCGCCCGCCTCCGCCAGCAATACAAGGACACCGCCTAACTCTTCAACAACCGCAAAGCCATCCACCCGATCCCCACCACCGCCACTCCCATCACCCCATAGAGCAACCCCGGAAACCGCTCCGTCCAAGGCGTCACCGGCTCCGGCGCCGGCCGGTATCCCGGGTTCGCCTCCCGCGCCCCCAACTTCCCCGCCTGCGCCGAACCCCAGAACTCCGCCCCCGCCGTCCGCGCCAAATCATACTCCGGAGCCCGCGCCCCGCCGGCGCCCGAATACAACCAATAACTCCCCGCCCCCTCACTCCGGAAAAACACCTCCCGATCCACCCCCGACAGCTTCACACTCTCCAGCACCACCGCCTCATCGTCCCCCTGAAACACGCACAACCGCTGCCAAGGCAACTGCGTCTCCGTAAACGAAACCGCCAAACTCTCCTCCCCCCCCCCCCCCCAAAAACCCCCCCCCCCCCCCCCCCCC
>JAPKZA010000273.1:130290-181613 GCA_026394015.1 Acidobacteriota bacterium
CCGTCACGCTCCGGTAGAACCGTTCCCGCCCCGCCGCCACCGTCACCCCCACCGTATCCCGCGGAGCCCGCGAACCCGTCTCCAACACCGCGCAAGTCGTCCGACTCCTGCCCTCATAAACCGGTCGCTGCGCCGCCCAGATCTCCGTCCGCCGAGCCTCCAACGACGTGTCCCGCCAAACCGTCGCCCCCGTAAACTCCGCCGCATCCGGCCACCCACTCAAAGTCAACCGCAAGTATCGCCGCTTCGAATCGGGATACCCCACCGTCGTATAAGTCGCCGCCTGCCCACCGTACGTCTGGTACTGGAAGATGTAAGCCCCCTGCCGAACTGTCCCCCAAACCCGACCATCATCACTACCCTCGATCTTCACCTCGCTCCGAAACTCCGCCCGCGACACCACCAAATTCACCTGGTTATGCAGAACCGCCTTCCCCGCAAACTCGAGCGTCACAAACAAACTCCCGCCCCGCGTCTCCTTATTGACCACCCGGACCTCTAACTCGCCCCCCACCCGCGTCGCCTGCGCCACCCGCAAGAGATAAGGAACCTCCGCCCCGTCCCTCACCACCCGCAAACCGTCCAGGCTCCCCCCGGCATAGACATCCCGGTCCAAAGTCACCCGCGTCACCGCCCCCGCCACCTCCACCTTCTGCCGATACAACCATCGCTCCGGAGCAAAAGCCGCCCCCAACAAACCCGCCCCGAAAATCACCAAACTAAGCTTCTTCATCATGTTGGAGTAACTCTAGCAGCCGATGCCGATACCGCGAATAAAGAAACGAACCCGAAAGCAACAACGCCCCCAAAACGACAAACGCCAAAATCCGATAGAACCGATCCAACTGCCAAATATCGTACAGATACAACTTCAACACAACCAAAGCGAATAACCCCAACCCCAGCACCCGATGCAACCGGAAGTTCCGCGCCATCCCCTGCGCCATCAGCGCCAACCCATACAGCGCCAGCAGCAACGAACTCGCAAACGCCATCTTACTATCGCCCGATCCAATCCAAGCAAACGCCTCCAAATGCAACCCCGCCAGCATCACGAAGTGCGCCGCCACCAGCGGCGCCCCCGCCATCGCCCGAGGCAGAAACCCCACCTTACTCGTCCAATATGCATTCGCCGCCAACCCCCAAGCCACCACCACAAACGGAACAAACCGCGCATTCATCACCGGCAAATACTCCGCCCCCCACGCCCGCCCCGCGTCACTCCCAAATACCATCCCCACCGCCAACACCCCCACAATCCACGAAGCCGCAAACGCCCACCGGTTCTGCAACCGCATCGCTAAAAACGCCAACACCGCACACTCCACCGCCCACGCCAGCGTAATACTATAACCACTCATCTGAATCGGAATCGCCAGCGTCACGAACCCCAGCGCCCAACCCGCGCTCACCAGCACCATCTCCGTCGGAGCCCCGCTGCCCTTCAAATACGTAGCCACCCCTAAAAACGAAGCCGCCACCACCAGCGCCAACAAACCCATATAGCCCGCGTATTCCCGATGGAACCACCCGTAACAAACACCATAGAAGAACACCGCATTCAACGCCATCGTCGAATAAGTGCCCATCGTCCGCCGCACCGTCGGCAGAAACACCACAACTCCCAAGTAACTAACGAACCCACCTACCAATCCCCCAAACAACGACCCATGCGAAGCCCCCTGCGGGTTCCACTCCGCAAACCCAACCATCCACCCCACCATCGATGCCGCCAGCCGCTGGTCATCCCGTTCCCGCCAAGCCAACCCCATCCCCACCAAGCTCACCACCCCCGCCCAAGCCCAATAGATCGGCGACGATTCCGGCGAGCACATCCAACCCACCGCGAACATACCCACCACCGGAGCCCCCAGCCGGATCAGCACAAACGGAGACGAGACAAAAATCACAAACTGCGCCACCGCAAACCCGGCGAACAACGGCGACATCTGTGTCCGTCGCTCAGCGAACCACACCGACACCAGGAACACCGTCGCAATCGCCGCCATCACGTCCACTGACACCCAACTCTTCCGCCGCGCCAGCGTCAGCGCCACCCCATTCAACGCCGCCAGGTAAGACCCAAGGAACAAATCATTCGGCACTCCCGACGAAGCCAAAAACGGGGAAAGATACCCCCCGAACAAAGCCAATATCGCCACGGTCCGCGCATCGTAGCGCAGCGCCAGCGCCCCGCCCAAAGCCGTAGTCACCACCGCCCCGCCAAACGCCAGCGCCTGCGGAATCAAATAGTAAAGCTGATACGCCGCATAGAACGAGAAGTATAGGATGCAGATCCCCAGCGCCGTAATCCCCTGCGCAAAAACCTGATGCCCGCGCTGCCAAAGCTTGTCGCCCGCCAGCAGCGCCACCATCGCCGCCACCAACCCACAAATCACCCGCCCCGTCGGCCCGATCATCTCGTTATCGACGGCGTAGAGAAACGCGAAGGCCACCCCCAAAATCATCGTCACCGCCCCAATCCGGTTCGCCCAAACCAGCCCCGCGTTGGTCTCCACCCGATCCGCCTCGGAAACCACCACCGGCGGCGGCGGAACAAAGACCGGAGGAGGCACCACTAAAGGCGGCGGAACAGGCGGAGGCGCCACCACCGCCGCCATCCCCACCCGGCCCTCCACCGCGGCCAACCGCCGCTCTAACTCATCCACCCGAATTCGCAGCCGCTCCAATTCTGGTTCCATAAGTCGCTGTCCGCTAGTCTATCGGCTTTCCCGGCGATCCTGTATACCCGCCCGCCACCGTCTCCCCGCCGTGGCGCGCCAATACATTCGCAAACTCCGCCCCAAATAGAAAACTCATCGCCGAGTAATACACCCAAACGAGCACGACAACCAGCGATCCCGCCGCACAATAGGCCGAACCCACCCCAGCCTTGCCCAAGTACAGCCCGATCAGAAACTTCCCTATCGTAAACAACACCCCGGTCACCGTCGCCCCAACCCAAACTTTACTCCACCCAATTCTAGCCTCCGGTACATACCGAAACATCAAGGCGAACAGCACCACCGTCCCCGCCAAAGACACCACGAAATTAATCGCTCCCAGCACGAATTCCGGTACCGGCAACATTCCACCAAAGAACTTCCCCACCGCCGCCAACGCTGCTCCCGCTACAAGAGAAACCAGCAAAAGAAATCCCACCGCCAAAACCAAGCCGAACGAAAAGAATCGTTGCCTTACCTCTCCCCTTATCCCGTTCTCAATGCGAGGCGTAACATTCCAAATCCTATTCAGCGCACTCCGCAGCTCCCCAAATACGCCCGATGCCCCCACCAACAAAGTCACTACGCCGAAGATCGCCGCCAACGAACTCGAAACCGGTTGTCGAGCCTGCTCGATCAGCCCCTGAACCGCCTCCTCTCCCTGGCGGCCCACCATGTTCCGCACCTGTCCAATCAATTGCTCCTGAGCGGATGTCTGTCCGAACACCATCGCCACAATGGAAATAACCAGAACCACCAAGGGAGCAAGAGACACAATGGTGTAGAAAGCCAACGCCGCTCCCATGCGCGGTGCCTCATGCCGATTCCAGCCCGAAAAGTCTCACCGACCATCCACCAAATCGTCCTCCAACTCATATAAAGACAGACTCCAGCATCCCGAAAACTGTTCCGTGCATGGCTCCCCTACTCACACCGCAAACACTCCACCGGATCCACCCGCAGCGCCCGCCGCACCGGCCCCACCGCCGCCAGCAAACCTGTAACCCCCAACACCGCCACCACCGTCCCCAAACTCCCGGCGTCCGTCCCGCTCAACCCCGCCACAAAAAACATCGCCAACGGTCGCGTGACCAACACCGTAACAACCAGCCCAATCCCCATCCCCGCCACCACCAACCCGCCAAACTCCCGCAACACTAATCGAGTCACATCCCACGGCGAAGCCCCAATCGCCATCCGAATCCCAATCTCCCGCGTCCGCCGCATCACCGAATACGCCAGCACCCCATACAACCCGATCACCGCCAGCAACAAACCCAACGCCCCAATACTCCCCATCAACGCCGCCCCCACCTGCGACGGCAAAAACGCAAACCCAATCGCCTGAAACATCGTCTGCACCTCCAGCCCCGCACCCGGCTCCACCCCCCGCAACGCCGTCCGCACCGCCCCCAACATCCCCCCCGGCCGCACCGCCGACCGCGTCACCAACTGCACCCGCGTCTCGTCATCCGTCCGCTGCGCAGTCGGTTCATACATCTGCGCCTTCGCCTCCTCCCCAATCGTATTGTTCTTCGTCCCCTTCACAACGCCCACAATCTGATACGGAACCCCGTCCTTCTTCCATCGAAACGCCGTCCCCACCGCCTCCCGCTTCCCCAAATAACGCCGCACAAACTCCTCATTCACCACCACAACCCTCGCCCCCCCGTTGTCTTGCGCGACAAACTCCCTCCCCCGCACCACCGGAATCTCCATCACCCCAAAAAATCCTGGCGTCACCGCGTTCCAGTTAAACTGGCTCGGCACCTTCTCTCCCGTATCCACCATCGTCAACTCATTCCCATAGTTCGTCGAATCCGTAAAAGGAATAATCCGCGCCGCCGCCGCCCCCGTCACCCCCGGTACCGCCCGCAACGCCCCCAGTGCCCGCTCCACATACCCATTCACCGCCCGGCTATCCTTATAAACCGCCGGCGGCAAATTCACCTCCGCCCTTACCGTCTGCTTCACATCAAAGCCCACCCCCACCTCGCTCGCCATCACCAAATTCTTCAAAAACAGCGCCGCCGTCGTCAGCACCACAAACGAAACCGCAATCTGCGCCACCACCAAGGTTCTTCTCAGCCGCAGCTTCCTCTCCCGATGCATCCCCGCCGTCAACGACTCCCGTACAGATTGCCAAGCCGGCAATAACCCACTAGCCACCGTCGCCACGATCGCCAATACCGCCGCGTAGGTAGCCACCCGGCAGTCCGGCTCCACCTGCAACCGAATCGGAAACGGCAGCGGCAACGGAATCGCCGCCGCCGCCCTCGCCGCCACCAAAGCTAGCCCAAACCCCAGCCCCGCCCCCGCCAACGAAAGCAGCAAACTCTCCGCCAGCAACTGCTGCAACAACCGCCCCCGGCTCGCCCCCAGCGCCAACCGAATCGCAATCTCCTGCCGCCGCACCGAAGCCCGAGCCAGCAACAGCCCCGCCACATTCACACAAGCGATCAAAAGGACCAACCCCACCAGCACCAACAGAATCCCGAAGAACAACGCCACCGTCATCGCCTCGCGCTCCACCTGCAACTTGGCCACCCCGCTCACGGGCGTCGCCCTCAGCCCTCTCTCCCGCTCCTCCTCGCTCGGAAACTCGCTTGCCATCCGTTCTCGCAAAGCCGGCAACGCCGCATTCATCTCTCCAAAGCCCATCCCGGCCTTCCGCCGCGCGAATATCCGAAACGACATCCCCTCACTAAACGAAGGCACCATCACGTCCGGCGCATAGCCATAACCCATCAAACTCCGAAAGTTATCCGGCAGAATCCCCAGCACCGTATACGGCCGTCCATCCAGCCAAATCGCCTTCCCCACAATCGCCGGATCCGCCCCCAGCCGACTCCGCCAAAACGCTGGATGAATCACCGCCACATCATTCCCGTCGCTCTCGTTCCAACCCCGCCCCTGTGCCACCGACACCCCTACCACCGTAAAGTAGTTCTTCGTCCCCAGATCCGCAAAAATCCGCCGCGTCTCCACCCCATCATTGAAGTTGATGAAGGCCATCTCCGTCTCGCCCGCCACTTCCTCGAACACCCCACTCCGCCGCAACTGCTCCACTACTTTCAGCTCCGCATGGCTACTGCCATCCTTCTTGATATAAACGAGACTCCCCGCCTCCCGCACCGACGGCTCACTCAGCAAAAACTCCACTGCCAGCGAGAACATCGTCGTATTCACCCCGATCCCCAGCGCCAGCGACAGCAGCGCTGTCCCCACGAACCCCGGGCTCTTCCTTAGCCCCCGCAGTGCATAAACCAGGTCCCGCCCCACATTCTCCAAAAACTGAAACCGCCACAAATCGAACGCTTTCTCCTTGATCACGCTCGTATTCCCCAGCGGAATCGGATTCCCCGCCGCCTCCGCCATCTCCCGATGAAACGCCAATTCGGCTTCAATCTCCTCCGCCATCCGCCGCCGCCTAAACATCTTCAAAAGCAGCCGTCTCATCCTTTTGGCTCCTGCGCCAAAACCCGATCCACGGCATTCGAAAGCCGTTCCCAGGTGGCCTGTTGTTCGGCAATGATCCGCCGCCCAACGGCGGTAATCTCGTAGTACTTCGCTTTCCGGTTATTCTCCGAAAGCCCCCAGGAAGCCGAAAGAGCCCCGCTCAACTCCAAGCGGTAAAGTGCCGGATACAAAGACCCCTCTTCGACCTTCAGGACTTCATCCGACAGCAGATGAATCGTCTGGGCAATGGCATAGCCATGCAAAGGCCCCCGCCCGACGGAATGGAGGATCAGAAGGTCAAGAGTGCCCTGCAGCAAGGCCGGAGTAGGAGATTTAGACATACATTTCGTTCCCTATGACGATCTACGGAAGAGCCCCGCAAAAAGTTCCCTCGCCACCAACTTCTGCGATAATTCCTCCATGTCGGCCTCCCGGCTCATCCTCGCCGCTGCTCTCCTGGTCCGGGCCCTGAATGCCGCCTGCCTCGTGGAATTCCGGCGGCCATCGTCCGCCATTCTCAACCATCTCGTCCTCCTATGCCAGACGGCAAAGAACGAAGCAGACCTCCGCCGCGAGTTAGACACTTGGATCGCCAGAAACGGCGACCCTGGCACCATCTCGCAGTTGTTCGCCACCAACAACAAGCAGGAAGCCCGCGCCTCAGCCATTGGAAATCCGCGGCCGTTTCACGACTTCCGAGGCTTCGACAAGGTAATCGACTTCCACCAAGAGTCCGGCGGAGCGGCCCTTCGCCACACCCATCCCATCCTCCGCCGGTTTCGTATCGGCCCTAGCGTCCAATACTCCTACCGGGAGGGCCCTGAGACAAGCACCCCGGAGGCCCTCTTCCGAGTGGCCTCTAGCCCCACCAGTTGGCCCTGGCCGGAAATCAACTGGTTCAACTTCTCCGACTCCATTTCGATGCTCGAAGTCTACGCCCAACCCAAGGGAAAAATGGACTGTCGGCAATGCCAGCAACTGGCTCAGAGGATCATCAAACTAGGATTAGCACCCACCGTAGAGGTCAAGGTGAGACTCCGTACAACCCCATGGTTTGACTACGAAGGCTTCCCCAGTGCCTTCAAATTCGCGCCGGTCCAGATCCTCCCTTCGGACGCAAGACTGAAGTATGGAATCTTCGTCCCCACCGTCGAAGAGTATTACGCAGCGCAACAGATCGCCTGCGCCGTAGGCCGCTCCGCCAAGCCAACCGACTGCGTGGTTTCCGGAAACTGGAACATCGAAGAACTGAAGGGCCTCCAATAATCCCGTCGTAGTCGCCAGCCACACCATCGGAACCGATCCCAGTTGGAAGAATCGTCTGGAATCACTCGTCTACGAGAGAGACACCAAAAAGGGCACCCATGATCTCTCGGCCTCTGCAAAACATCTTTCCCTTCGGCTCCCAATCCAAAGCCAAGCGTATAGCCCTGACCCTCGCATTCCTCGTCGCCACCCTCATCACCACCTACTTTCTCCTCGCCTCTTTTGGACTCGGCTTTCTTGCCGGTCAAATCAGACAGCGGCTACCCCAAAAATCGTTCTCACCCGCCGACCACGTGGCCACCGTCGGTTTCAACATCTACCTCGCCCCAATAGCCTTCCAAGCCACCTTCGCCACGTTCCTCCTCCGCGCCCCCGGCCGATGGCGTTTCACCACCGTCCTCGCCTCCTTCACCCTCCACATCATCCTCGCTTTCATCACCTCGCTCGCCGCCGCTTGGGTCCTCCTCGAACTCACCCAAACCTTCCGTCCCCTCGGAATCCCCGTCGAACTCGCCACAAACCTCGTCCGTCACGTCGCCAACCACAAAGCCTCCCAGTAACCCGATTGCATTCCCCCAAAAACTGCCCAAATACTTCTATTGGAGGGCCATAGAAGAAACCATGGGCCCCCACCACCGCCACGGCATCGCCCGCCGCATCGAACAAACCAGCGACCGCCAACTCGTCGTCAACCACGGCACCCTCGAGCCCGGCCCCCGAAAACTCGAACACTCCGGCCTAATCTCCACCACCCGGGGCCTCTCCCCCAGCCGCACGATAATCTCCTTCCAAACCGAAAACCAAAACGAACCCTCGGCCACCCGCCTTCAATGACAATACATGCCATCCCTTGCCATCAATGCTACGCTAAACCAAGAAGCCTAGGAAGGTGCCCACTGATGCAAACCATGAACATTTCTCTACCAGAACAACTCAAAGACTTCGTCGACGGCCAAGTCGCCACAGGCCGCTACAGCACCGCCAGCGAATACGTTCGGGAACTGATTCGAGGCGACGAGAACCGGAAGGCCCAACAGCGGCTTGAAGCCCTCCTCATGGAAGGAGTTCTAAGCAGCGAACCCACGGAGATGCGGCCCGAGGACTGGCAAGATATTCGTCGAGAGGCCATCAAGCAATTCGAAGCCCTAAGAACTCGGAAAATGGCCTAGTAACCCGTGTTGTAAAACGAGAGGCCGCCAAACGCGACCTCATCGCGCACTGGGTTTGGTATGCCGACAATGGCGGCATCCACGTTGCGGATAGGTTTCTCGCCGCCCCCAACAAAACACTGGAGCTACTGGCCGGGCAACCAGCCAGCGGCAGCCGTCCAAACTTCGAAACGCCCACACTCCAGGGCATACGCAAGTTCCACGTCTCCGATGGCTTTGAGACCATCTTCCTCTTCTATTTCGAATTGCCGGACGGCATCGACCTCGTCAGAGTCGTCCATGCCAGCCGCGAGCTCAGCCAACTATTCGCGAAAGGTCACTTCGACTGAAATAAGGGGCCTACCCCAGCAGATGCGAAAACTCCAGCCGCGCAAACTCGGCCCCTCAGAGTTCACTCATTACACGCGCATGCGATTTACGCGCCTGTCCATCAACCGCGCGGGTCTCTAACTTTCTTCCGTCCGGAAACTCCAGCACCCAGGCGATCGACCGGCACAACCCATCCCTGGATCGTCCAACCTCCGACCAAACCAACGAATCCTAGCAACACCCGCTAAGGCCTCACCGCGACCGTCACCCCCCTCTGCGAAAGCAACTCGCCCGGCCCTCCCCACAAGTTAATCCAGCAATCCCCTGACGCAGGCACCCAAGCGCCATCCGGAATCCGCACCCGCAAACCGTCAAGAACAGGGGCCTCCAGGCTGCACACAACCGCACGCTTCAACTCCACCCCCACCACCGAACCCACCAACTGGACCACGCTCCCCACCCGCGCCGGATTCCTCGCCGAATTGGCCGTCCCATCTTCATTGAAGATCAACCCTTGTCCCCAACCAGAACCATCAACCGAATACAATCCCAGCGCCACCTCACCGCCCGGCATAAACACCGCGTTCGATGTCACTCCCCCCGACCTCACTGCCACCCGAAACTCCGACCCCACCAACCCTACTGGAACCTCCGCCACCACCGCCCGGTCCGTCCGCGACACCACCCGCAACGCCAAATCCCCCAACAACACCACCGCATCATCCCCAAATCCTTCCCCCTCAACTCGAATCCGCGTACCTCCCACCAGCGGCGTCGCCAACACGGTCGCGCCGTTCATCACCGCGTCCACCCGCGGCAAAGACGAGCCCGTCAACTCGTACCGCGCCACAAAAACCCCACCATCCGAATTCCCAGCCACCACCGCATGCCCTTCCTCATCCGAGGAGAGCCCCACCACTTCAAACCCTCGCCCGTCCCCCACAAAGGTCGAAAAATCAAGAGACCGGCCAGGCGTCAACTGGGTAAGAAACCCCATTGGAAAACTGTAAGGCCCCTGCAAAGGCGTCCGTGTCGGGAACCGCCAAGAACTCGTCTTCCCCGCTACCAACACACTCCCCTTGCCCCCAGCCGCAACTCCAACCGCCGACTCCGAACCTTCCCCGCCCAACAAAGTCGCGTAGCCCACCGTTCCGGTCCGAACATCCACCCGCGCCAGCGCTGCCTTGCTGTTATCGGGAACGGGCCCAAACCGATTACCCGGAAAACTGTCGGTCGTCGACAAGAAATTCGTCCGGTTAGCACCGCCCGCCACCCAAAGCTCATCACCCCGCAGAAAGCTGGACGTCGCATCCATCTGCCCCAACACGTTCGCAAGGCACCTGAAGCCCGCGCCCGCGGGCCTTGCCGAGCACACATCAGAACCGCCCACCGCAAAAAGACTCCCGTCCGTCCCGGCCGTCAACGACACCAAATACCTCCCACTCAGCCCTTCCCAGCGTCGGAACTCACCGGCGTCGTCAAATCGCGCTATTTCTGTCGTCCAACTCGAGTTGAATTTCGATATCTGCACTGGACGTGTCGCCGCCGTCGCGACTCCCTCCTCGTACGCGGCGATGGCCACATTACGCCCAAAATAGGGAATTCTTCGTGCCCAGACAATTCTCTTTCCATCCGAAGAAATCTTCACGAGGGACCCTCCCCACGCTTCCTCCCCGGGCCCGGTCGGCAACCCCGCAAAGCCAGGGCCCGCCACATACACTGCTCCGTCCGGCCCTACCGCAATCTTACGCACCCCCCCATCGTAACGACCCAAATAGGTCACCCAATCGATCTCGCCCCCTCCCGTGATCTTCGCCACAAAACCAGTCTTCGCGGCAGCGTTCACCGTATACAATTGCCCGCCCGCCTCAACCATAGACTGTACCCTTGTTCCGATCACCCGCGTCGATGAGAATCCGTCATCAGAGAACAATAACTCGCTGCCCACCAAAGCATAAAGCCCACCTCCTACGGTATCGACGGCCAAATCATCAACGTTCCCCAACTCGTTCACTAACACAAAAGGCTCCCCCCTCCGGCCGCTACGATAGATGCCCGACTCCCGCGCCAAATACACAACCCCATCCAAGCCCACCAGCACCAGAGACTTATCCAATGGGTCCAACCTCGGATTCCCTACCTCCCAAGTTAATCCCCAATCGTCGCTCCGCAAGTCGAAAAGGGAAGTCGTTCCCCAAATTACATCCGGCCTCGAAGGGTCGAATGCTAAAGACCGAAATCCGCGTTCAGTTCGCCACGTCATCCCGCCGTCGCTCGAAAAAAAGGATCGCTCCCCTCCGTATGCAATCAACCCTCTCGGCCCAGCTATCAACTTCGGCGCATAGAATCGGTTTTCAGAAAACCTCATTCCCCCGTCCCAGCTGCTTCCTCCGTCCTCACTTCGGTGAATCAGGACTTCGTCCCGTGTCAGATCATAACGATAACCCACCAACCGTTCACCTTTCACCCCCACCCAAGCGAAGGGCAAATTCGTCAGCAACTCGCTCCACGAAACCCCTCCATCTTTACTCCGACGAAGCCCCTTGTCTCCCAGCGAATACACCGTCAACGGGTCAGTTTCATCCAAAGCCAACCTATACGCCCCAACCGGAGCCGTACCCCCAAATCGCCCCCCTCTCGCGTCATACCTCACGAGCGTCTCCAACTCCACCCGCGACGGCAAACCCACCGCCGACAGGTCCGACGATGTCGTCGTCCCCGTAACATAGACGTTCCCCATCCGGTCCGCCGCCATCGACGACACGCTGTCCTGGCCATTCCCCCCAACCTGCGTCACCCATTGAAGCTTCGACTGCCCAAAGCAAACGCTTCCCACAATAAGTAAACAAAACAGCCGCATCATGTCTCTAAAGAGACCGCCACGAGAGAACCATTCCACATCCATAGCGCCGGGAACCCCTGCACTCCTCACCGGCCTCCCACCTCTTCGAAAACAGAATCCCGCGCCACCTTGCGCTATCTACGCACTTTGCGTACCATCATACGCATGGAGCGTAGATCCCCCGCCGTTGATGTCCTCCTGGCCAAAACCAAACAGCGGCTTCTGTCCGCCGTTCTCCTTCAACCTAACCGAGCGTGGTACCTCAGTGAACTAGCCCGCCACCTCAACGTTCCACCCTCGAGCGTACAGCGAGAACTCACCCAATTCGTCCGCGCCGGCATCTTCGCGAAGCGTCAAGACGGAAACCGAGTCTACTTCCAGGCTGACCCAACCTGTCCCATCTTTCCCGAACTTTCCAGCATATTGACCAAAACAGTCGGCCTCGCCGACGTCGTCCGACAAGCACTGGCGCCACTCGCAACGGAACTCGATCTCGCTTTCATCTACGGCTCCATCGCCACGAGCAAAGAGCATT
This sequence comes from Acidobacteriota bacterium, assembly GCA_026394015.1. GTDB lineage: Bacteria > Acidobacteriota > Terriglobia > Bryobacterales > Bryobacteraceae. The sequence goes on from JAPKZA010000273.1 coordinate 142,594, forward strand.
CCTCCAGCGACGTAGATCTCATGCTCATCGGCGCGGCCACGTTGGCCGATCTTGCCATTCCCCTCCGCTCTCTAGAATCGAGTCTCGCCCGTTCCGTCAATCCGACGGTGTACTCGACCGAAGAGTTCAGGAGAAGAGTAGCGGCAAAAAACCACTTCTTGCTATCGGTCCTCGAAACCAAACTGCTATTCATCCTAGGCACAGACAATGACCTGGCAAGACTTATTGAACTCGCAAAGAGTTCGGCCGCATAAAACCAGTTCGCAGGAACTCTACGACCTCCGAGCCGTAGTTGAGCGTGACCTCGCAGACTCACAAATCCCCGACTTATCGGATGACCGCCGCTTCGCCACGGCATACAACGCCGTCTTGCAGCTCTAGAAGATCGTGATCGCCTGCGAAGGCTACCGCGTCGTCGGCCTCGGTCATTACCAGACCACATTTCTGGCCCTGGAAATCGCTCTCGGACCTTCTTTTCTTCCGTTCTCCGCCTACTTCGACCAGTGCTGCCGATAGCGAAATCAGGTCGATTGCGACATGGCAAACGTCGCCACGGAAGCGGACGCAACCCTTCTCATTCAAAACGCCGAAGCATTCCAGAAGCTCGTTGAACTGTGGGTCGCTACCAACCACCCCTAATTTGGCGTCTAACCGCCCCCAAAGTCGAAGCCTATAGCAACTTCAGGGCATTCCCACCAAACCCCGAACCCACTCCGGCAACGCCTCAGCCTGCCACAGCAACCGACCGCGCTCAAACAAAAGCAGCAGTACCGGTCTAGACCCAGAGTTATCCATTACCGTCGCGCTGTCAACCAAACGCAACGCCTCCGGAGCTCTAGCAAGGCTGCGCCAATATCGGCGACGAATATCGGTATCTGCGATATCATGGCCGCCAACCGAAACGCGAACACGAACCCTCTCGATATGAAGCTCTGGGTTACCCAGACTGACATAGACAAGATTCGTAACGTATCCGGCAACTGTCGCTCTCCGCAGAATACCCATCGCTCCATTGCCAGCCAAGGTGGTCTCCAGGGTGAAGCTCTCCCGTTTCGCCAACAGGCGTCTGCATCGCAAGATCGTCTCGCGTGCCGCTGGGATCGCCGCTTCAGCCGGAGCTGCCGAATTCAATACGCGGGCGATCGCGTCGGGATCAACCAGGTTCTCGTTGCCGCCAAACCAAATGGAAGAGGTCAACGTAGATTTGCCGGAACCATTAGGCCCCGCAACCACCGTCAGCGTGGGCATACCTACCGAGTTGCGGAGAGCTCTCGCAACACCGTTACGTGCGACTCGCGCGGCTGGTCAGCTTCCAAACGAACCTCAAACCTACGCCCGTCCGGAAACTCCTGCACTATCCGACCCACTTCGTCTACAAAAACAACTGGATGACCGGAAGCCAGAGCCGCCTCGCGAGCCCGTAACCCGGCCGCAGCAGCAGCCTGGGCGAACTCCTCCGACAGAATATTCACAGGGGACATAACTCTCAGTATCGCGCAACGATCCACTCCCCCTTTCGCCAAGAAAACCCCAAGGATAGAATCAGCTATGCGCATCCCCGCCGCCCTCTCGCTCCTCCTCCTCACCTCCGCACTCCCCGCCCTCCCCCAAGCCCCCCCCAAAACACCCATCGTCTGGGTCCTCTCCACCGGCGGCACGATCGCCGGCCAGGGTGCCACCTCCACCAGCCTCACCGAATACAAAGGCGGCGTCCTCACCGGCGCTGACCTCGTCAAAGCCGTCCCCGAAATCCCCCTCATCGCCGAAGTCAAAGTCGAACAAATCGCGAACGTCGGCAGCGCCAACATCACCATTACCCACTGGCTCACCCTTGCCAACCGCATTAACCAAATCTTCGAAACCGAACCCACCACCGCCGGCGTCGTCATCACCCACGGCACCAACACCATGGAAGAAACCGCCTACTTCCTCAACCTCACCGTCAAGCACGACCGCCCCGTCGTCCTCGTCGGCTCCATGCGCCCCGCCACCGCCATCAGCGCCGACGGACCCCTGAATCTCTTAAACGCCGTCCGCACCGCCGCCTCCCCCGAAGCCCGCGGCAAAGGCGTACTCCTCATCCTCAACGACGAAATTAACGCCGCCCGCGACGTCACCAAAACCAACACCCTCCGCGTCGAAACCTTCCGCTCCCCCGACCTCGGTTACCTCGGCTTCGTCGATGGCGACAAGCTCAGCTTCTACCGCTCCCCCACCCGCCGCCACACCACCCAATCCGAATTCGACGTCACCGGCCTCAAGCAACTCCCCTCGGTCGAAATCCTCTACTCCTACGTCCAACCCAACCCCATTCTCATCGAAGCCCTCCTAACCAGCGGAGTCAAAGGCATCGTCATGGCCGGCACCGGTGCCGGCCTCGTCTCCACCATCGAAAAGGACGCCATCGCCAAAGCCAAAGGAACCGTCATCGTCCGCTCCAGCCGCACCGGCAGCGGCCGCGTCCCCGCCCGCGAAGAATACGACTCCCTCGGCATGATCGCCGCCGACAACCTCAACCCCCAAAAAGCCCGCATCCTCTTAATGCTCGCCCTCACCAAAACCACCGACCCCAAAGAAATCCGCCGCATCTTCGACGAATACTAACAACTCACCCGCTACGCCACCATCAACTACACCGCCACTCCCGGAATCGTCAAACTGCCATTGCCCCCCGCCCCACCCGTGGCCCCCTCTTGTTAGGCAGTAATCCAGCCGCCATTCAACTCCCGCGCCTTGCCCCTCACTGTGATAGCGTATAGTCCCGGAATACTAACATCCCGGAAAAGGAGAAACACCCATGTTCGCAAACAATCGATGGATTCACACAGCAGCAATGCTTTTCGTCGGCTCAATGGGCGCGTCCCATGCTACCGCGCAAACCCCCGCGTGTTACACGCTAGAAAGCCTCCAGGGCTCGTTCGCTACCATCGGCACATATGGCTCCCAAATCGCCATCGCCCTCGCCCTCAGAAACCATGACGCCCTCGGCAACTTCACCGCCTCTGCCGTCAACAACATACCCCGAGCCGGCTCCACCACCGGCGAAAGAACCATCACTCCCAGCACCAATGCGGGAACATTCGCGATCAACTGCGATGGCTCCGGTGTCGTAACACGCATCGCTACCCTCGCCGATGGCACACGAGTCCCCTCCTTCGATGACTTCCTCGTCACAGAAGGAGTCATCGAAAACGGGAAACTCCAGGCGACAACCATCATCGACGGCATGCGAACCCCCAGCTCCATCGTTTTGGGAGGAGTCTTTCTAAAACGCCAATATACCCGCCGTCCCAATGGATGTTTCACGCAAGAAAGTCTCCAGGGTTCCTATGGCGTCCAAGTCTACTATGACGTCAACCTCGCCCTCGGGCTCCAAGCGGAAACGTTAGACGGAAAGGGAAACTTATTCCGCACTGGCGTACTCAACCAACCAGATACCAAGTCCCCCACCGGAGCCAGACTGATCGGTAACGTTACCAGCGAAGGAACATACTCCGTCAACTGCAACGGCAGCGGAACCATAAGCCGGGTCGTCACGCGCCCGGACGGTACCAAGGCCACCGCCATCGATGACTTCGTCATCACCGCCGGAGTCGAGGCCAATGGCAAACTCATCGCCACCAAAATTGTGGACGCGCAACGAGACCCCAGCGTCATCCTTCCCGCCGGCGTCTTCGTCACTCGCTTACATACCTTACGCCCTTCGCTCCCCGGCACTATCCCGACCACCCCAACGCCCATTAGCACCGCAGCCCTCGCCGGACCCAAAAACCTCATGGCCACGTCGAAATCGGTTCAACTGGACGGTACCGGCTCCACCAGCGCCGACGGCTCAACCCTCACTTACGCCTGGACCATGGCCCAAGGCAGCCCCGTCGCCGCCATCCTCGGCGGCAACACAGCCACTCCCCTCGTGCAGTTTTCCCAAGGACGCGGTGTCTACACCTTTACCTTAACCGTGACCGACTCTACTGGAGCCACCGCCCGAGATACCGTGACCATCGACTATCGAGGGAACTAACAACCAATTGCGCCGCCGGGCCAACAACAACCCGGCCCGGCGGCGATACCCAAACCGTACCCGCGAGAATCCAGCCAGCCCGTTCGACGGCAGATTCCGTCCTCTCATCGCCCAACGCAAACCCGCTGCATCTTCGACGAATCCTAGAAACCACTACCCCGACAAACTCGCCATTCACAAGGTGAACAAATAAATGTTCTCCCCGCATCCCTAACATTCCAAGCCACTTGCCATTTCCGGTCCCAAATCGTCCGTCCGAACCACCCCTCCCTCCGTCGTAGATTCAAACCGAGGAAAGGAGTATTCATGACCGAAGAACAAAAGGCCCGGCGAGCCGAAATCGCCCGGGAGAACGGTGCCAAGAGCCAAGGCCCGGTCTCCATTACGGGGAAATACATCAGTTCTCTAAACGGAATCGACACCGGCGAGCATGCCACCGTTCGCAAGGAAGAGCTACCAGAATGCATCGCTCTACTTTCCACCGATTGCCGTCACGCTTATCTCCGGCTCTTTCAGAAGCACGTCCGGCAGTTGCAACCGGAATCCGACTGCGAGCGGACCCTGGTCCGCCACATGGCCGTGGAACTCTTCCAACTGGAACGAACGATCTCACTCGAGACTCACGCCCGCCAGCGCGGCATCGATGACGTCATTCGGGCCTATGCCGATCTCTCCGATCCGGACCGCGAACTTTTTGCCTACGAGAAAGGTTTGCAGAAGGATAAGCTCTGGCGTTCTCTCCAGAGGGATAAAAAAGCGCACTTAGCCGCCTACGCGAGCTACCAAAAGCTTCTCAAGCAGACGAGGAAGGATTTCCCCGTGGTGCCGCCCGAACCCGTGAATTACGATGCGGACGCCAATCTGGCGGAAGAGCCTCTGCCACCCCCGGAAGTGGTTGCCGAAGCGATCGCCCACGCCGACCGAGCCAAAAACGAACCCAGCTACGAATTACCCCAATGGGTCGCGGAAATGATTCTAAACGCTGCACTTATGGCCGAAATCGCCCCCGGTTACGACGTCGAACAATTGCTCGAAAAGCTGACCGACCCCGGACTTCCCCGAGCCGCTTAACGAAAAGCGAACCAGTACACAGTCCCTTGAAAAAGGACCCGTCAGAACCAAAAAGGAACCTAGGCGGTCAGCGTCTCTAGGTCCACCAGATAACCCTTCTTACCGGCGTTCACGCCACGAGTGTGTCCAATCATGCAGTCCACCCCTTCGGTCTCATGGATATGCCCGCTAAAGAACCGTACCGGCTCATACTTCTCCAAAAACTCCCGTACCGCCGCACTCCCATAGTGCGCCCCCTCCTTCACCCCATCCAACGGCGTATCCTTCGGCGGACAATGGCAAATCAGCACCATCGGTGCCAAACCCGCGAACGCCCCCAACCGCTCCGCCAACTGCGCCTCCGTATACTCCCCCGGCGTTTCAAACGGCGTCCGGTTCGAATACCCCAACCCCGCGATATGCACCCCGTCCACCATCACCGACTTCCCATGCAGCGCCGTAAACCCAAACCGCTCGCAAAACCGCGCAATATCGGCCTCCGACTCGTGGTTCCCCGGCAACACATACATCCGCTCCGCACGAGGCTTCATCAATTCGCCCATCGCATCCAAGCCCCGTGCCCAACTCACCAAGTCCCCCGCGCACACATAAACGTCCGCTTCAATCGCCATCAGCTTTTGCAGCGCCGTCTTGTCGTTATGGAGGTCCGAAAACACCAACAGCTTCATTACTCAACCGACTCCAAGTACGTATACCCGTGGATCCCGTCTTCGTAGAACCGCAGCATCCGCCCGGCCTCTTCGTACCCCAGCTTGCCCTCGCGGACCGCCTTCTCCACGTCCTGCCGAAACGACTCAATCAGCGCCTTCGAACTGAACTGCACATAGTCCAGCACCTCACGCACCGTATCACCCGCAATCACATGGTCCAGAATGATCTCGCCCGTCTCGCTCAACTGCACGTGCACCGCGTTCGTATCGCCCAACAGGTTATGCAGGTCGCCCAGAATCTCCTGGTACGCCCCCACCAGAAACGCCCCTAAGTAGTACGTCTCCCCACCCTTGAACTCATGCAGCGCCAGCGTGTTCTTCACGTCCCGCCGATCAATAAACCGGTCGATCTTCCCGTCCGAGTCGCACGAAATATCGCCCAAAACCGCATGGTGCGTCGGCGTCTGCTCCAACCGATGAATCGGCATCACCGGGAAAAGCTGCTTAATCGCCCAACTATCCGGCATGCTTTGAAACAGCGAGAAGTTGCAGAAGTACGTGTCCGAAAGCATGCTCTCGAGCCCCTCTAACTCCTCCGGCAAATACTCCAATTCCTTCGAAAGCTTCAGGATCTTACGGCAAATCGCCCAGTACATGTTCTCGGCCATGCTCCGCTGCGTCAGCGGCAAATAGCCCAGGCTGAACAGGTTCAACGCCGAATCCAGCGCCCCCTGCGCATCATGAAAACCCTCCAACAGGTTCTTCAACGACACGTTCCGAAACGTCTGGTGCAGGTCAATCAGAGGCTGCTCAAACTCCTCCGAAATCTCGTTCGGAATCGCCTCTTCCCCAAACCCGCTCACCCCCAGCACGTTGAAGATCAGCATCGAATGGTACGCCGCCACCGCGCGCCCACTCTCCGTGATGATCGTCGGATGCGCCACCTCGGCCTCATCACAAACGTTCTGGATGTGATAAACGACGTCGTTGGCGTACTCCTGCAGCGTATAGTTCACGCTCGATTCGAAGTCCGTCTGCGACCCATCGTAGTCGATCCCCAGCCCGCCGCCGACGTCGATGAACTCCAGCCCCGCCCCGGACTTCACAAGCTCCGTGTAGATCCGCGAAGCTTCAATCACGGCACCCTTAATCTGCCGAATGTTCGTAATCTGGCTGCCCAAGTGGAAGTGGACGAGCTTCAGGCAATCCGCCATCCCCTCCGCCTTCAACTGCTCCAGCGCCCGCAGCGCCTCGCTCACCGTCAGCCCGAACTTCGACCGATAACCGCCCGACGACTTCCACCGTCCACTGCCACGGCTCGCCAGCTTCAACCGAATCCCAATCGACGGCCGCACCCCCATCAGCTTGGCGTGCTTCAAAATCAAATCCAGCTCGGTATACTTCTCCACCACCGGAGTAATATTCCGCCCAATCTTCCGGGCCATCATCGCCAGTTCGATGTACTCATCATCCTTGAAGCCGTTGCACAGAATCGGCGTCGCGTTGTCCGCAATCGCCATCACCGCCATCAACTCCGGCTTCGATCCCGCTTCCAGCCCGTAGCCGAACGGCTTGCCGTACTCCAGAACCTCTTCCACCACCTGCCGCTGCTGGTTCACCTTGATCGGAAACACGCACCGGTACTCGCCCTTGTAGCTGTGCTCGTTGATCGCCGTCCGAAACGCCATATGCAGATCCGCTAGCCGGTTCTGTAAAATCTCGCCAAAGCGGATCAGGATCGGCGGGTTAATCCCCCGCATCACCAGCGTGTCCACCAACTGTTTCAGGTCCACGCTCCGGCCCGTTTCCTTGTTCGGGTGCACGTACATGTGCCCGTTCGTGCCCACGGAAAAGTAGCCCTTTCCCCATGCCGGTACGTCATACAACTCCGAAGCGTCGGTCGTCGTCCAACGCTCGGTCGGATCCATCCGCTTCTGGCCTTCAGCTAAATTCAAGTTCAACGGTAGAGTTCCCTCGCAAAGTCTCGATGTCCGATTAATAACACGGATAGGGCACTAAAACACCTATGGGGGGAGTGAATTTTAGTTACAAATAAAGTATGGCTCTCCCACTCTCCGGAAAAGTTGCCCTCATCACTGGCGCAAGCAAAGGCGTCGGTCGCGGAATCGCCCTCGAACTCGCCCGCCACGGTGCCACCATCGTCGTCAACTACAACAGCGATCAGGCCGGCGCCCTCGCCACTCTCGAAGCCGTCAACGCCCTCGGCGCCCCCGGCATGATCGTCCAAGCCAACGTCGGCGACGCCGCCCAAATCACCGCCATGTTCGATACCGTCAAGGCCTCCCTCGGCCGGGTCGACATCCTCGTCAACAACGCCGGCGTCCAAACCTGGAAAGCCTTCCTCGACCTCACCGAGGCCGAATGGGACCACGTCCTCGACGTCAACCTCAAAGGCTCATTCCTGTGCACCCAGCAGGCCGCCACGCTCATGAAGGCCCAGGGCTGGGGTCGCGTTATCAACATCGGCTCCGGCTGCAACAAGGTCGCCTTCCCCCACCTCGTCAACTACACCGCCTCCAAAGGCGGCCTCGAACAGCTCACCAAGGTCTCCGCCGTCGAACTCGGCAAATTCAACATCACCGTCAACTGCGTCGCCCCCGGCTCCATCGAAGTCGAACGCACCAAAGAAGAAGCCGGCGATTACGCCGGCACCTGGTCCAAACTCACGCCCCTCGGTCGCATCGGCACCCCGCAGGACATCGGCCGCGCCGTCTACTTCTTCACGAGCGAACTCGCCGACTTCGTCTCAGGGCAAACGCTCTATGTCGACGGCGGCCTTTTTGCCAAGCCCCACTGGCCTTACGACGTTTAGCTTCAACTTCTCCAGCTCTTTCTCGCCCTCGGGCGTGTTGAGCTCCCAATACTTCATCCGTTGGCTCGCCAGCATCACCGCCATCACGCCTTCGCTGCTGTTGTAGCGCACCACCCGATGCGGCGCGGCCTTCTCCACAAAAAAGGACCGCCACCGCTTCCCCACCGCCATCTTGTACTCGTCCAACTCCGGCCCCGCGTCGGTCCGTGACAACACCGCCTCCTCCCACCGCGCTGGCCCCTCCTTGAACCGCGAGACCTGCAACGCCAGCATCATCGCCACCTTCTTCGTCTCCCCCGGCTTCATCACCGGCCGAGCCATCCCCCGCGCCCACAACATCAACGTGTCTTCGCTCATCCCCAACTCCGGATACCGCACCAGCACCTCCTGGTCGCCCTCCCCGTCAAAATAGCTATGGCTCTCCACCCGAATCGCCGACTCATTGAACAGCGCCGACTTGAACAAATTCCCGCACCACTCCTGACTCGACCAGGTCACCTTCGTCGGCGCCCCCGCCGGCTTCCCGTTCACCGACTTCAATGCTACAAACGCCGAAAGCTGCAAGTTGTAGTCGTAAATCCCGGTCTGGAAGTCCTCCACCAGGTTCAGCTTCATCACCGGAAACTCGTCCTTCGCCGGTCTCACCCCGTGGTCGCTCTTCACCCGCATCGAGTTCGAAAACGTCTCCGCCACCGTGATCGCCACCGCCGTCCCTTTCCGAGGAAACCCATAGCGCGGATAGGTCAAGTCATAGCTCGTCAGCTCCGCCTGCCCGTCCCCCCAGGTCTTCCAAAACTCCGCGTCATACTTCGGCTCATCCCCGGAAATCACCACCTTCGGCTTCTCCGTCGCCGGCATGCAGCCCACCAACATCACCAGTAAAAAAAGCCAATATTTCATGACGGATTCCTCAATCTCCAAAGCACCTGACGAATCATTCCTTGCCACTGTATAGCATCCCGTGAAGACAAATCCATCCGCCGCACGAGGCGCCGCAGCTTCAGATCCATCGATTCCACAACCCGTTCGTTCACATAACCGCTCAGGTCCAACGCCTCGCGGACCAACCCCGTAAACCGGTCCACCACCGCAGCCGTCGCCAACTCCTGTCGCGCCGCCGGCGTCGCTTTCCACCGCCCATCCCGGCTCAACTCATACAGCGTCACCGCCACCGCCTGCCCCAAATTCATCGATCCATGAGGCTCCCGCGTCGGAATCCGCATCAGAAAATGGCAGTAGCTCATCTCCTCGTTCGACAACCCCGACTTCTCCGATCCAAACAGCAGTGCCGTCGGCCCGTTATGCTTCCGAATCCGCCGAGCGGCATCTTCTAATCGATACAAAGGCAGTTGCATCTCCCGGTTCCCCACCGAGGAGGTCCCCACCACCAGCGTCGTATCCCCCACCGCCTCGGCAATCGAAGGGTACTCCCGCGCCGCCTCCACCACCGAACCCGCATGGGTCGCAGACCTCACTTCATCCACCGCCACCCGATACGCGTCCACCAGCCGAAGGTCCGACAAGCCAAAATTGCTCATCGCCCGCGCCACGGCACCGATATTGAGCGGATTGCGCGGACTGGCCAACACCACGCGATACAAAGCAGGATCCAAGCCCCCAGTGTAAACTGCCACCATGCGCTTCTGCCTCTTTCTTGTCGCCACCGCCCTCGCCGCCCAACCCCTGGTCATCGCCCATCGTGCCTTCGAAGGCACCTCTCCCATCGGCAGCGACATCCTCGAACTCGATCTCTCCGTCACCAAAGACCGTCACATCGTCGTCCACCACGACTCCGTCGCCCACCTCACCCGCGCCCAAATCCCCCAGGTCCGCGGCGCCGCCGACGTCTTCGCCGCAGCGCGCCAATCCAAGGCCCGCCTCATGGTCGAAACCAAAATGGACCCCGGCACAGACCCCGTCTGGTTCGCTACCCAAGTCGCTCAACTCTTCGAGCAACATCACATCCAAGACCAAGTCATTCTCCAGAGCTTCGACCACCGAACGCTCCAAACCATGCGCAAGCTCATCCCCACCATCCCGCTCGTCCTCTTGAACCCCCGCACCGAACTCCCCGACTACGTCACTCCCGCCCACACCCTCAGCCCCCACGCCATCCAGTTCATCAACTTCCGCCTCCTCACCCCCGCCATCGTCAAAACCCTCAAAGCCTCCAAAATCCCCATCTATTCCGGCACCACCAGCGACCCCGCCGAATGGAAACGCCTCATCGCTCTCGGCGTGGACGCGATCCTTACGGACGACCCGGCGGCACTCCGGGCTCTACTCCCGCGGTAATCGTCGATTCCACCGCGAACCGCTTGTAGTCCGAGTACTCGTGCACTTGGTACCCCTTCCCCCCCGGAGCCTCAAAGCGAATCCACATCTTCCGCGGCACCCAAGGTCCATCCACCCCTTCCTGACTCCGCCGCTCCTCCATCACGCTTCCCGGCTTCAAACCGGCACCCGCTCGGATCACCTCCGCCCGCCGACCCGCCACCCCCATCTCTTTCTGCTCAATCCAAAACGTCTGCCGATAACACAGAAGCTCCCGCTCTTCTCTCGTCGCCCCCGCAAACCCGCTCTTCGGCTCGCTGTGGATCACCCAACTCCCCCCTCCTCGCCCACGTAGCCGTACCGGAAGTTGTACACCCGATGGAAAAAGCTCTTGCCGGACCTTTTTCGCTCCGCCCGCCGCTCCGCCGCGGTCCGCTGCATCGCCGCGTCCACCTGCTTATGCTCCTTGGCACTCAATGGCTTCCCATTGCGCGCCAGGCGCTTTCGATACCGCAAACCTTCCACAGACAGGTTCTCGAACAATCCGGAGCGAGCCTTGCCCGTACCCTCCAGCTTGTTCCAGTTCGTCTGCAACTCCCGGTAAACATACCGACGCCGCAACTCTTCCTGCTGCTTATCCACCGCATCCGCCCGCTGCAAAATCGCAGCGGGATCACACAATATCAATGCCAGGAAAAGGCTAGATATCCAAGTTCCGAACATCCAAGGCGTTGTCCTCGATGAACTTCCGGCGCTGCTCGACATCCTCGCCCATCAAGGTCGAGAAGATCGTATCCGCTTCCACTAAGTCCGCCAAATCCACTCGCAGCAGCGTCCGCGCTTCAGGGTTCATCGTCGTCTCCCAAAGCTGCTCGGCGTTCATCTCGCCCAGCCCCTTGTAACGGGTCACCGAAGCATCCCGCATCCCTTCAGACTTCAAGTAATCAAGTAAATCGGACCAATTTTGCTTGGTCTCCCTCCGCTCGCCTTTGGTCACCAGGAACGGGGGCGCGTTGTACTTGGCCAACTGCTTGGCCAGCGTACGCAGTCGCCGATACTCCGGAATCACCGCCAGATCCACGCCCACTTCCCGCTCCGCATTCGTCGGGTCAAAGAACGTTACCGACCACGAAGCGTGCAACTCGTCCTGCTTCAACTGCAAGCCCGGCACTTTCGCCTCAAGCAACGGGTTATACAACGCTTCGACGTTTGCCTTGTCCTGGAAGTCCGCCTTCGTGTCCAGCGGCAGATCCGGCCGCGCCAACACCGCGACCACCCGGGGATCGCGCACCCGCCGTTCCAACCGCTTGAACAGTAACTGGTGCTCGTCGAGCGATAGCAGGAAGTTCCGCAACTCGGCCCCGTCCAGCTTCTCCCCGCCGTATTCCACCGTCATGTTCTCGGTAGCCCGGCGCAGGATCTCCTTCGTGAACTCTTTATCGTCCTTGATGTACTTCTCGCTCTTGCCCTTCTTGATCCGGTAGAGAGGCGGCTGCGCGACGTAGACATGCCCGCGCGTGATCAACTCTTGCATGTGCCGGAAAAAGAACGTCAGCAACAACGTACGGATGTGCGAACCGTCGACGTCGGCGTCCGTCATGATGATGATCTTGTGATACCGCAGCCGGGTCATATCGAAGTCCGCGACTCCGATACCCGTCCCAATGGCGGTAATCATGTGCCGAATTTCGTCGTGGCCCAACATCTTGTCGTAGCGGGCCTTCTCGACGTTTAGAATCTTACCCTTCAGGGGCAGAATCGCCTGGAACTTCCGATCCCGTCCACTCTTAGCGGTCCCGCCGGCCGATTCACCCTCGACGAGATAAATCTCGCACTTCGCAGGGTCTTTCTCCTGACAGTCGGACAATTTACCCGGCAACCCGCCCGAATCGAGCGCGCCTTTCCGTCGCGTCAAATCCCGCGCCTTCCGCGCCGCTTCCCGCGCCCGCTGCGCGTCAATCGCCTTCGACACGATCTTCTTCATCACCGACGGGTTCTTGTCGAAGTACTCGCCGAGCTTCTCGTTGATCACCGTCGTGACATAACCGGACACATCGCTGTTCAGCTTGCCCTTGGTCTGCCCTTCGAACTGCGGCTGCGGCAACTTCACACTCACAACGGCCGTCAACCCTTCCCGCACGTCGTCGCCGCTCAGGTTTTCCTTCACGTCCTTGAACAATCCCGCCGCCTGTCCCGCGGCGTTAATCGTCCGCGTCAGCGCACTCCGAAAGCCGCTCAAGTGCGTCCCGCCATCCACCGTGTTGATGTTGTTCGCAAAGCTGAACACCGTCTCGGTATACGCATCGTTGTACTGCAAAGCCACTTCAATCGCCAGCACGCCGCCGTTCGGCATCTCCTTCTCGCCTTCGAAGTAGATCGGCTTTTCGTGCAAAACCGCCTTCGACTTGTTGAGATGCTTGATGAACTCGGAGATGCCGCCTTCGTAGTGGAAGATCAGAACATGCGCCGGGTCTTCCCGTTCGTCGGTCAGGTTGATCGTAATGCCCTTGTTCAAAAACGCCAACTGCCGCAGCCGCGACGCCAACGTGTCGAAGTTGTACGTCGTCGCGTCCATGATCGTCGTATCCGGCTTGAACGTGATGTGCGTCCCCGTGCGCTTCAGAGGCACCTTGCCGCCCTGCTTCAGCGGCGCCAACGGAAACCCTTTCTCGTAATCCTGCGTCCAGACGTGGCCTTCCCGCCAGATTTCGAGCTCGAACCGCTCAGACAGCGCGTTCACACAGCTCACGCCCACACCATGCAAACCGCCCGATACCTTGTACGTATTCGAGTCGAATTTGCCACCGGCATGCAACTTCGTCAAAACCACTTGGGCCGCCGAAACGCCTTCCTCGGCGTGAATACCAACCGGAATGCCGCGACCGTTATCCTGCACCGATACCGAGTTATCACTCCGGATCGCCACATCAATCGTGTCGCAGTAGCCAGCCAGAGCCTCATCGACAGAGTTGTCAACCACCTCGTAAACGAGGTGATGCAAACCCTGTTCGCCGGTCGAGCCAATGTACATAGCGGGACGGAGCCGAACGGCTTCCAGCCCCTCCAAAACCTTGATACTACTCGCGTTATATTCGTTCGGGTTGGGGTTAGGGGTCGTACTCATCAAATCCTCATCGGCATGACGATGTAGCGATAGTTTAGGGTTCCATCGCTCACCGGCCGCAATTCACCGGCACTAGCCGAGTCCTTGAACAAAAATTGAACGTTGTCTTCGTTACTGGCCCGCAAAAAGTCCAGCATGTAAGCCGCATTGAAGCCGATCTCGACATTCGGCCCCTCGTAGGTGGCCGTGATCGTCTCTTCGCTCTCTCCGGTATCGGAAAGCGACGAGTGCAGTTTCAACTCGCCCGGGAACACCCCGACCTTGATCGCTCGCGAACGCTCGTCTGAAAACTGCATCACCCGTTCGAGCGAAGCCTTCAACTCATCCCGGGTGAGCGTCACGTTATGCGGATGCTCTTTCGGCAACACCCGCTCAAAGTCCGGGAAATTGCCCGTCAACTTCCGGCTGATCAACAGCCGTTCGCCAATCTGAAAAAACAGGTGGTTCTCGTCGCCCGCGAAAAGCAGCTTGGCATCGTCGGTAGCTTCGGCCGCCAATCGCGCTAGCTCGCCCATAGCCTTGCGCGGAAGCAGCGCCCGGTAGGATTGATCCGGCGCGAAGCCGTCGATCTCCATGGGGCACTCCACCATCGCCAGCCGATGACTGTCGGTCGAAACCATCGTCAGCCCGTGAGCCTTCACGAGCAGCAAAGCGCCATTCAGCGTGAAACGGCTCTCTTCCGCCGAAATCGCGAAAATCGTCCGGGTGATCATCGCCGCCAACCGCTTCACCGGCAGTTCGGCCAGCACCTGCGGCATCTCCGGCAGTTCCGGATAGCTCTCGCGGCTCATCCCGGCAATCCGCGTCTTCGACCGGCCAGAGGTGATCGACGCCCACTGGTTATCGGCGAACTTGATCGATATCTCACCATCCGGCAACAGCCGAACGTAATCGAGCAGCTTCTTGGCCGGAATTGTTCCCGAACCACTCTTTTTTACCTTCGCCGCGCATCCGCAGCGAATGCCGAGTTCGAGGTCCGTCGCCGTCAGCGACAAACGGTCGCCATCGGCTTCGAGGAGCACGTTCGAGAGAATCGGGATCGTCGACTTCTTTTCGACCACGCCCTGAGAGAGGCCCAGCTCACGGACCAGGTCGGCTTTGCTAACTGTGAATTCCATAAATTAAACCGTTATTTCTATAACCGGATTCGTAGGAGCTGTGGAAATGTGGAATCCTTCCTAAATTATACAAAATATAACTGCTTCCTGCTCAGTCAAGGAGTGGATTCCGCTGTTGACACCGTTGGATATTTCGAACCCTCGGGTTTATCCCACAGCCTTCCACCGGTAATTCTTGGGGGGGGCTGTGGAAAACTTTTGTAAACATGTTTAGATTGAGTCGATTAGGCTGTGGAGCAGCCTGTTCAAATCTAGGTCTGTCTGCCGCAACTTGTCGATTTTATTCACCGAGTGCAACACCGTCGTATGGTGCTTGCCGCCGAAGTAGCGACCGATCTCGGGCAGCGAAGAAGACGTCAGCTCTTTACACAGATACATCGCAATCTGCCGCGGGTAGGCGATGTTCTGGACGTTTGTCTTCAACTTCAGCTGTTGCGGCTGCAAACCAAACTTCTCAGCCACCGCCCGCACGATTAAATCAATCGTGATCCGTCGCTCACTACCCCCGGATAGCTGTTTTAAGACCTGCTGCGCCATCGAAAGGGTGATCGGCGAATCCATCACCGAACTGTAGGCCATCAGCTTGACCAGGGCCCCTTCCAGCTCTCGGACGTTGGACTTGGTCTTCGTGGCGATATAGATCCGCACATCCTCGGGCAAGTGAATCCCTTCGGCCTCGGACTTTTTATCCAAAATCGCCATCTTCGTTTCCAGGTCCGGCGGCTGCACGTCCACCATTAAGCCCCACTCGAAGCGGCTGCGGAGCCGGTCGGTCAATCCCGAGGTTTGCTTCGGCGGTTGATCGGAACTGAGCACAATCTGCTTGCCGTTCTCGTGCAACGCGTTGAACGTATGGAAAAACTCTTCCTGGGTTCGTTCTTTGTTCGCCAATACCTGCACATCGTCCACCAGCAGAATATCGGCGTTCCGATAATGCTGATGAAACGTCGACATGCGGTCGGTCTTGATGCAGTCGATCATCTCGTTCATGAACCGCTCGCTGGAGGTATAAACAATCTTCATCGACTCATGCCGATCCTTCAGCGTCCGGCCAATCGCGTGCATCAGGTGCGTTTTCCCCATGCCGACTCCGCCGTAGATGAACAGCGGGTTGTAACGCTCGGCCGGGTTATCCGCAACGGCCTTCGCCGCCGCGTGGGCGAACTGGTTGCAACTGCCAACCACAAAATTGTCGAAAGAGTACTTCGGATTCAGCGGACTCTGCGGAGTCTCGCCGAGGCCGTTCGAGCGCGGAACATGCGACACCGAAGCCTGTGCCGACACCACCTCGTAGTGTACCTGGCGCATCCCCAATTGAAGAGACGCTACCGCCGCCGCTACGTGCTCGGAATACTCCTGTTCCATCCAAGTTTTCGTTGCTTCGCTCGGAACACGGATCGTAAGACGACCCCCGTGATCGGCGTGCTGCTGGGTTGAGGCCAACCAATTCTGGTAACTTTCCGAGCTCAGCTTCTTGGCCAGCTCCTGCTTTATCTGATCCCAAACCGTCATTTTAAGTTCTTTCGTTCTCGCCACCTACCCGTACAAACACAGAATCCCCACATCTTTTCCACAGCCTGTGGAAAAGGGACGCGGCAGGCTCAAAACTGAGTGGGGAAACGTTCGGCGGGATGCGATCGGATCCCCAGAATAGCACAAGGAAGCGGAACTCTGACAAGGGTTTTACGGATAAAAAAGTGCTTTGTTTTCAACAAGAAGACAATTCAAAACCAATATGTTTCGGTTTGAATACACCTGCTTTACAATGCCCCAAATAGAGTTTCTACACAACATATCGTATGGCCCGCGCCACTGGATATCCACAGGTAGCGTTCTCTGTTCCCGTTAGCCCGCTACTTCCAATCGTTGAAGTGCTGTATAGCGTTGAACAGCAAGGCGAACTCCCCGTGGTTCTGCCAGCGGTAGCAGGGATTGGTGGCAAACATCAGCACCCTGCCCAAGCCGGACGGCACGCTGACCAAGGCCGGCTTGTTGCGGATTTCCGAAGCTCCCCTCATGAAACCGCTCAAAATCGACGCCTCGGTTCCGGGAAACTGCATCAGCACCTGCTGCTTGCGGTCCTTCTCGGGCACGTTCAGAAGTGGGCCGTTGGCATAACGCACGGCGAGTTTCGGCGTGGTGTAACCGTAGAAGATCGGATGCTTGGGCTGCAGAATATCCACTTCGACGATCGGACCCGGCGCATAAAAAAGCGAGGTTGGCCGACCGGCGTCCACCTGCCCGGCAATTCCATATTCGACAGGGAAGTTGGAAGCGCCAGCCAGCGTGATCAACAACCCGCCTTCCTTGACGAACTTCTGCAACTCGAGGGCTCCCTCGAGACCCATCCCGCCCGTGATATCAGTCGACTCGCCGTAGCCACCCTGGTAGGGCAACGGGCGGCCCTTTGATTCCAAATCGAAGACCAGTCCTCTTGCAGTCCGCCCCTGATTCGGAATCAGAATCACATCAAAATCGCGCCGCAGCGACCCTTGCCGCACCCGATCTTTAAAAATCAGATCAAACGGAATCTCCACCTGGTCGAAGGCGTGGCGCACCCAGCCAACCTCCTGCGTGTTGCCCCAGGTGCTGTACATCGCCAAGCGCGGTAGATCTACCTCGTGCACGGCAACCGTCGGTCGAGTGGCCAGCAGCGTGGCTCGCAGCCCTAACTCCTCCACAAATGCCTTTGCCCGGGCTGTCGCCTCCAACAACAGCGAGCCCGCCGGAATCCCTTGGTGCTCCGCTTCCAGTGCTTCCACCTTCACCGCTTTCCCCAAGCGATAACGCAACGTGGCCAGGCCGTGAGCCCCGTTGTGATGCACCGCCAGCAGCGTTCCCGCACCGGTGATCTGACCCTTCGGCAGAAATTTATCGACCGGTGTCGTTTTTGCCGTCAAAATCGCCTTATCGTTGCTCGCCTTCACCTCCACCTGACTCAGCAGACCCATAGTCCAGCCGGTGTCGTCATAGGTACGCAAATTCGGATCCGGATACACCTGTTTTTCGAGCAGCGATTTCGCCAGTCGGCCATAGGGCTGGTCCCGCTTGATCACGAACGAATTGTCCGCCTCCGAGCGGCCAATTTCGATCCCTTGCAGCCGCAGCGTATTCACAAGCCACGCCACGCGGGTCATGTCCCGCTGATTATCGGGAATCACGAAAGCGTACGGCGCTTCATTCTTGCCCGCTTCGATCGAGTGCAGACTCTTCTTGTAAAAGTTATCGAGGATGGTCCGGGCGTTGCCCGCCGCGAGTTCGAGCGCCGTCAACACTCCGGTTTGGCCATAGTTGATATTGTTGCGGAAGGACCATTCCACCTCTTTGTACGCGGGAAGAGGACGGTACCACTGGCGACCAGAAGCGCCGAACCGATCGGTTCCGTCGGCGGAATCCACCTTCCGCTTCATCGTATTCGCGCCGCCGTTGCCGTAAACCTCGTACATCCGCAGCATCCCGTTATGGTTCGAAGACATGAACCCCAAATAGCCGGCCGACCACATATCCACGAATGCATGGGTCCAAACACCCGGCATGCCGTAGCCGATCATCTTCGTCATTTCGAAATTCGCAAACCACGGCAGCTCGGCATACAGGATGGGATCGAGGTTCGGGTTGTGGGGCGGTTGGCCGCTGAAGGTGTACAGGAAGGGCACGCTTTCATGCAGATCATGGATGATGGGCGGGTGCCATTCCAGATACGCCGCCAGCCAATTGCGCATCGTGATTTGCGAATAGTGCATGTCGCGGTTGTTGTCGTGGTAGATGTACTTGCCCCAGTAGGGGGGCCCGGGCAACCGATCGTCTTCGTTCTCTTCGTTGATCTTGAACTGGTTGTACCAGGCGACGTAGCGATCCCGGCCGTCTGGTTCCAGCACCGGCGTCAGGAACACGATCAGGTTTTTGCGAATCGAATCGTAGAGCGCCCCGTCTTCGGCCACGATCCGGTAACCGAGCTCCATCAGCATGTCCGGCGGGCCGGTTTCGGAGGAATGAAGACCGCCGGTGACGTGGTAAATCGGCTTGGCCTGACCCAATAAGCCTTCCAGATCCGCGGGATTCAGCCGGCGTGGGTCGGCGAGTTTGGCGAGCATCGCCTTGTAGTCGTCCAGACGGCGGATCGTGGTTTCGTCGGCGATGGCGACGGTCCAGCAATCGCGGCCCTCATCGGTTTTGCCGACGTAGAGAATTTTCACGCGCGCTGACGATTTTTCCAGCGCCCGGAAATAGGCGAGCATCTGCGCGGAGGTCGCCAGCTTCTTCGGTGTACCGACGTGGTAGCCAAGCACATCCTTCGGCGAAGGCACCCCGGCCACGAGCGGCAAATGGTCCACGAGTGGGCTGAGAAACTCCGGTTTCGTGGTCCACTCCTTTACCCGAAGAGCGAAATCCGCATCGCGGCGGGCGGGCTGAGCGAAGATCTGACAGCAGAGAAACCCAAAAACCAAACTCGAACGCATATGGGAGCTAGCGTAACAGGGTTGACACCCGGCGGAGCGCGTGAGACCATACTCTTTGTGCGCTGAGCGGGAGTAACTCAGCTGGTAGAGTGCAACCTTGCCAAGGTTGATGTCGCGAGTTCGAATCTCGTCTCCCGCTCCAAACTTTTCTTTTCGCAACTTTTCGATTAAGAAAGCGTTAGTATCTGGCAGGAGCCCTTATGCTACGCCGCACCGTTGCCCTTCTCGTCCTCCCTGCTTTGTTCGCAGCGAATCCCGTCGGTTTCCAAAGAAAACTGTCGAAAGGTGCGCGGATCGAACACGCCCTGAATCGCCTGACTTTCGGCGCGACGGACGCGGATCGAGCAATGATCTCGCAGTTGGGCGTCGAGAAATGGATCGATCTGCAGCTGCATCCGCAACCGCTGCCGGAAAACCCGGCTCTGCTGGCCCGGCTCGCGAAACTGGACTCGCTGCCCATGACCGCCGCACAGATCGCCGACAAGTATCCGCCGCCCAACGTCTTGCGGCAACTGGTGCGCAGCGGCAACTTTGATCAAATCAAAGATCCGGTCATGCGCGCCAGGCTCGAGCGCTACGCTGAACGGCTCAAGGAAAAGAAGGACCAAAACGCCGAACCCAACGCGGCCGTCCTCACGCCGGAAGAGGCGAAAGCCTTTCGGCAGGCGACCCCGGAGGAACGCAAAGCACTTCTGGCGAAACTGGATCCGGCCAAGCGGGACGCGGTTCTCGCCCGGTTGCCGGCAGGCCGTCCGGAAATCATGAACGGCAACGACCTGGCTATGCGACGGGAAATGATCGCCGCGCAACAGCCGAACCAAGTGGTCTACCATGACCTGACCGATGCCAAAATGATGCGGGCGGTGCAGTCTACCCACCAAGTGGAAGAGATTCTGGCCGACTTCTGGTTCAACCACTTCAACGTCTTTTACGACAAAGGCATCAACCGGCTCCTCACTTCGAGCTACGAGCGGGACGCCATTCGGCCGCATGTCCTCGGCAACTTCAAAGACCTGTTGCTGGCAACCTCCCAACATCCATCGATGCTGTTCTACCTGGATAACTGGACTTCCATGTCCGCCGAGGCAGCCCAGCGGGGCCGGGGCAAGAAGAAAGCGCAGGGGCTGAACGAAAATTACGCCCGGGAACTTTTGGAACTGCACACGATGGGCGTCGACAATGGCTACACGCAAAAAGACGTAACGGAAGTGGCTCGCTGTTTCACGGGCTGGAGCATGACGGCCCCGAAGATGGGCGGCGGGTTCGTCTTCAATGCGCGGAATCACGACCGGGGAGAAAAAATCGTCTTGGGGCATCGGATCGCCGCGGGCGGAGGGAAAGAGGACGGCCTGCGGGTGATCGACATTCTGATGGAACACCCTTCCACCGCCCGCTTCATTGCGCGGAAACTGGCGCAGCGCTTCGTCGCCGACGAGCCGCCGCCGGCCTTGGTGGAACGGATGGCGAAAAGCTTCACGAAGACGAAGGGCGAGATCGCCCCGATGCTGGCCCTGCTCTTCGCCAGCCCCGAATTCTGGAGCGAGGGCGCGTATAAGGCCAAGATGAAGATGCCCTTTGAGATGGTAGCGAGCGCCCTGCGGGCGACCAACGCCCGCGTCGATTCCACCGTCGCGCTCACGCAACAGTTAGCCACCCTGGGCCAACCGCTGTACAAAAAAGTGGAGCCGACCGGCTACTACGCCACCGCCGAAGAGTGGACGAACTCGGCCGCGCTGCTCGCCCGCATGAACTTCGCAATGGCGCTGACGAGCAACAAAGTACCCGGAGTCAAGGTCGCCATCGCCCCCTCCGAAGCCCGCGCCAAAGGCTTGGCGCTGGGGGGACCCGAATTCCAACGGCACTAAGGGAGCACGACGATGCAAATGACTCGACGCAATATTCTCACCTGCTTCGGCCTCGGCATGGCTCCGGGCTGGCTGGCCCGGGCCGCAACCGGCGGCAAGAAGACCATGGTCGTCGTATTCCTCCGCGGCGCGATGGACGGCTTAAACGTCGTCGCACCCTTCGGCGACAAAGCCTACGCTGGCCATCGGCCGAATATAAGGGTTCCTGCGCCTCTGGACCTGGACGGATTCTTCGGGCTGAACCCTGCCCTGAGCATTTTCAAGCCGCTTTGGGATATAAAGAACTTTGCAATAATACACGCGACGGGGTCCCCCGACATTACCCGCTCCCACTTCGACGCCCAGGACTACATGGAGTCCGGAACGCCGGGGCGAAAGGGAACCCGCGATGGCTGGCTGAATCGGGTCTTGACGGTGGACAAAGCCACCTCGCCGATTCGGGCCGTGGCCTTGGGGGCGAATCTGCCCCGAGCGCTGCGCGGCCCGCAGGCGGCTGTGGCGGTGAACTCCATCAGCAGCTTCAAGGTGCGGGACGACGCCCAGGGCGACTTCATGTCGATGTATGCGAACTCCAAAGACAGCGTGTTGAAGAGCACGAGCCAAGAGACGTTCGAAGCCGTGAAGCTGATTGAGTCGATCAACAAGCAGAGCTACAGCCCGGCGGCGGGAAGCCTGTCCTACCCTGGATCGAAGTTCGGCCAAAGCATGCAGCAGATCGCCCGATTGATCAAGGCCGGCGCCGGGATGGAGGTGGCCTTCACCGACATCACCGGCTGGGACACCCACATCAATCAAACGCCGCAGTTGAACAACCTGTTGGGCGACCTCGGTGTCGGCCTGGCGGCCTTCCACGAAGATATGGGCAGCCGGATGCAGGATATAGTTGTGGTTACGATGTCCGAGTTTGGGCGCACAGCGCGAGAAAACGGCAACCGCGGCACCGACCACGGCCACGCGAACTGCATGTTCGTGTTGGGTGGCGGGGTAAAGGGCGGCCAGGTGCACGGGCAGTGGCCGGGCTTGGCGCCGGAACAGCTCTACGAAAATCGCGACCTGGCGATTACGACCGACTTCCGCGACGTGCTGGGAGAACTGACGGCTAAGCATCTCGGAAACAAAGACCTCGCCACCGTATTTCCCGGCTATACGCCGAAGTTCCGCGGAATTCTATGAGGCTTTGTGTTCTGTTCCTGATGGCGGGAGCGCTGGGCGCGCAGGAGTGGGAAACCCTGTTCGACGGCGTTTCCAGCCGAGGCTGGCTGGAAGTGACAGGGGCCCCCTTCCCCGCTTCCTGGACGATCGAAGACGGCTGTTTGAAGACGGCGCTGAGCCCGGAAGGGATGCACGATCTGCGGACGGTGGGCACCTATCGCACCTACGAATTTCGGTTCGAATGGAAGCTGGAGGCCGGCGGGAACTCGGGCGTGAAGTACCGGATCCAGAAAACCGACCGATGGCAACGGAAAGGCGAGAGCGGATACCAGGCCCGAGCCCGGGGAGCCGAGTATCAACTGTTGGCGGATCCGAAGGCCCCGGCCAACCAGCAGACGGCGGCGCTGTATACGGTCCATGCGCCCGTGCCGGTCAAACCCACCACGCCGGACGTGTTTCACGAATCGCGCATCGTCGTGCAGGCGGATCACGTCGAACACTGGCTGGACGGCGAAAAGGTGCTCTCGTATCCGTTGACCGAGCCACCGACCGAGACTTTCCTCTCTCTACAAAACCACACTTCTAAAGTCTGGTTCCGGAACCTCCGGATTCGACGCTTGTAGCCTTACTCAGCGGCAGAACAGTTCGTCGACGGTTGCCGCGGCCGTGTCCACAATTGCCATCTCGCCGGAAACCTTCATTCGTCTCATCTCCTGCGCGATCCGGTCCGTCAGGTCTAACAACGGCTGCGCATAGCGCACTTCCCAGCCAAACCGCGTCAGGTCCCGCGCGTACGAATCGGCCCGAAAGGTCGCTTCGGCGTAAGCCTTCGCCCGGCTGCCCAGCGCGTCCCGCTCTGCCCGATCCCGCAACCATTGCAACGCGCTCACCAAGCCCACATGTTCCGCCGTCGGATCAATCTTCACAACGCCATCGTCCGGCAGTTCCCGATAGAAGCCGACGTCGGTAACGATGACCGGCTTGCCATGCAGCATCTCCTCGATCACCGAAGCCGATGCTCCTTCGATCGCCGGCCAGCGCAGATTCACGCAGATATCGGCCGCCGCCAGGCACGTGTGCAGAACCTCATCCGAAACCCGACCGAGAAAATGAACCCGCGCCCCGAGGCCGCGATCCACCACGATCCGATCGAGGCGCTTCTGGTAGTTCGGATCCGATGGCCCGGCGACCACCAGATGCATCCCTTCCGGAAGAGATTCCAGCGTTGCGTGAACCCGCTTATTGGCGTTCACGTGGCCGATTGTCAACACCATTAACTGATCGTCGGGGACGCCAATCGAACCGCGCCCCGCCACACTCCCCGCCGCCGGCAGCTCATACGGCAAATTGATTTTGCGGGTGGGGCCGGAATAAGATCGCCGCACCGCGTCCAGCAGATACTCCGAATGAGCGATCACCCCGAGAGCCCCCTCCGTGCACCGTTCCACCAGAGGGAAATCGACCACCTCGTCGGTCTCCCAGACGGGACTTCCCTGCACGCTGCGTTCCCCGGCCGCGCGCCCGGCTACGCCATACCAATGCTCCATCTCCGCCAAATAAGCGGTGGGATCGCGGCGTGCCTCCAAATACAGCGCCGCAAAAAAATGATGCATGACGAAGTCGTGCAGCACGACCAAACCAGGATGCTGCCGAGACACATCGTAGATCTCGCCGTGGAACGGCAGATGGTTGCCGAAGTTGTAGACGACCAAATCAAACGATGCCAGCCGGGACAAGTCCGCGCTTGGCGCGTAGACCAGCTTCGCCTCGTTCACGGGATGCAGCGGACCCTTCTCGAAATGCCAGAACTCGACGTCCGCGCCCTTCGCGAGTTCGCGGACAATATAGGTGCTCGCCCGCCCGATCGCGCTTCTCTCCGATAGAGGCGAAAACCAGGCGATTTTCATAGGGAACAGAGCCGCGTGAGATGACCGGCGACGTAGGCCACATCTGCTTCTGTCAGGCCGATATGCGTCGGCAGACTGATCCCCCGGGCGCTGAGCCGGTCAGCCACGGGGTAATGCGCATCCGCCTCGAAATACGGCGGCAGCACATGCATGGGGTAGAACACCGGCCGGGTTTCAATCCCGACCGCGGCTAGATCGGCCATCAATGCATCCCGATCCACCGCCACCGCGTCGTTCAAAATCACCGTGTACAGCCAGTAGGCATGCCGGCACCAGGGCTCCTCAATCGGTAAGGCGACCATGTCGGCAATCGGCGAGAGGTAGTGGGCATACCAGGACGCCACCGTCCGGTGATGCGCCATGTACCGCTCGATCTGTTCGAGTTGCGCCAAGCCCAGAGCAGCCTGGATATTCGTCATGCGGTAGTTGTAGCCGATGACGGGAAACCAATACCGTCGATCCGTCTGCATCCCCTGCCCGCGGAAGGTCCGAATCAGCGCGGCCTTGGCGGCATCGTGGACGGTCACCATGCCCCCTTCGCCGGTGGTGATGATCTTGTTCCCGAAGAAGCTAAACGTGCCGACGTCACCCAGTCCGCCGACGATCTGCCCGCGGTAGCGAGCGCCGTGCGCTTCGGCCGCATCCTCCACCACGAACAGATTGTGGCGACGCGCGATGGCCAGAATCGGGTCCATATCAGCGGGATGGCCATACAGATGGACCACGATGATGCCGCGGGTTTTCGGAGTGATCCTGGCCTCGATCAAAGCGGGGTCGAGGTTCATCGTCCGCGGCTCCGAGTCGACAAAAACGGGTTTGGCGCCGCAATAGGCCACCGCATTGGCGCTAGCGACGAAGGTCAGCGTGGGAACAATCACTTCGTCCCCTGGCCGGACGCCGCAACCGAGCAACGCCAGGTGAAGAGCGCTGGTGCCGTTGTTGGCGGCGACGGCATGAGGGACGTCGCAGAAACGGGCGAACCCTTCTTCAAAAAGCGCGATAAAGCGCCCAATCGAGGAGACCCAGGTGGAGTCGATACACTCCTGCACATACTTTGATTCGTTCCCGTCAAACCGGGGAGCAGAGATACGAACCTCGCGACGCGAGTCGGCTGAGGCGGGAAGTGGGGGGGGGATCATCGAGTCAACAAAAGGTTCCAGCTGATGCAGTCGGCGAGGGTGTCCGGCTCGACCGGCAACAAAGCGCCGGAGACGTCCTCCACCCGCTGCACCTTGAGCCCCAATTTAGCGAGCTCTTCATACCATTGTAGCGGTTCGATTCCGGCGCGCCGCAGGTGCCCCGGGGCGAACTCGACAAAGATCCGTACGGCCGGGTTGCGCCCGAGGATCCCCGTCATGCCACGGAGAACGAAGGGCTCGCTGCCTTCGGCGTCGATCTTAATGACGTCGATCCGGGGTTCGTCGGCCAGCGCCGCGTCCAGGGTGACCGTTTCGACGCTCAATGCCTCGCCCGGGGCGGCGCCTCCGAACAGCGAATTGTGCCCGGAGTTTGCGGGGTACGCGGTAAAGTTTGCCGTGCCGGCTTGGTCAGAGATCGCGCGATGATCGAGCCGCGCCACGCCGGATTCGAGAAATCCATTCACCTGCACGTTGTCGCGGAGCAGGGCGAACGTCTTCGGCGTCGGCTCGAAACTGTAAACGCGGCCGTGGCCGGAAAGTTGGCGCAGGGCGAACAGCGTATAGATGCCGATGTGGGCCCCGATATCGACCACCACCATGCCCGGTTGGATGAAGCTGGCGAACAGGCGCGTCATGCCCGGTTCCGGCAGACCACGGAGCGCGTAATACGCCCCCAAGCGCCACTCTTGACTCGGCACGCCGAGCAGCAGCCCATCGACTTCGGTGACGATGACGTCGGGGCCGGCCTGAAAAACGGGGGACCTCTGTTGGCGCCGGATGTCGGCGATACTTTCGCGGAGGGCTTGGTTTTCGCGGCGCAACTGCTCCAGTTGCGCGTTGTTGTGCTGAGTCGCGTCCGTCAGGGATCTGATCATTGCGCGGTGTTGGCTACCCTCCTCGACGAGTGCGCCGAGCACGGCGACCCGCTGTTGGCGGCCTTCTTCGGCGAATGCTTCGAGCACGGCCGCGCGGTGTTTGCGGCCTTCTTCGGCCACCACGCCCTGCCGAAGGAAACTCGCTTGCGCCTGGCTCGCCTGCTGCACCCCGTTCTCTCGGACGAGCGCCGTCAGCTCGGCTTGCTTGATCACGAGATCAGCGACGTACCGATCGACTTTGTCCGAGATGGTGAACAAAGTATGGTCGAGTTTGCTGATGTTGCGCTCGGCCTGAATCGCACTCTCCTGCATCACGTAGTCGAGCTTGAGTTCGATGGACTCAACGCGGCTCACGCGCAGGAAAAATTCAAACAACCGTCTGGACCGATTCCAGACCGACAGTTTCAGGCCCGCTACCCAACGGGCGCCGGGTACGAGCCGGCCCTCCTGGCTACGGTCCCAAAGGCCGACGTATCGCCTACCGCCGCTCTTGGCCTCGGCCGATTCGACGAGCTGAAGAATCATGGCGCGGCGCGAAAAATGGTTGCGCAACAGCTCGCGGTAGTGAACAAAGCCCCCGACGTCGCACTCCCGGCCCAGGATGCGCAAATAGCTCTCGCGAACGAAGCTGGCGTCGTCGGCGATGGCGAGCAGGGGCGCCAAATCGACCGTGGTGGAAGCAGACGCGGCCGGGCTGGCGGGCACATTCTCCGCTGGTCCGAGCTTCTCGACGAGGCGACGCTTAATTACCGCTGCGTTGAAATCCAAGCGACTAGTCTAACGCGGAGCTTCGGCACTTTGCAGCGAGTGCTCATATTCGGCGCAGACTTCCGCCAACGCCCCGTCCCGCACGATCCGGCCCTGTTCGAGCCAGATGGCGCGCTCGCACAGGCTGGCGACGATACTGTGCACATGCGAAGCGCAGAGAATCGTTTTGCCCTGGGAGCGGTACTCTTTCATCCGGTCGAAACATTTCTGCTGGAAGCGATCGTCGCCGACGGCGAGAATCTCGTCGATCAGCAGGATTTCGGGGTCCGCGTGGACGGCAATGCCGAAAGCCAGCCGCAGCCACATGCCGCTCGAATAGGTCCGCAGGGGGTCGTCAATAAACTCCTCCAGCTCTGAGAACTCGACGATCGAGCCAAAGCGGCGGGTGGTTTCCAGGCGCGAAAGTCCGCTTAGCGAGGCGTTGAGAAACACGTTTTCCCGACCCGTGAGATCGGGATGGAAGCCGGTGCCGAGCTCGAGTAAGGCTGTCAGATGGCCTTCGGTACGGAGAGTACCCGTGGTCGGCGGGACCACGCCCGAAATGAGATTGAGCAGCGTACTCTTGCCCGCTCCGTTGCGGCCCAGGATCGCCACCGACTCACCGTGCCGAACCGACAGAGTGATGTTGGACAGAGCCGTGAAGCGGTCGGGCCGCAAGCGACGGAGCCACCCGCTGGTCTGCAACGGAAACGATTTCGTTACCCCTTGGAGCTCGATACTGAATGGCGAAGACGGACTTTTCATGAAAACACGCTTACTCCGCGGTCAGAGTCGCTATAACATGTTCCCACGTCAGGCCCATGTTTTGAATGAGATCGTATCCCGCCCGGCCCCAGCCCCGCGCGGCGGAGCGGTCTTCATAGAGCCGATCCATCGCTTCGGCCAGGCTTTGGGCGGTGGGCTCGGCGACCAAGCCGGTTTCGCCGTGGCGCACAATTTGCAGAATCCCCCCGGAATCGGAGGTCGTAATCACAGCCTTGCCCGAATAAAACGCCTCCATCGTGACGTAGCCGTAGGAGTCCTCATCGAAGGGGATGTAGGCGGCGCCGAGCGAGTCGGCGAAGTAGGCGGCTTTCCCTTCTTCGGAGATGAAGCGGTCGATGACGGTAACGCGACTCGCCAGGTTGAACTTCCGGATGAGCTGTTCAATCTGTTGGGCGTCGCCTTCGGCTTCGGACTTTCCGGCGACCACGAGTCGAACCTCGGTCCGTACGTGCCTCATGGCCTCCACGAGCAGATGCTGACGCTTGGAGGTGGTGATGCGGCCGGCGCAGAAGATGTAGCCTCCGGGCTCGCCGAAGCGGAAGTGGCTGGTTTCGAGCAGGGGCGGATAGAGGACCTCCGACGGGATCTGGTTGAATCGCCGGAGCCGGTCCGAGGTGGTGGCGGAGTTCGTGTAGATCCGGCGGGCCTCGCGCAGATAGGTGTTGTCCGCTTCAATGATGCTGCGGCGGACGGAGAGATTCTCGGCGGTCTCCTCCATCCCCTGATAGGGCGTTCCCCAGAGATCGTAGACCTGCCGAAACTGGTGGACGAGCCAGAGAAATTTGTTGTCGTGGGGGAGGTAGTAAGCCGGGAATTTGAAGGCGATCACCCGGTCGACATTCTGCAGGCGCATCAGCCGGCAGGCCAACATGCTGTCCAGAATCTTGGTGGGCGGCTCCCAGCGGAAGGGGATGCGAACGAGCATGGCTTCGTGGCCAAACTCGATCAGTTTTTGCGTCAGAGCCTCGGCGAGGTGTTCGGCCCCGCCGCGCACAAACGGGACGCAGTTGTTGGCGACGAGGATCTTCATGAGAGCATCCGGTCGAGCACATGGTCCCAGGAAATGCCGAGTTCCCGCATCCGAACGATCCCGGCTTCGCCCATGGCCTGGGTTCGGGCGCGATTGGTGTAAAGCTCGTCGAGAGCGGCCGCGATGGCGACGGGTTCCGGCGCCGCGATGAGACCGTTGCGCCCGTCGACGATCAACTCGAGCGTGCCGCCGGAGTCGGCCGTCGTGAGAACAGCCTTACCGGACTGATGGGCCTCGAGGCTGGGGTAGCCGTAGGAGTCCTCGTCGACCGGGAAGTAGGCGGCGGCCAGGCACTCGGCGAAGAGCTTGCACTTGCGGTTTTCGTCGATCCAGTCGTCGAAAATAGTCACCCGATCCTTCAATTTATGGCGGTGCACGAGGGCGTGGAGTTCGTCGACGTAAGCGGACGAGTCTGGGTCAGCCTTGCCGGCGATGAGGAGTTTGACGTCGGTGCGAACGTGCCGCATCGCTTCAATGGCGAGCCACTGCCGCTTGTGATGAACGAGGCGATTGAGATAAAGAACGGTGTCGCCATAGCCCGCGCAATTGTAGTTCGCCGCCTGGGGCAGCGGCGGATAGAGGACCTCGGCGTCGATCGAGTTGTACTGTTTCAGGCGTTTGGCGACGACCTTCGAATTGCTGAAAACGCGATGGCATTCCGATAGCCCAAGGCGGTCGGCGTTCATGATGGAATCGCGAATGCGGGTGCCTTCCGGGGTCAGCGGGATGTCCTGGTAGCAGGTTCCCCAAAGGTCATAGGCACCGCGGTGATGGTGAATGAACCAGACGACTTTTTTAGGGTGGCGGAGCAGGTAGCTCGGGAAGCGAATGGTGATGAGGCGGTCGCCGTGTTCGGTGAGATCAAGCAGCCGAAGGGCGGTCATCTGCTCCATTAGCTCCTCGTGGTGGGACGAAAAGGGAAACTTCAGGACCTCAACTTCATGACCGGCGCGGGCGAGTTCATCGGCGAGGGAATCGACGATGACGGTGTAGCCGCCGTAGAGAAAGGGCACGACGGTGCTGGCCACGATGATCTTCAGCGCAGCCTCCGGGTGGCTGGTACGCCAATCATCACCGAGTTTGGTTCGATGGGTCCAATGACGACTCCGCCGGCACCGACGGTGGCCCAGGAACCGATATTCACGCCCGGTATTGCGCTGGATCCGGCGGCGAGAAACGCCCCTTCACCAACCGTGACGTTGCCAGCCAGGTGAGCGCCGGGCGCAATGTGAGCGCAGGCTCCAATGCGGCCATCGTGGTCGACTGAGGAGGCGGTGTTGAGGATGGCTCCATCGCCGATGGCGGAGTCTACGTTAACGACCGCGCCGGGCATGATGGCGATGGCGGAGCCGAGCGTCGTGCGGGGGGAGACGACGGCGTGGCGACTGATGGCGTTGGGGCATGCGATAGCGAATGCGGTTACTGCCGATGGCGGGAAAGGCGTGGGTGACGCCACTGGCGAGGATGGCCGGCAAGGCGTCATCGTCGCCGAGGTAGGGGTAGTGGAACAGCGGTAGGGCGGAGGAGAGCGAGGTGTAGCCGGCGATGTCGAATGCTGCTGTTTCTTCGAAGATCTCGACAATGACTTTGGCGTGACCTCCGGATCCAATTATGACGAGGCTAGGCTTCTGCATGCGACCGAATTTCACTCTAGCATGGGAGGCCGTGTATACTAGAAATTGTCTGCCTTTGGGTGCCACCCTAGCTCAGTTGGTAGAGCGTCTGATTCGTAATCAGAAGGTCGCCAGTTCGATCCTGGCGGGTGGCTCCAGACTTTTTGTACGGTGTTTCCGAACGGCGTCGATACGCCTGCTAGGATAGCGCGGTACACGAAGATGAAATCTGGATGGCTGAAGAGTCGGCCGTCGTCCAGGGTCCTCTGGACGATCGGCGTTGGTCTGGCTCTCATCGCCAGTGGACTGGTGATCGCGTCGCAGTGGGACCAAACGCGCCATCGGGTCTTCCGCATGGGCTATCTGCATCAGCCCCCGGCGCAGTTTGTTGATTCCCAGGGGAGGATATCCGGTCCCGTCCCCGAAGGTCCCGCCGTTGGCTTCCGAAAGAACCAGGTCGGTCGGCCGCTTCCCTCCGATTGGACCGGCATTCGCCTGGCCCGGGGGCGTGGCCGCCAGTCTGAGGCCTGGGCCGCGGTCATCACACCAAGCTCGACGGAGGTGCTCGCGCAGGACCAGATCGCCGCCTTTGCGGCCTTCTGCCGAGGCGAAGCCGACGCGGCCCTGGTGGCCGAAGGCATGAGCGACGGGGTGTTGTCCGCCAAGCCGGAAGCCTGTGGACAACGCAAGGTTGGTCTCCACACGAAGCCAACCTGGGTCGTGCTCTTCGGCATCGCCGCGAAACCCACCGACCGCGGCGCGGTGCAGGCCGCCGAACGGATCCGCGAAGAGATGAGCGCCATGATCCGCTCCGGTCGCTTCGCCTCTATTCCTTTCAACTGGGGTTTGGTCACCTCCAGCCAGCTCTTCACCATCTCGGAGTTCATCGAAGCCGGGCGGCGGACCCGACAACTCTGGTGCGGCCTTTCCGCGCTGGGGCTCAGCTGGCAGACGCTGCGGCTGCGCCGCGCCCGGGCCGCCGCCGAAAGCGCGAACCGTGCGAAATCCGCACGCCAATTAACGGCGTCCTCGGTATGGCCGAGTTGCTGCGGCAAACGAGCCTTTCCGCTGAACAACATGAACTTGCTCGTACCATTCGTGAGTCCGGCCAAGCGCTTCTTGAACTCCTCAACGACATTCTCGATCTGGCAAAAGTCGAGTCCGGCAAGCTCGAACTCCGCCCGGGACCGGTCTGCCCTGCAAACCAACTCCACGAAATCGAACGCCTTTTCCGCGCGCAACGGCGGAGAAAGGCATCGCCCTGCGCGTCGAATCCGCCCCCGGCTCAAACGTCGCCGTGCTCGCCGATGAGCTGCGACTGCGGCAGGTCCTCGCCAACCTTGTCAGCAATGCGGTGAAGTTCACAGATCAGGGCGAAGTCCTGCTGCGCCTTACCGTCGACACCGATCAGGCTCGCCTCTTCGACGTCTTTACCCAAGCCGAAGAAGACGCCTCGGCCCGACGGGGCGGTTCCGGGCTGGGACTCGCCATCTGCCGCCGACTCGTCGAACTCATGGGTGGGACGATCTCCGTCGCCGCCACGTTCGGGCAGGGTTCCACCTTTTCCGTAGCGATCCCCTTGGTCCTCTCCGCGCTTCCCGTTCCGGCTTCTGTCCTCCCCGAGGCTGCTCGACGACGCTCGCCACCAACGGTGAGAACGCCCTGGTGATCATCCTGATGGACTGGCAGATGCCCGGCATGGACGGCGTCACCGCGGCTCGCATCCTGACCGAACGCTGGGCTGACCACGAACGCATCCCCATTGTCGCGATCACCGCCAACGCCATGCAGGGCGACCGCGAAACGTGTCTGGCCGCCGGAATGTCCGACTACCTCACCAAACCCATCGACTTGGCCAAACTCGCCGAGGCGATCGAACGTTGGGCCCTTACCAGTGCATCACCTGGCCTCCGTCGACGTTGATCGTCTGCCCGGTCACCGCCGACGCCCGCGACGACGAAAGAAACGCCACCATGTCCGCGATCTCCGCCGGCTCCTGCCAACGGGCTAACGGCGCCACGGCCTTGATCTTCTCCGCCGCCCATTCCTCGTAGGTCCGGCGCAGCGCCTCCGGCTGCTGGTCGTGCCACGCCTGCCAAACCGCCTGGTTCAGCGGTGTCTTCACCATCCCGGGGTTCACCGTGTTCACCCGCACCCCGTAACCCGCCAAGTCCTTCGCCAGGCACTGCGCGAAGTTGATGTTAGCCGCCTTGCTCGCCGAATACGGCGGGTCCGTCTGCGACCCGATCTGCCCGGCCACCGACCCGATGAAGACCATCGTCCCCATGCGCCGCTCCATCATGCCCGGGGCCAACGCTTGGGCCACGTGCAGCATCCCCATGATGTTCACTTCCAGCACCCGGCTCCAATCCCCAGCCGCCAAATTCAAAAACGGAAATCCAAATTTACCCGAACCCATCGCCGCCGCATGAACCAAATGCCGCACCGGCCCCAGCCGGCTCTCGGTTTCCCGCAGCGCCTCCGCGACGGACTCGGCCGAACTCACGTCCACCTTCCCCGGCCCGTTCCGGTCCCAAATTGCCACTCGGCAACCTTCTCGCTCGAACGCGTCCACGCACGCCCGCCCAATGCCGCTCGCCCCGCCGGTGACGACGGCCACATGCCCGCTTAAGTCTAAGTCCATCCGAACAGTCTAACGGTTCGCTTCGGCCATTACCTTGCGAAACGCCGCCATCGTCACATCGGACGGCTTATAGTTGCCGAACCGATAGCCTTCGGCGATCCGCATCGGGGTCCAACCGAACTTGTTCTTGCGGTCCCACACTTCACGCTTGGCCCCGCGCTGGGCCAGAAGCAGAACGGCGCCGGGCAGGTTCTTATACGCCGCGCCGTGCATCGCCGTCTCGCCGTTCTGGTCGACGGCGTCGATATCGTTGCCTAACTCCAGCGCCAATTCGAGTGCCTGTACCACTTCGGCCTCGGTTCCGGCATCCTCGCCTGGAGAGCGCGTCCCTAACCCGGCGGCGGCCATCAACGGCGTCGAACCGTTCTCGTTCGGCAGTTTCGGATCCGCACCCAGCTTGACCAACTCCCGCATCAGTTCGGCGTCGGCGGTTCGCGCGGCCAGGAAGAACGCCGTTCCGCCGGCGGTATTCAGGCCGGTCAAGCCGACGCTGATCTTCTTCGTCATCCGCGCGTTCACGTTCGCGCCCTTGGCCACCAGCTTCCGCACAAGCTCCAAGCTGGTCATATTGCCGGACCCATCCGGCGCTGGATCGTTGTCCCCGCCGCCCGGCTTCCTCACCCACGTCACCACGTGCAGCGCCGCGTATCCCGGCCCGTCCGCGTTCGGGTTGGCCCCGGCTTCGAGCAGCAACGCCGCGAGCTCGTAGTGAGCATTCAAGGTGGCCAGAATCAGCGCCGAAGTGCCCGCCCGCGGAGACCGCGCCGGTGCCGCGCGCCGACCTCCGGTCGGCGTCGTATCGTTCCCGTCCGCCCCGGCCTTCAGCAGCGCTTTCACCGCCCCGATGTGACCTTCCCGCACCGCGAACAGCAGCGCGGTATAGCCCGAGTCGAGCCGATCGCCCACCTCGGCCCCGGCCTTCACCAGCTCTTCGATCACGCCGACGTTGCCTTCGGCTGCCGCCCAGTGCAACGCCGTCTGCCCCTGCTTCTTTTCCTTACCCTTGACGTTGGCGCCCTTGGCCAGCAGCGCCCGAACGGCTTCGACGCTGCCCGTCCGCGCGGCTGTCATCAGCGCAGTTTCGCCGCCCGGCAGCTCGGCGTTCGGGTCAGCCCCGGCTTCGAGCAAGCGCGCCACCATCTTGCCGTTGCCGTTGGTGCAAGCGAGGGCGAGGGCGGTGACGCCGTAGCGGTTGGCGGCCTTCACGTCTTCGCCGGCGCGGAGCAACTGCTCGACCGCCGCCATGTCGTCCCGATGCGCGGCCCGATGCAGAGCCGTCGTTCCGTCGGCGGCCAGCAGGCCGCCCGCCACTACCAATCCAATGGCCCAGCGTCGCATGGTCAGATCGTCAACTCGGGGATTTTGCCGTTGCTATCGGCGAACGAATCCAGGCGCGCGCCCACGCGGTCGAGCAGCGTCAAATGGAGATTCGCCAGCGGCGTCGGCTTTTCGTAACGGATATGCCGACCGCCGGCCTTCGTACCGGCGAGGCCGCCGGCGACCAGGATCGGCAGGTTCACGTGATCGTGCTTATCGGGGTTGCCCATGCCGCTGCCGTAGAGATAGATCGAATGGTCGAGCAGCGTGCCGTCGCCGTCCGGGGTGGCTTTCAGGCGTTCCAGGAAATAGGCGAACAACGAGAGATGGTAGGCGTTGATCTTGGCGACGCGGGCCAGCTTCTCCGGATCGCCGCTGTTGTGGGTCAACGGATGATGCGGATCGGAGACGCCGATTTCAGGATAGGTTCGGGTGCTGGTTTCGCGGGCCAATTGGAAGGTGATGACGCGGGTGACGTCGCCCTGCAGCGCGAGCACTTGCAGGTCGAACATCAACTTCGCGTGGTCACCGTAGGAAGCCGGCACGCCCACGGGGCGATCCAGATCCGGCAACTTCGATTCGGCGGTCGCCTTCTCGGCCTTCTGGATCCGGCGCTCCACTTCGCGGACGGTATCGAGGTACTCCGCCATCTTGTTGCGATCACCCGGCCCGAGCTTCCGCTGCAGACGGGCGATGTCGGCGCTCATCCAGTCGAGCAGGCTCGCGTCTTTCCGCAGTTCGGATTGGCGATCCTTGGCGGTGCCGCCGTCGCCGAACAGCCGTTCAAAGGCGATGCGCGGATGGGCTTCGGCGGGGAGCGGTGTCGTCGGGGTGGACCACGAAAGGTTGTTCTGGTAGACGCAGGCGTAGCCGTTGTCGCACTGGCCGACGGTGGTCAGCAAATCCATCGAAAGTTCGAGCGAGGGCAGGCGGGTGCCTTGGCCGATCTGCTGGGCGGCCACCTGGTCGGCGGTGGTGGCGAGACGGTAGTCGGTGCTCTCGGTCCACTTGGCGGTCGCGGCGCTCAAGAAGGCGGCGTTGGAGGTGGCATGGGTGCCGGGATAGGCGTTCCGCAGCTCCATGTTGCTGAGGATGGAGCAGTGGTCGATCACCGGGGCCAGGCTCTTCAAGATCGGCGACAGTTGGCGGAGGTCGCTGCCGGGCGGCGTCCAGTCCTTGATGTGCGCGCCCATCGGGATATAGACATAGCCCAAGCGCCGGACCGGCTTCGCCGGGGATGCCGCGAGTGCCGTCATAGAAGGCAGCATGGCGTCGAGCAGGGGAAGCGCCAGCGACGCTCCCATCCCGCGCAGCAGTGCGCGCCGCGGCAGGGCTTTCTTCGTGATAATCATTGGGCTCTCCTCAACTGAAACGACGGGCTGCCGGCTATCCCTTGAATGAACGAGGAGAACCGGAAATCGGACTTCTGGGCTTGCCGCACGATCTGCCGCACGGCCGGGGCGTCGGTGTATTCCACGCCACGGCCGAGCGAATAGGTCAACAGCTTCTCTGTAATGGTTGTAGCAAAAAGTTCGGGCCGCGTCAGCAGGGCCTTTTCGAGCCCCGCGACGCCGCTGAATTTGGCGCCGTCCGGCAAGCCGCCGCTGACATCAACGGGGGTGCCATCTTCGGCTTGCCGCCAGCGGCCGACGGCATCGAAATTCTCGAGCGAAAAGCCCACCGGGTCCATGAGTTTGTGGCAGCCGGAACACGCTGGGTTCTTGCGGTGTTCGCTGAGGCGTTCGCGCATGGTCATCTTCTTCATGGCGGCCTTGGCTTCTTCGAGCGCCGGCACATTCGGCGGCGGGGGCGGCGGAGGAACACCCAGAATATTATCGAGGATCCACTTGCCGCGGATGACGGGGGACGTCCGGGTGGCGTAGGAGGTGACCGTTAGAATGCTACCTTGCCGCAGCAGGCCGCCGCGCATGGTCTCCGGGCCAAAGGTCACTTTGCGGAAGCGGCTGCCGTAGACGTTCGGCACGCCGTAGTGCTTGGCGAGGCGCTCGTTCAGAAAGCTGTAGTCGGCGCGGAGGAGGTCGAGGACGCTGCGGTCTTCGCGCATGACGCTCTCAAAGAACAGGTGGGTTTCCTTACGGAAGGCTTGGCGGAGGTTGTCGTCGAAGTCAGGGAAGGCGCGCATGTCCGGCGTGATCGAGGCGAGATTGCGCAGGTAGAGCCACTGGTCGGCAAAGTTGGTGACGAGCATCTTCGACCGTTCGTCGGCCAGCATCCGCTGCACCTGCTTCCGCATTACGGCGGGTTGGTGGAGGTCGCCGCGGACGGCCGCGGCCAGCAACTCTTCATCCGGGATGCTGCTCCAGAGGAAGAACGAAAGGCGGGAAGCTAGCTCCAGATCGGAGATGCGATAGACGGATTTGGGGGCCGCGCCGGCGGGATCCTGCTCGACGCGGAAGAGGAACTCGGGGCTGACGAGGATCGCGCGGAGGCCCATTTCAATGCCCGCTTCGAACCCTTCGGTCTTGCGGGCGTCGCGATAGAACTTCAGGGGCACGGCGAGGTCGGCTTCGGTGGAGGGCCGGCGATACGCGCGGCGGGTCAAGTGGGAGAGGATCTTCTTCGCGCAGGGTTCGTCCTGGGCCTGACAGACAAAGATGGCGCGGCGGCTGGGCGTATCGCCGGGGCCCTTGACGGCGTAGGGTCCGTTGACGGTGACCGAGAAGACGGCGGGGGTGATGCGGGGATGGCGGTCCATATTGAAATGGGCCTGGTAGGGCTGGCGTTCGGTTTCGAGCAGGGTGGAGCTTTGCTTCGGGAAGGCGGCCGCGATGACGTGCGGCCCGGCGCTGACGCGGAGGCGAATGTTGAACTCGCGATCCACGACGGAATGGTCTTGCCCTTGTCCGGGAGGTTTGGCGGTGAAGGCCTGGATGCGCTCGCCGTCGAGCATGAGTTCGACGACGTGGTTGCCGCGGAGCCCTTCGACGTGCTCGTTCCGATCGCGCTGGAGGCGGATCTGGATCTCGTATTCGGCGTCGAGGGGGAAGGTGTACTTGACGACGGTGCCGCCGCGGGTGCCGAGGGGGAGGTCTTCGAAGTGCTCTTCCTGGGTGAGGTCCGGGGGCAGCATGACGGTCTCGCCGCCGACCTGTTTCGGGGGGATGCCGATCGCCAGGCGGCTGATCTTGCGGGCGGCGCCGAGGTAGCGTTCGAGTAGGGTGGGGGACAGATTGCCGACGGTGACGTTGTCGAAACCGTGGCTGGCGTCATCGCTGGGCAGGAGCCCGGTGACGTCGACATCGACGGCTAGGAGGTCGCGGATCGAGTTCTGATATTCGGTGCGGTTGAGTCGGCGAAAGGTGTCGGTGCGACCGGGGTCGACCTTGTTGGCATCGAGCTTTGTTTCGAGGGTGGCGACGAGGTTCTGATAGTCGGACTCTTTCGGCCGAGGCAAACCGACCGGCGGCATCGTCCGGCCCCGCACCCGCCGCAGGACCTTTTCCCAAGTTGCTGTGTCGTCCGCTTTGGCCGTATCCAGTGCTAAACCCGCCGCTTTGGCAGTGCTGTTATGGCAGCCAACGCAGTACTGATTGATCACTGGCTGCTGGGCTAGCAGCAAGGCCGGAAAGAAGGCGACAACTCGGAGCATGACCCAAACTATATCGCGAATGCTACTCCCACGCCCGGTCCTTCACAAACTGGGCGTGCGCGGGCAGGGGGGCCTCGGTGCGGAAGTACTTCTGATAGGCGCTGATCCAATCCCCGGCGATCTCTTCCTGCGCGGTCGCCAGTTCCAGGCGACCGTTGCAGACCATCGTCCGCAGATAGTCCTCCAAGGCGTCCTTGACGCGGGCATTCCAAACGCTGCCCGCGTAGGGCTGGGGCCAGAGGTTTTTCACGTCCTCGGCACCGCCCAAAGCCGGGGTGATGAGGTAGTCCACTTCGTAGGCCCTGGGCTTGGGGTCTTTAATCCCGTAGCGTGCGAAGACGGCGACGGCCATCTCCCGCGGCGCGGTCCGGTCATCATCCTGAGCCAGCGCGACGCAGACCTGCTGCTGGGTCATGGGTCGGGTCGCGCCCGGCGTGAAACTCGCGTTCGGCAGATCCGTCCGTTTTTGGCTCCACCAAACCCCTACGCCCACCACCACCATCGCGGCAACCGCCGCGTACTGCCAGATCGGCGTCCGACGGCCCCGATGGAGCGCGGTGAACTCTCCCATCGCTCGCTCCAGCACCTGATACCGAGCCCGACAAGTGGCGCAGTCTTGCAAATGCTCGGCCAAATGCTCGGCACCCGCCTCGCCGTCCATCACCGCCATCAACTCCGCGTCGTCGAGGTGCTTCATCGTCCCTCCACCTCCGCCAACTTCCCCAACGACCGCGCCAGCGACGACGCCACCGTCCCCAAGGACATCTCCAATACCTCGGCGATC
>JAPKZA010000012.1 GCA_026394015.1 Acidobacteriota bacterium
GGCTGCAGGGCTCCTCTGTAAGAAACGCGACCTTCCACGCCCTCCGGAACCAGTTTAGACTGATCGCCCGTCGGAGCATGCCCCTGCCGGTAACGTTCACTGCTGCCTTTAATCATTGCTCCCAGCGAACCCATTCCGCGGTATCGCTTGAAGCTCCTTCCTTGGTAAAGAATCATCTCACCAGGGCTTTCATCCGCACCCGCCAACAGACCGCCGACCATCACAGTCCACGCTCCGGCAGCAAGTGCCTTGGTAATATCTCCGCTGAAGCGAATTCCGCCGTCAGCGATGATCGGAATCCCGGTCCCCTGAAGAGCACGAGCGGCATTCGCCACGGCGCTCAACTGAGGCACACCGATGCCAGAAATGATTCTAGTAGTACAGATCGACCCAGGACCTATCCCAACCTTAATCGCATCTGCACCAGCATCCGCCAAAGCCCGCGCGCCTTCTTCGGTTGCGATGTTTCCCGCAATCACATCGATCTGAAGCCGCTTCTTGATCGCCCGCACAGTCTCAATTACGTTGCGAGAATGACCATGTGCGCTATCAACAACCAGCACGTCTACACCCGATTCGACCAATTGGGCCGCTCGATCAAAATCAAAAACTCCGACCGCAGCGCCAACCCGCAAACGACCGCGTGAATCTTTCGATGCCCGCGGAAACTGCAGGTTCTTGTCGATGTCTCGAATTGTGATCAAGCCCTTCAGCTGATATTGATCGTCCACGAGCAAACGTTTCCCGACCTTGTTTTGGAGGAGAATTCTTCCGGCAGCTTCCAGAGTCGTGTCTTCGGGGGCCGTGACAAGATTTTCCTTCGTCATAACTTCCGACACAGGCCGATCTTTGGATTCAAGAAATCGCAGATCGCGTCGCGTCAGAATGCCCACCAGCCGGCCGTTCACCGTAATCGGCACGCCGCCGATGTTTCGTTCGTCCATCAGCCGGACGGCTTCTCCCGCAGGAGTTTCAGGCGGCAGCGTAACGGGATCCACGATAACCCCGTGCTCGCTGCGTTTCACGCGGTCGACCTGCATGGCCTGCTGCTCGATCGTCATGTTCTTATGAATGATGCCAATGCCGCCCAGTTGAGCCATGGAAACGGCCATCTCGCTCTCGGTCACCGTGTCCATCGGACTGCTGACCAGAGGCACATTGAGGCTGATGTTCCGAGTCAGAAACGAGCTGATGTCGACTTCTGACGGGACCACTTCGCTGTAGCCGGGTTCCAGAAGAACGTCATCAAACGTCAATCCGCGGTAGGCGATGCGATCCTGCATGGTTGTTTCTCCATTCTTAAGATGGTGCGATATTCGGGGTGGCGAAGTGTCGAGTGTGAGTAGTGAAATTTGAGATATCAGATTGGAAATTTGAAATGAGAAGTTCCCGATTTCAGATCTCAGCCGTCAGCGGTTCGTCGTCGGCTTCGAGCTCGATGGGACTACCCTTCTTCTGAATCGTGGCGTGCAGGTGATTCGACAGACGGATCAAAGTGGCCACATCCATGTTTTCAGCACGGTCCTCTGCCGTATGCCCCAGTTCTCCCAGCAGCACGTCGATCTCGGCCTTATCAAGTGCCTTGCGATACAGTGCCACAAGGACACTGCGAA
>JAPKZA010000519.1 GCA_026394015.1 Acidobacteriota bacterium
GCGGGCTATGTGCCGGGCAGGGCTTGCGCGCGTCCTTGGGGCGGGTTTTGCGCCGGACGGGGATGGGTCGCTGGTTTGCGGGGCGAGTTGCCGCGGCCGCGGAGGCGGTAGGCGAGCTTTGTGGTGGGCAGGGCTTGGTTGTTGGTGGGAGCGTGTCCTTGCGGCGGGTTTTGCGTCGGACGGGGATGGGTAGCTGGTCGGCGGGGCGAAATGTGGCGTCCGCAGAGGCGGCGGGTAGCGGTTGCGCTGGGCGGGGCTTGGTCGCTGGTCGGCGGGTGGGCGTTTCGCCGGTCGCTCGCTAGCGGGACTTGGGATCGGGTGTCGCGGAGAGGACGCGGACCTTCAGCGAACTGCCGGCGACGGGGCCGACGTAAACCCTCTGCGTCGCCTTCACAAAGTCCGTTCGCTTCGCCTTCGGGATGTCCATGAACTTCTGCGGGTTGCGGTCCACTAACGGGAACCAACTGCTCTGCACCTGGACCATCACCCGATGACCCCGACGGAACGTATGGAAAACGTCGGGCAGGGTATAGGCGATCTGCTCGACTTGGCCGGGGACCAACGCCTCCGGCTTCTCAAAGCTCTTGCGGAACTTGGCGCGGAATGGCTCTCCGCGGACCAGTTGCTGGTATCCTCCCATCTTCAAGTTCTTCGGGTTGGGCTCGGGGTTGGGATAGTCGTTGGGGTAGACGTCGATCAGCTTCACGACAAAGTCCGAGTCCGTGGCGGTCGTAGAGATATGCAGGGTCGCTTCGAGGGGGCCGGCTAGAGTCAGATCCTCTTCGAGCACGTCCGTCTCAAAGACCAGGACGTCGGGGCGGCTGGCGGCGAAACGCTGGTCGTCCAGCATGTGCTCGACCGTCATCGTGTTGGCAATATAGGGGACGAAAGGCACTGGACGGGCGGGGTCGGACAGATACTCGACGTAGCCGCCGCGGCTGGGCGGGTTGGCGGCGAGACGGCCGTCGTGGCTGAGATGGAAGGTTCGTTCGGTCGACTGCTTCGGCGGCCAGGCGTCAAAGGTCCGCCATTGATTGGCTCCGGTTTCAAAGACTTGGGCTTCGGCGGTGACGGCCTTGGCATCGCCTCGGAGGTACTTCTCAAAAAAGGGGAGCTCGATGTGCTCGCGGTAATAGGGGCCGGTGGGCTGATGGAAATTGACGTCGCCGAGGTGGTCGCCTTTGCCGGAAGCCCATTGGCCGTGCGACCAGGGACCCATGACGAGTAAGTTGACGCCGTTGGGGCTTTGTCGCTCGTTGCGCTTATAGGTCTCGAGGGTGCCGAAGAGGTCTTCGGCGTCGAACCAGCCGCCGACGGTGAGGACGGCAGGCTTGACGTTGACTAAGTGGGGGCGGACGTCGCGGGCCTTCCAGAAAGCGTCGTAAGTGGCGTGGTCCATGAGGTCCTTCCAGTAGGGGACCTTGTTCTTGAGGAGGCGCTCGTTGATCTCTTCGAGGGTGCCCATTTGGAGGAAGAGGTTATAGCCGTCGGGGGATTCGTATTCGGGATTCGAGCGGGGGACCTTGGGGTCGTTGGCGCCTTCGCGGGAGTTCATATAGAACCAACGGACGGCGTGGGCGAGGTAGAAGGCTCCGTTGTGACGCCAGTCGTCACCGATGAACCAGTCGCCGACGGGGGCTTGGGGGGAGACGGCTTTGAGGGCGGGATGGGAGTCGAGCAGGCCCATGGAGGAGTAGAAGCCGGGGTAGGAGATGCCCCACATGCCGACGTTGCCGTTGTGGTGGGCGACGTTCTTGAGGAGCCAGGCGATGGAGTCGTGGGTGTCGGAGGCTTCGTCGAACTGGGCGGCGGATTTATTGGGGATATAGGGGCGGACCTGTTCAAAGACGCCTTCGGAGGCGAAGCGGCCGCGGACGTCCTGGTAGACGAAGATGTAGCCTTTTTGCTGGGCGAATTCGGAGGGGCCGAGGGTCTCGCGGTACTGGTCGGCACCGTAGGGGCGGACGGCGTAAGGGGTGCGGGTGAAGAGGATGGGATAGGGCTTGGCGGGGGCGGCGTCCTTGGGGACGTAGACGGCGGTGAAGAGCTTGGTGCCGTCGCGCATGGGGATGCGGTACTCGTACTTGGTGTACTGTTCGGACACTGGCTTCTTGTCGGGCGGGGCGGCGGGGAGGAGAGCGGCGAGGGCAAAAAGGGCGACGAAACGCATGCACCATGGTACCTATATGAGACGGTGATGCGGAAAGACCGGGGCTGGCTCCTTCAGGCCGAAGAGACCGGGATGGTTCTTGGCCGCCTGCCAGACGGCGAGGGCGAGCGCGATGACTAAGTCGTCGTGCTCGGACTGGTCGCCGGCGGGCTGGAATTGCTGTAACTCGCGGCGGAGTAAGTCCATGCCCGGGGCTGTCGCGTGCAATTTGAGCTTTTCGGACTCGATGGCGACCTTCAAGCTGGTGAGTAAGTCGGCGCGGGGTACGCTGGTATAGCCGCCTTTCAACTGGTGGGAGACTTGGCCTCCGCTGATACAGATGGGCTTCAGCGCATAGTTCGGAATGGGCTGGGCTTGGAATAGTTCGATGACCGTATGACCGTTGCCGGTGGCATCGACCAGAAGTGTGCCCCGCTGCTTGGGGGCAAAACAGGACGGGGCAAAGCGCTGGGCGACGTCCCGGACCCAGCGGGGGATATTCACGGTGGGTGAATCGAGGGCCAGGAGGTCGACGAGCCTGACCGTGAGGGTCGGGAGCAAGGGAACGGCCTGGGTCGCGTTG
This sequence comes from Acidobacteriota bacterium, assembly GCA_026394015.1. GTDB lineage: Bacteria > Acidobacteriota > Terriglobia > Bryobacterales > Bryobacteraceae. The sequence goes on from JAPKZA010000519.1 coordinate 2,733, forward strand.
TTTTTTGGTCCATTTTGGAAGGTGAGTTCGACGGCGACCAGAGCGGTGTGATCCTGCCGTTTGCCGAGGTCGAGGCCGAGATAGATTTCGGATTTTTCGGCTAGACAGGGGCCGGGGGCGACCGCTTCGGGCACGAGCAGGGCCTCGATTTGAGACCGGGATAAGAACTGCAGGCCTCCGGCGAGGAACTGGCAATCGTACTCCTGGGCGTAGAAGGTTTCGCCGTAGGTGCTGCGCTCGCCGGCGAGAAATTCGGGGCTGAGACGGGGGCAATCCTGGGCGCGGATTTCGAAGCGGGTCCAGTTTCTACCCGGGGCATCGTGCCAGAGGTCATAGAAGCGACCGGATTGGCCGTTGGGCGTGGAGAGGGCCCAGAGGCTGCCATTGGCCGCGGCGAGGATGGGCGACATGGCTTGGAAGGCATTTTCGGAGACCCAGGCTGCTTCATCGACGATGATGAGCGCGGCTTTGGAGTAGCTACGGAGCGACTCCGGAACGGCCGGGCGGGCGACCAGACGCGAGCCGTTGGGCAGTTTTAGAGAGCGCGGATTGTTGCCATCGCCGCGGAGCGGATAGCCGAGAATGGCCGCGAATTGGCGGGCTTTGGCGAGGATTTCGCCGGCTTGGGCTCCGACGGGACCGACGAGCATGATGAAGGTATGGGGTTGCGCGACGGCCAGATAGAGCGCCCGGATGGCCGCGATGGTGCTTTTTCCGACCTGGCGGGAGGACAGGACAATGACGCGGGGGGCGGCGCAATCGAGTATTTCGGTTTGCTTGGGGTCCGGATGGAAATCGAGCGCTTGCCGGGCCCAGACACTTGGTTTGCCCAGAACTTTGCCGGGTCCAGACGGCGCGGGAAGGCACACCTCTGGCGTACCGGGGCTAATTTGCCTTTGTTCCGCCAGTGGGCCGGAAGCGATGTAGACCTGACGAGTATGTTTCTGCCGCATATTTTGGTTTTTACGCCGCCTTGGGCACCCGGGGACGGCCGAACCGGGCCAAGAGTTCGTCACAGTCGTAGTTGGGAGCGACAATCGCCATAACGTATTCATTCTCA
>JAPKZA010000496.1 GCA_026394015.1 Acidobacteriota bacterium
TCCGCTATCTTACTGTGGAAACGGGTAACTGGCTCGATTCGCGTAGAGTGCTGATCTCGCCGCGGTCCATCTTACAAACGGACTGGAAGGTAAACCGGATGGATGTCTCTTTGACGCGGGAGCAGGTGGAGAAAGCTCCGAGCATCGATACGCAGCGTCCCGTCTCGCGGCAGCATGAGGCGGAGTACTTTGATTACTATGGATATCCCTATTATTGGGATGGACCTTATTTGTGGGGCGCGTCTTACTATCCGACGGGCATCGTTCGGATGCCGACGGCGGAGAGCATTCAGGCGGAGCGGATCCGGAAGGAGTCTGCCGATGCCCATTTACGGAGCACGGAAGGGGTAGCTGGCGATCACATTGAGGCGCAGGACGGGGAGATCGGCCATGTTAGCCGGTTTGTGGTGGACGACGAGACGTGGGCGATCCGCTATCTGGAAGTGGCCACGAAGAATTGGTGGCCGGGTAAGCACGTGCTTCTTTCTCCTAAATGGGTGGAGAGTGTTAGTTGGGAGGAATCGAAGGTGTATGTGGGAGTGACTCGGGACACGATCCAGAGCTGCCCGGAGTATACCGACACGATGGCGATCACGCGTGAATACGAGAACAAACTCTACTTTCATTATGGGCGGCCTCCGTATTGGACCGACTGAGTCAGTCCCGGCTAGCGGGGGTAGGGGTGGCCCCGGAGAGTGGCGAAAGCGCGGTAGATCTGTTCGGCGAGCATGGCGCGGGCTAATTCATGGGGCCAGGTCATGGTGCTGAGGGACAGGAGTAGATCGGCGCGTTGGCGGTGCTCGACAGTTAATCCGTCGTGGCCCCCGAGGAGGAAGACGACTTCGCGGCCTTCGTCTTCGAGTTTGCCAAGGAGAGCGGCGAAGCGGGGGGAGTCGATTTGCTTGCCGGCGGGGTCGAGGAAGATTTTGTAGGCGGAGGGGTGGCGGTCGAGGAAGTCAAAGGCGGTGGGCTTGACCTCGCGGGATTCGCAGGGGGCATAGCGGGAGGTCCGCTTGAGGTACTCGGCGACGAGGGCGTTGGCAGGCTGGTCGCGGGGCTTGCCGATGAAATAGAGAAAGACTTTCACCTCGGTACGCTTACATCCAATATTCCCAGCGGCCGGTGTAGATGGTGAAGAGCGATAGGCAAAGGTTGGCGACGCCGTGGGTGAGGAAGAGGTCGCCGAGGCGCTTGGTTTTGACCATCCAGAACCCCCAGATGAGACCGGTGAGGAGACCAACTTCCCAAAAGGGCCCATGCTCGGAGGCGAAGAGGACGGCGGTAATGACTACGGCGGAGAGGGAATAGGTGCCTAACTTCACCTTCTCGAAATCGGGGTTGATGAGCCAACGCATCAGCCAGCCGCGCCAGAAGAGCTCCTCAATAATCGGGACAAGCAGGGCCGCGCGGAGGGTTCGGAAAATCAGGACTCCCGTGGCTCCGAGGGCTTCGGGGGGGATGGAACTGGAAACCTTGCCCGTGATCGAGTTCGTGAACAGCCAATGCTGGCGGTAACCGGGGAAGAGCGTATCGGGGGCGACCCAAAGGAGCCAAATGCCGATCCCGATGGCGATGCTTTGGAGCGGCGCGGCACAACGGAAATCGAGGACGGAGCGGGAGAAAAACCAGATGACGGCGGCAAGAATCGCGACGCGGAAATATGGTTCGAGGCGGGGGTCCCAGGGCCAGTAAGGAGCCAGCACGAGGAGGAGCATGAAGACCGCAAACGGGGCAACGTAGGGGGTAGCCGGATGGTTCATTAGGGTTTGGTACCGCGGATCCAATTCAGAATCGTATTGTACTCGGGGGAGCCTTTTTCAAAGCGGATTCCACCGCCGTGAGAGAGTTTTTTAGAGCCCAGCGTTCCTTCGCTTTCGGCATCGGTGAGGGGCTTCAAAAGGATCAAACTGGACTCGGGGTCTTCGAGATTAATGACCGCTTTGGCCGTGGTCAAAGTGGCGTTGAATTGGGTGTGGGAGGCGTGGCAGTGGACGCAGGCCTGGCCGTCCTTGCCGCGGGCCGTCAGGATGGGTTCGACGTAGCCGCGGAAGTAGTCGTCATCGGGACGGGCACCGGTGGGGCGGGTGCGGGGGGCACCGGGTTTGCGGGGCGGGACGGGGGCGCGGTTCCAAGCGCGGAGATTCGGGAGGGAGGCCGGTTGTTCGGCAAGAAGAGCTTGCACGATGGGCTCGCGGTCGTTTTTGAGGGGCCCGGCGAGACGGGAGGCATCGGCGAAGTTGGCGTCTCGCAAGATGGGCGAGGCGGCGCGGGCTAGTGGGCCTAGCGTCGGATGTTTGAGAAGGGGAAAGAGGGCACGGGCGAGACGGTCGTTGGCGGGGCCGAAGAAGACGATCTGTTCAACGTCGTTGCCGATGCGGTTGTAGACGGGAGGGAAGGGGGCTGCGTGGTCGGCGGTGGGGTCGTAGACGTCGCCACGGCGGAGTTCGAATTCGGTGAGGCCGGTGAGGAGGTGCTGCTTCTGGAGATCGGAGCCCTTCTCGAGGATAGTGGCGAATTTGGTGGCAAGGCGGTCTTCGACGGCGAGGCGGCCGGAGACGACTTGATCGCGGTCGGCGGGGCGGGCGATTCCGGGGACCCAGTTGTTATAAAGATAGCGGATATTTTCGTCGGCGAGGTTGTAGACGGCTTCGTGGAGAGCGCGTTCTAGCCAGGGACTTTGGGGTTTGGCAAGGGCAGAAAGGAGCGAGTCTTCGATGACCTCTTTGGCGGGGAGATTGGGGGACCAGAACCAGAACTGCCAGAGGGCTTTGGCGGCTTGGAGGCGGACGGCGGGGGCGGGATCGTCCAGCAGTTTGGCGAGAGGGACGGCGAATTCCGCGCGGCGGGCGAGGGCGGCGAAGTGGGAGGAGAAGACCCGGATGGCTCCCCAGCGGGTGCGCTCGTCTTTGGAGGCCAGAGCGGCGAGGAGGGGTTGGGCAGGGGTATCGGGGTGCTGGCTGTAGAGGAGCCGGATCTCGGAAGCGGCTTGGCGCTGGACGAGTTTGCTAGGGTCGCCAAGTTGAGCGAATTGGGGGGTTGGTTTTATGTAAGTTTTCGGAGCGGGGGGCGCGGATTGGGGATAGTAGGCGCTGAGGGCGAGGACGGCCATCTGCGTCTCGCGGAAGGGGGTGCGGAAGTTTTCGTAGGTCTGGAGGGGGTCGAGCCAGCCGCCGAAGGATTGTTGCCGGGCGAGGAGGAAGTCGAGGCCCTTTCTGACTTGGGGGTGGGAGAGGGGGATGCCGGCGGCGTGGAGGGTCCAGAGGGCATGGCCGGTTTGGAATTCAACGGGAAGGGACGAGGGTTCGAGCTTGGCAGACCACTGGCCGTCAGGGCGTTGGAGAGCGAGGAGGCGGGCGGCGTTGGCGGCGATTTGGGGGGCGTGTTTGACCTTATCGACGGCGGCGAGGGCGAGGGTTTGGTAGCAGAGGTCGATCGTGTTTTTGACCGCGTCTTGCGTTAGGAGGGCCGCGATTTGGGGGTCACGGGTATTTTCCCACGCGTACCAGGCAACTTCGTAAGTCGAGACGAGGGGGGTGTTGCCGTTGGTTTCGTCGGGGGGTAGCTTGGTTCGGTCGCGATAGTAGAGTTTGAGATATTCTCCGATGCCGTTGTGGAAGTCAGCGCGGCGGGGGGTGCCGGTTTGCTGCTCGTAGAGCGAGTTGAGGTGGGACATACGGCTGAGGACGTTGGCGCCGGCGGAGATAACGCGGGACCAAACGGCCCCTTCCTTTTCAAAGCCATAGAGGGGGCGGGGATTGTTATAGAAGCGTTCGGTGAGGAAGGCGAGTTGGTTGGGGTAATGCGTCGAGTAGCCGTGGCGGTTCGAGTAGAGTTGCGCGCGGAGGGTGAAGTGGGTGGGGTGGCAGGCGACGCAGAGGGAGGTTTCCTGATGGGGCGAGGAGATGCGGTCGTAGACGCCGCCTCGGCGGGGGGTGTTGGCGTGCCAGGAGTCGCCGGCGGCGACGAGATAGTCGAGGGCGGTTTGGACGGCTTCGCGGGGGTTTGCGTAGGGCGGAAGATTATAGAGGCGGGTGAGGAGTTGGTAAGACGGGTGGGACATGCGAACGCGGACGTAGTAAGTGCCGGGTTGGCGGAGGGTGCGGGTGGTGAACTTGTTGCCGGGGAGGGCTTGGACTTCATGGGGGAGGGCGACGGGGTCTTCGCCGTCCGAGAATTCGATGAGTTTGCCGTTGACGAGGTGGTGGAGGGAGACGTCGACGGGGATGTTGTCGCGGTCGGTGAGGTCGAGGGCGAGGTGGAGGAGTTGGGGGGTGGGGGAGGCGAACTCGAAGCGGAACCAGTCTTCGGCGGGCGGTTGCTTGCGGGAATCGCCGAGGGGTATGTAGGGGGTTTCGTCACCGGAGGCGAGGACGGGTTGACCGAGGCGAAAGGGGGTGGCGTTGGACCAGGAGTTGTTGGGTTCGGCTTCGAACTGGGAGTTGGCGGGGAGCGGTCGGAAAACGGTGCGGACGGGAACGTTGGGTGGGTGGGTGATATGGAGCGAAAGACCGGCACCGGAACCGACGTAAGTGAACAGGTCACCGTCGCCAGCGTGGAGTTGCTTCGAGAGCAAAACTTCGGCTTGACGGCGCAGTTCCACGGTAACAGTGGATTGGCCGAGGGCGGCGGGGGCCGGGACGGAGACGAGAAGGCTCTGCGGGCCGGGGGGGAGATCTTTTCGAAGAACGGCGGCGGCCATGGGAGTGGCCGCCAGGAGGCAGAGGAGCGCAAGACGCATAGGAGACTTTAGCCTAGTCTCTGCTGCAGTTTTTTGATGTCTTCGAGTTCTTGGTTCTGGGGGTTGCTCTTGAGCGCCAGATCGAGGGAGCGCTTGGCTTGCACTTTGTCGCCCCGTTGGGAGAGGGCCATGGCGTGATGGTAATGGAAGATCGAGACCTTCGGGTGCTTCGTCGTGAGGTCGGAGAAGATGGCGATGGCGTTATTGGCCAAGCCTTTCTTAATATAAATCCAACCGAGGGTATCGGCGATCATGACATCGTTGGGGCTTTTCTGACGGGCCCGCTGCGCCAAGGTTAAGGCGGCGTCGAGTTCATTGCCCTCTTCGGCGAGGAGATAGGCAAGATTGTTGAGGGCGAGAGGGTCGTCGGGCTTAATGCGAAGCACCTGCTCGTAGAGCGGCCGAGCTTCGGTAAGGCGCTTCATGCCATCGAGCGTCATGGCGCGATTGATGAGCGGGGTGATGACATTCGGGGCAAGGTCGGAAGCCTTCTTCCAGGAATCGAGAGCGCCTGGGAGATCGCCCTTCAGCTTTTGGGCTTCGGCGAGGCGCATGTAGAGGTCTGGCTGATCACTCTGGACTTGAGCGACTTTACGAAGGAGATCGATGGCGGTGTCGTACTGTCCGGCGCGAATCGCGATGGTGGCGCGGGCCACTTGGAAAGCGAGTGCTTTGGGATACTTCGCAATTTCGGCGTCGACGAGTTTGCCGGCTGCATCGAAGCGTTCCTGCGCCATGTAGGTTTCGATTAAGCCCATCAGACCACGAAGATCCGGGGTGTCACCAAAGTAAACGGCACGGAAATTCTCTTCCGCATTCTTGAAGTCTTTTTCCGTAAAATACGCAAAGCCGAGCTGGTATTGAGCGTCCTTCGACTTCGGGTACAACTTAATCGTTTCGAGAAGGAGCGCTTTGGCCTCCGGGCGGTTGTTCTGGGCCATCAGGGCGTGGGACCGGATGAGGCGTCCGAACAGATTATTCGGGGCCTGGCCGAGGACTTCTCCGGAGAGTTGGAGCGCGGAGGTCCAATCCTGCTTCTGGATACTGAGCTGAGCGAGAGCATTCCGGGCCGGGAAAAAGTCAGGCTTCAGCTTCAGGACTTCCTGGAGTTGCATTTTCGCGGCGTCGAGTTCCCCTCGGATCATCAGCGCGTTGCCAAGGTCGAAGCGGAGGACGAAGTTCTCTGGCAACTTGGAGACCACCGATTGGAGATCGGCGACAGCAGCGTTGAGATTCTCCGGTTTGCCGCCGAGGAGCCACAGGTGCGCCCGGATCGCGATGGCTTCCGGGTCCTTGGGGTCTATCTTCAGCATGGTTTCCACCATGGTTTGGGCTTCGGTAATCTTGTTCTGCGCGCTGAGGGTTTCTACGATGCCTTTGCGGAGAGTCTTTTTCGTCGTCTCGTTCGTCGCTTGGGCGAGGCCCTGCTCCCGAACCTTGAGGGAGCGGTCGAAATCGCGAAGCCGGAAACAGAACGAGCCGACCTGTTCGTAGGCATCGGGGAACTTGGTGGTGTCCTTGAGGATTTCGTCGAGGACTTTGGTCATCTCGTCTTGTTTTCCGAGACCAGCATGGTGAAGAGCGAGCGCGAGACGAGCCGTAATGAGTTCGGGATGATCGCTGACCCGCAAACGGACGATGCGCTCAGCGTCGGGGAGCTTGCCGGCGCGGACGTAATAGCCGTAGAGGAGATCGTAACCGCGCAAATACCCTTTCGAGGATTCGACAAGCTTAGTCAGGAGAGCTTCGCCTTCGGGTTCGCGCTTCAGGAACATGTACATCGTAGCGATAGCAACCTGAGTATCGGGGTCACCCGGCTTCACTTTGTCGGCCGCAAGGTAGTGATCGAGGGCTTCTTGCGGCTTTTGGCCGACCTGGTCCATCATCGCTTGCAGGCGCAAATACTCAAAGGAATTCGCGTGCGTTTTTTTCAGCCGGCTGGCGATGTCTTCCACCTCTTTCAGCGCCCAGGCAGACTTCTTCGGATCACCGGCGTAGACCTGGATGTAGATATCGGACAACTGGCGGGCGGCATCCAGATTATCTGGCTGGAGTTCGACCGAGCGTTTGAGCGCATTTACCGCGTCGGGATACTGGCCGAGTTTCAGAGAGGTCAGCGCGAGCCGATAGTAAGCTTCTCCGTAGCGGGCGTCCTCCTTGAGGGCGTTCCGGAACATGATCGAAGCCTCACGGAACTTGCCTGTTTCAAAGTACTTATTGCCGTTGGCGAGAAACTTCTTTTTCCGCGTTTCGGGGTCGCGAGAACAGGAACCCAGCAGCAGGGTGAGGGCGAGGAAGCAGGCGAAAAGTATACGGGAGAGCATCGGCTTAATAGTCAGAGTCCTGACTCCCATAGTATAGCCGGAATCCGAACTTCAACAGACTACGCAGGTACTATTCGGGCCAGGATAGGCCAACCGAACTACTCGACTGCGACGCTCGGCACGTAGTTACCGGAAAGCGGACTGCTAACGCCACCGATCGTGAGGACGACCTTCAAATCCTGGCCCTTTTCATGGAAACCGGGGACACGGAGATTGATTTGGTAGAGACCAACGTACCCAGGTACCAACCCGCTCCAATCGACGATCATCTCTTCCTGAACGGTGGGTCCGCGGGTGAGATCGGCGGGGGTGGAGACCTTGCGAAAATGAACGGTAACATCGTCGGTTTCGATCAGCGGCGAAGACGGGGCCGGAGCGCCGGGAGCGAGAGTGGTTTTCGGAGGGATACCGAGGCCGACGGCGTAGAGGACGAGAGGTTCGTCCCGTTTAGCTGGCCGCTGGGTGGTAACGGGTTCGCCGTTGGCGCGGAACAGGAGAGCCCGTTTGGTTTCGGTGTCAAAAAGGGCGGCGGGAGTGTAGCGACCGACGGTGAGTTGGACGGGGATGGCGGCTACTTTCCGGTCCAGAGAACGGACGACGAGAGGGTAGCGGCCAGCCGCGAGATTAGGCGGAATTTGGGCGTTGATTTGGCCCGAGGAGGTCATCAACAGGGGCAGCGGATTGTTGTTGAGGGTGAGGCAGACCCCGCCGAGAGAAGTGGGGAGGGGGGTGCCGGAAGCGGTGGCGGAGCGCCCGAGATTCGAGCCGAAGATGGAGATGAGACCGTTTTGGGCGGCACCAGGAGTGTAAGTGCCGACGTTGACGACGCCGGCGGCGGGAACGACGGGGCGTTCGGAAGGAGCGATCGGATCCAGGGGGATGATGCTGAGACCGCTGGTGGTTAGGATGTAGGCGTTGGTCAGGGCGGCATCGACAGCCAGGAGTCGGCCATCGACGTTGGTCCTTTGAGTGCCGGTGAGGCGCGTCAGCGGGCCTTCCAGGGCGGCAGCGGTACGGATGGGGAGACCGGTGTTGACGTCGACGATTTCGACGGCAGGGGTATCCGTGACGACCGCATTGGCGTTGGCGACGACGGGTTGGGTAAAGCGAGCGTAGAAGTTTCCGTTGCCGGCGGCGACCGAGGCGATCGGGCGGGTGGTGGCGGCAGTGGGGGCGCCCCCGGGGCGGCCGGGGATGGTGGGATCTGCGGCACCACCGGCGATGGGGGAGAGAGATTGGTTCAGAACCAGACCGTTGGCGAGGTAATACTGACCGCGGGGGCCGGCGCTGACGGGTCCGAAATAGCCGTTAATGGGTGCCGGGGCAACTTGGCGGGACTGGACGTAATCGTCGACCTGAGAGTCATAGAGATAGGCGTTGCCATTACCGGCCAGGAGGATGAGATTCTCGCCGTTCGGGGTGACGCTGATGGTACGGGGGGCGGCGACGGTGTTCGAGCCAATAATGGGACTGATAGCCCGGGGGAGGGCTTCATCGCCGACGACCCGCCACAAGGTGCCATTGTTCATCACGATTTGGAGACCGCGTTGGGTAACGCCAATTTGGGAGGGGGTGACGATGGGGACATTGCCGTTGAAAGGGATCGGCGGGAACTTCACGCGACCGGTGACGCGAAGGTTGTCGAGATCGATGATGGAGATGGTTTCGCCGCCGCTGTTGGCTGCGTAGAGGGTGGAACCGTCCGGGGCTAAAGCGAGGGCCCGGGGAAGTTGGCCGACCTTGATCGAGCTCAGAAGGCGGCGTTGGCGGATATCGTAGACTTCGACGCGATTCATGCCGGAGTTGGCGATGTAGAGCCGTTGCCGCTGGGAGTCGGTGACGATATCGGTGAGGCCCTCCGAGGGAGAGAGGCTCATCCGAATGGGGACGATTTCGCCGCGGGCTTCGCTATTGCGCGAGTTTTGATAGACGCGAACGATGGAGGGAACGTTGATGGCTTGGGGGGAGGAGATGAGGTAGTCAAACGACTGAGCAGTGCCCAGGGAGCGGCCGGCGAGAGTATTAAAGGCGAAGTCAACGGCGGTGGTCGTCTGCCCTTCGCGGACCGGACGAGCAGTGGGTGCCTGCTGGAGGACCGCGTTGGCTGCGTTATTTTGATTTCCGCCGCCTTGGGCGGGCAAACCGGGAATGTTGACGGGGAAGCCTGGGAACGGAATGACGACGCCACCGCCGCCAGGACCGGGCAGCCCCCCGCCGAAGCCGGGGATATTGATTACGGCCGCGGTTGCCAGCGTTTGGAGTAGCGTTGGCGTGAAGACGAGAGGCCCGGCGGCGCGACCGGAATTGGCGACGTCGACGCGGAAGGTGCGGCCTTCCGGGGTAGAGTTGCACTGGTCGGTGGAGACGACGACGGCGTTGGTAGAGGGTTGGAGGACGACGCTGCGAGCGACATCGCCGACCGGGATGATGGTGAAGCCGCTTTCACTGAGAGCGTAGAGATTCAATCCATCCTGGCTGGAGACGATCTTCCCGGCGAGATTTTCGGGAAGTTGCAGGGCGTCGTAGATGAGGAGGTTGTCGGAATCGTCGATCAGGAGTTGCGTGACGTTCGCGCGAGCCGGGGGGCTCTGCACCGGGGTGATATTGAAAGCCGCGAAGATGCGGGTGCCGTCCGGGGTGAAGGCGCTGCCGCCCTGATTTTGCTGGAGGTTGAACTGGCCGCCGACCTGGGTGAAGCCTGCCGCGGTTACCGTGACCGAAAGCGGAAACGGCGCGTTGGCCGCGTTCTGCTGAGCCAGAACCGACAGCGTTTCGGTTTCAAACAAGCGAAGGCCCATCATGAAGCGGGAGCCATCGGGAGAGACCGAAAGGACGGTGGAGGTATCCCCCACGATGCGACTACGGAGGACGCTGGCGGAGGCGGATTCGTAGACGAAGACGACACGCTGGGTGGCGTTAAAAGCGTTGACGCCGATGATCCGGGAGCCATCGCGGGTGGCAACGAGTTGGCTGCGATTGGCGAGGAAGACGCGGCCGGCGAGCGGGGGGAGCGAGGGCGGCAGGGGCGGAGGGGTGGCGACGGGGACGGTGCTCAAAATCCGGGTGGTATCCGCGACGCCGGGATCAAAAATGAGAAGGGTATTCAGGAGGTTGTTTTGGCCGGAGCCGATGGTGGTGATGAGCACGCGGTCATCGGCACCAACAGCGACGCCTTCGGGCTTGGCGGGAAGGGAGATCTTTCGAATGACGGCCGGGGGGGAAAGGCGGGTGTCGATGACGTTGAGCGAGGATCCGTCGTGGCAGGTGACGTAGAGGATATCGCCATTGCGGGACAGGGCGGCGGCGAGGGGGAGGGCATCGGTGAGGACCGAGGAGAGTACGCGGCGTTGCGCGACCGAGAAAACGTCGACGCGGTTGAAAGGGGCGGGGCGGACGAGGTACAACAAGCCACGGGCATCGTCAAGCACGAGGTCGCTGGCACCACCGGTGATGCTATTGACCGTGCCTAGTGTCGCGGCGCTGGAATTCGCCGGGAACAAGAAAACAAAGGCAGTTAGGGCGAGAAAGAGTCGGACTAGACGCATGGAATCCTCAACTATAACCCGTTACGGGCACCAAAGTTTCGCTCTTCCGAATTCACTTCATGAGAGCGAGGACGTTTCCGGTTTCGCGGAGGAGGTCGAGTCGGGCGCGATCGAGGCCGTAGCGCGTGTCGAAGAGGGCGATCCACTTTTCACTTTCCTGGAGGCGGGCCTCCTCGATTTGCTTCATGGGGGCGCGTCCTTCCTCATAAAGAGCGAGAAGAACCGACACTTGGTCGCGAGCGACTTCGAGATCGAGTTTGGCGACTTCGGTCGCGAGTTGCTGCTGGGCGACGATCTGCCAGGCGCGCCGGGCACCGACCGCGATGCGGCTGCGGGCTACAGAGACCTGGGAGCGGAGGCCCACGATTTCGGTCGAAGCGATGTCCTTCTGAGCGCGGCCGGCGAGGGAGGGGAGGACCGGAATGCGGAACGACATGCCGAGTTGGCCGTTGTTGGCATCAAACCGGTTGAAGAACTGGTCGTAGTTATTAAAGCGGGCGAAGCGGCCGTATTGTGCGACTAGATCGATGGTGGGCAGCCGCTGGGCATCGAAGCTTTTCATTTCCCAGCTCTTAGCTTTGAGTTGGGAGTCGAGGCGTTGGAGTTCGCGGGAGTTGCGGAGGGCGTTGAGGACGGCATCGGCTTCGGTGTCGCTGACGACGGGGACGGCACGCTCAGCGTCGACGGGTTGCACGCGGTCTTCAGAGGGAAAGCCGAGAAGAAGGGCGAGATCCGTTTCGGCGGCTTCCCGGTCGAATTGGAGACGTTGGAGGCGTTGGCGGGCCTGAGCGAGTTTGAGGCGGGCGCGTTTTTCTTCGAGCGGCAATTCCCTTCCCTCTTCGATGAGGACGACGGTGTTGGCCCGGGAGCGTTCAAAGTTGACGATCTGCTGTTCGATCGCCTTGATCGCTTCGGCGATGCGGGCGGCTTCGACGTAGAGCGTGGCGGCGCGATAGGCGACGGCTTCGCGGCGTTCCTCGGTGCCGATTTTGGTGGTGCGCTCCTGCTCTCGACTTTTTTCGAGGAGCAGCTTTTGGGGACGATTATAGAGACTGGCGATGGCGCGGGCTTCGACGATGGAAGGGGCGGAGCCTTCGATGCTCATGGGGAAGCCGCTGGAGTAGGCGAGGCCGCTACCGACGATGACCTTCGGCATGAAGGGATCGCGAGCGGCGCGGATGGCGTCGGCGGCTTTGCGTTCTTCCAGACGGGCCAGGGCGACGTCGGGATTTTGCGCCATCGCCGTTTCCAGAACTGCTTTCAGCTTCATGGGGCGGACTTCGGCGAAGGCCGCGGTGAGGACGAGGAATCCGAGGAGTAAGCGCATGATTATCGGAGACTGAGGCCGCCATCGACGGCCATGATCTGGCCGGTGACGTAGTTGGAGGCTGAGAGGAAGTAGGCGACGGCGTCGGCGATTTCGTCGCCGGTACCGACGCGGGCGGCGGGGGTGGCGCGCACCATGCCGGCCATTTCGTCGTTCCATTCGCCGAAGGGGATGACGCCGGGGGCGACGGAGTTGACGGTGATTTCGGGCGCGAAGCTTTTGGCGAGGGCCTTCGTCAGCATGATGACACCGGCTTTGGAGGCGCAGTAGTGGGCGTGGTCGGCCCAGGGGCGAAGGCCGCCGAGCGAGCTGATATTCACGATGCGGCCGTAGCCCTGGGCCTTCATGCGGCGACCAGCTTCGCGGCAGCAAAAGAACGTGGCTTTGAGGTTGACGTCGTGGATGAAGTCCCAATCGGCTTCGGTGACATCGAGGGGGTTGAACTTGGTGAAGCGGGCGGCGTTGTTGACGAGGCCGTCGAGGCGACCGAGGCGGCGGTCGATGTCCGCGAACATGGCTTCGATTGCGGGGACCTTGGTGAGGTCGGCGCGGAAGAGTTCGGCACCATTGCAGTCCGCGGCGGTTTGTTCGGCTTCGGCACGGGAAGAGCTGTAGTGGATGGCGACGCGGGCCCCTTCACGGGCCAGGCGGAGGGCAATGGCCCGGCCGACGCGTTTGGCGGCACCGGTGACCAGGATAACTTTTCCGTCAAGACTAGGCAGTGGGCTCTCCATGGACCTCTACGTCCCCTTCTTCCATCGTATGCTCTGGAATGGACGGTTCCGGCAGGCGATCGGTTGCGTTGGCCCACATCCAGTAGAAAGCGGTGAGCGAACTGAGCACGCCACTGGCGACACCGATCCAGCGGGTATCGACGCGATCAGAGGCGAGGCCGGCTCCGGTCATCGAGAGCATCATGACGCCCCAAACGAGGGTTTCAAGCGTCGCGAAGACGCGGCCGCGATATTCGTCGCTGGTGTGGCGGAGCAGAAGAGTCATATTCAGCACGGAGCTGACGGCGACGGCGGCGCGGGAGAGGGCGAGGAAGAAGAGGGCCCAGCCGTAGTTGGTCATCAGGCTAAAAAGGACATAGGCGGCGCCATGGAGGATGTAGACAATCGCGATGGTCCGTTTATAGGCCGCGTAGCTCAGGCGGGGCATGATGCGGTGGGCAAAGAAGCCACCGACGACGAGGCCGAGTCCGGCGACGCCCCACAGTTCCCCGATGCCGGCGGCGCCGCGATGGAAGACCCGTTCGCCGAACAGCGAGAAGAGAATTTGGGCCGCGCCGCCGCCACCGGCCCAGCCCACGCCGACCATCATCAGCGCGAAGACGAGCGGGATCGATCGGATGTAGCGGAGCCCTTCGACGTATTCGTGCCAGGGCTTCATGACCTTGGTTTCGTTCAGCGAGACTTCGCGACGGGCCATGAATTCACCGCGGAGCTTGCTGACGCTCCAAGCGGAGAACAGGAACGACAGAGCGTTCAAGAAGAAGGCGGCTTCATAGCCGTAGAGGGCGGCGCTGGTGCCACCGAGAAAGGACCCGATGGCGGTGGTGGTCCACTGCGTAGTCTGGGTCATCGTGTTCGCGGTGTGGAGCTCTTCCTGGGTGACGATGGCGGGAAGGATGGCGGATCGGCCGCTCGTAAAGAACGGCGAGGCACCCATGAGGAGGGCGCTGAGGAGGTAGACGAGCCACGTCCGATCGGCGGGGATCGCGAACATGAAAAGGATGGCGATGGCGGCGCGAAAGAGGTCGCTCCAGAGCATGAGTTTGCGGCGATCGAAACGGTCGAGAGAGACCCCGGCCAGCGGTCCGGCAAGAAGCATTGGAATGGCGCGCGCCAGCATAACGCCGCTAACGGCGAGGCCGGAGTTCGTGTTTTGCAGCACGAGGCTGAAGACGGCGATGGTGTTGAAGTGATCGCCGATCTCGCTGACGACTTGTCCTAGCCAGAGGTTTCGGTAGTTCCGATTCCGCGACAGGAGTTTGCCGAAACCGGCCACGTCAGCCGCGCTCCGTGAGGAAGACTCCGGCCAGGACGAGGCTCCCGCCGCCCATCATCGCGGCGGTGATGGGTTCATCGAGCATGGGCACGGCGAGGAGCGAGGCGACAACGGGTTGGAGATAGGCGAAGGCGGAGATGCGGGAGGCCGCGAGGCGGTTGAGGGCGTAGTAGAAGAAGACGTAACAGATGGTGGACGAAATGACCGTCATGTAGAAAAAGGCGAGCCAAGCTTTGGTGCTGAGGGAGCTGTAATCAAAAGACAGGACGGCGGAGTAAGTGAACGGGAAGAGAGTCAGCGCGGCGGCGGCGTAACTGAAGGCGATGATGGGAATGGCGCCGTGTTGACGGGTGGCGCGTTTGCCGAAGACCGTATAGATGGCAAAGCTGGCGCTGGCCCCTACGATGAAGAGATCGCCGACGAGCGAGGAAGACTGCGCGGAATGGCCGTTCTGAAGCAGGACGACGCCACCGATCGCGACCGTGAGGCCGACGATTTTCCAGGGGGTGATTTTTTCCTGGCCGACAACGGCGGCGAGGAAGAGAACGAGGATGGGAGTAAGGCTGATGACGAGCGCGGCATGGCCGGCGGAGGTATGGGAGATGCCGACGAGGAAGCAAACCTGGTTCACGGCGACACCCACCGAGCCGATGAAAAAGAGCAGGGGAAGTTCGCGCAGCTTGACAGGCTCAGCGCCCTGCCGGACGCTCCACCAGTACACAGGAAGCATCAAGGCGGCGGCAAAGAACGTACGGAGGCTGGCCGCCACCATGCCTGGCATCTCTTTCAGAACGATCTTCGAGAAGATGAAATTGGCGCCCCAGAACAGATATACCCCAACGACGATAAGGTAGAGGCGCCATCGACTACTGCAATCGTTCAACGGACTGTCCCCTGGCGGACGGTGATGGAATCGAGAAACGCGTGGTCGATATCGAAGCCGAAGCCGACGCCGCTGGGTGAGCAGTTCGCGTTTCCAGTAACGGTTCGAGGCCGAAACGTCGCCTGGGAGGACGAAGTTTGGCAGCGAAGCCAGAGCGATGTTATGCGCGCGACCGATGCCGCTTTCGAGCATCCCGCCGCACCAGACGGGGATATTGTGCTGCTGGCAAACATCGTGGACCTTGATCGCTTCGGCAAAGCCGCCGACGCGGCCTAACTTGATGTTGATAATGCCGCAGGCATTCATGCGGATGGCTTGTTCGGCGTGATGGGCGGAACGGATGCACTCGTCGAGGCAGATGGGCGTTTGGAGCTTGGCTTGGAGTTCGACGTGGTCGATGATTTCGTCGTGAGCGAGGGGTTGCTCGATCATCATCAGAAAGAGTTCGTCGAGGGCCTGCAGGCGGTCGGCGTCTTTGAGCGTATAGGCGGAGTTGGCGTCGGCCATCAGCTTGATGTGGGGGAAGCGCTTGCGCACTTCGCGTAGATCTTCGACGTCCCGGCCGGGCTTGATCTTCATTTTGATCCGCTGGTAGCCGGCGGCGAGTTCTTTCTCGATGACGCGAAGGACATCGTCGACCGTGTCCTGGATGCCAAGCGAAACGCCGGAGGGGATCTCCTTGCGAGCCCCACCACCAATGAGTTGATGA
>JAPKZA010000551.1:0-2485 GCA_026394015.1 Acidobacteriota bacterium
TCAGCACGAAGGAGGTGTTCCTTGCGGTACTTCCTTAGTTTCGTTCTGTTGGGGGCTGCCGCCTGGGCGGCCGATTTGCCGAGTTACATTTCGACCGTCGAAGGGCGGAACCGGTTAGAGGATGTTTTCTATCGGGTGACGACGTTTGCGGGAAATACGTTGTCGTGGCGGAAGTCGCCGGCGGAGACGCGGGCGGCGTTGACTACGCTGATGCAGACGGAGGCGAACGACGCGCGGCTGCATTATCTGCGGGCTCGGGAAGCGGAGCTGCAACTGGATTTTGGGGCGGCGGAGGCGGACTTCGACCGGTATGTGCAACGGGCTCCGAACAAGGGGCCGGCGTACTTGGAGAAGGCGAACTATCATCATCGGCGGCTGGAGCCGGCGAAGGAGATTACGGCGCTGGTGGCGGCGAAGGCGTTCCCGCGAGCGCTGACGGAGGCCCGAGAGCAGTTACTGGATCCGTTGCCGATTTATAAGGCTTGGGAGGCGGCTGAGCCGAACAGTAAGAGCTTGTATGCGGTGTATCTGCCGTATCTACTGGAGAAGAAGAATTTCGCTGAGTATGAGGCGATTTTGGGGCGGCGGACGTTCCGGGATGCCTTGGAGCGGCGGGCGGCGTTGGAGCTGGCGCGGAGCGGGGCACCGGCGGCCTTGGCGCTTTATGACAAAGAGGCTCCGGAGTCGGGGAGATATTACGAGTTACTGAACGCTTCGAAGCGGTTGCGGGCTTATATGGAGCTACAGCGGCAGAGGGCGGCGAGTGAGCCCCGGAATTTTGACCCGGTGCGGCGGATGTTCTGGATCCACTTTCATGCGGATCGCAAGGACGCGGCGCAGCGGGTGCTCTATGAGTTTCGGCAGCGGGGTGGGACGGAGCCGTTGGCGATGGCGAAGTTATACGAGGCGGCGCAGAACGTGGACGAGGCGGCGTATTTGTATAGCCAAGTGGATAGTGAAGAGGCGATTGCGAATTTGACGACTTTGTTACTGCAACACGCGGGGCAGCCGATTCGGATGGGCGCTGGGAACTTGACGGCATTGGCGGACATTGGGACGATGGACCGGTCGCCGGGGTTGCTGAACGGGTTGTTGTCGCTTGTGTTCAATTCGAGCTATCCGGCGTCGGAGTTGGCGACGGAGGAGAACCGCGCGCGGCCGTATTTTCATCGGGCGAAGGCGGCGGAGTTGGTTTCGTTATTTGAGAGCCGGTTCCCGAATTCGGAGCGGCGGGCGGGGTTGCGGGCGGGGGTGATGGAAGCGTTTTCGACGCACGGGGAGTATGCGGCGGTGATTCGGCAGGGGCAGCAGTTTCTGGCGGCTTATCCGAAGGCGGCTGAGCGGGTGACAGTTTCGCTTTTGATGGCCGGGGCTTATGCGGCGCAGCGAAATACGGTGGAAGAGTTCAAGGTTTATGACGGGCTGCTGGCGGAATTAGGATCCGGGCATCCGCAGTACAAGGCGATTTTGGACCGGGCGATTGCGCGGTATGTGGCGGCGCGGCGGGTGAGCGAGGCGCTGGCTTTGCAGCGGAAAGAGATTGACCGGAACCCGACGGATCCGGCGTTGTATGAACGGCTGGCGGCGTTCTTAGAGCAGAATAAGTTGGGGGCCGAGATTGAAGGCGTTTATCGACGGGCGATGGCGCAGTTTCCGGATAAGTCGTGGTCGCATAAGTTGGCGCGGTGGTTTTTGCGGACGCGGATGAACGCCAAGTATGACGCGCTCTCGCGCGAGGTTTCGGCGGTGTTTTCGGGGACGGAGCTGGAGGAATACCTGAAGGCTACGGCGGTGAAGGGTCAGTTGGACCCGGTGTTGTATCGGCAGGTGAATACTTACGCTTTGACGCGATTTCCGCATCATATGCCGTTTGTAAAGAACTTAGTTGATGCCCACGGGGCGAAGGCCACCGCTAACCCGGCGGAAGAGGAGCGGCTGCTGCGGAGTTACTGGATTTACGATGAGGCCCTGCGGCAGCAGTTTTTTGCGTTGCTATCGCGGACCGGTCGGTTAGAGGCGGAGTTGGCGGTGGTGCGGGCGGTATTGCCACAGGGCGACGCCGTGACGCAGACGCGGGCGAACCCGGCGGCGGCGACTTGGGTGGCCGAGGCGGAAGCCTGGCGGAGCCATTATGAGATTGCGGCACCTTATTTGCGGGCGGTGGCGCTGTCGTATCCGGCGGACGTGAGTTTGTTGGCGCGGACGGCGGCGGTGCATCGGTCGTTAGGGAACGCTGAGGTGGCGTTGGAAATGGAGGGGGCCTTGGCCAAGGCCTGGCCGAGGGATGGGCAGTTCTTGACGAGGATGGGCGAGATTGAAGCGGATCGGGAGCGGTTTGCGGCGGCGCGTCCGCTGTTTGACCGAGTGGCGCAGATTGCGCCAGGAAAGGCGGAGGGTTGGGTGGAGTCGGCGACGTTGCACTGGGACTACTACCAGTTCGACGATGCTTTGCGCCAGTTGACGGCGGGGCGGCAGCGGTTGGGGC
>JAPKZA010000551.1:2528-6797 GCA_026394015.1 Acidobacteriota bacterium
GCAGCCGACGGCGTTTGCTTATGAGATGGGCGCGATTTATGAGAATAAGGGCCAGATGGGGACGGCGCTGAAGGAGTATTTGGCGGGGGCACTGGCGACGGAGGGCGAATCGACGGCGCGGCGGCGGCTGATTCGGTTAGCGCGGCGGCAACCGGTGGAGGCGATGGTGGCGGGGCTGCCATTGAACGGGCAGACTTTGGGCCTGCGGGTGGCGCTGCTGGAAGCGCAGGGCCGGCGGGATGATTTGGAAAAGTATTTGACGGGGGCGGTGGGGCAGAGCGCGGATGCGGAGCTGTTGGGACAGGTGGCGGACGTGGCGATGCGGAACGCGATGCCGGGGGTTCAGCGTGCCGTCTATGCGCGGCAGATTGGACTGGCGACGGATCCGTTGGAGGGGTTGCAGTTGCGTTTGGCCAAGGCGCGCTTTGAAGAGGCGCAGCGGAACGTGGACGGGGCGCGGGCGGAGATGGCGGGTTTGCTGCGGTCTAATTCGAAGCGGTTGGCGATTGTGCGGGCGGCGGCGGAGTTTGAGAAGCGGGCGGGGAACGGGAAGCGGACGGTGGAGATTTTGCGGGCGGCGGCCGACGCGGCGCATCCGGCGTTGCAGCGGACGTTGTGGCTGGAGGCGGGGCGGGAGGCGGACGCGGCGACAGGATTGGTGTTGGCGGATTTGGTGTTGGGTAAGGATCCGTTGGACGGGGAAGGGATTGCGTTGAAGGCGGCGGCGTACGCGAAGGCGAATGATGATCGGGGGTTGACAGCGTTTTATCAAGCCAAGTTGAAGGAGTTGAAAGATCCGAATCAGGTGGCGGCGTTGCGGGTGGCGTACATTCCGGCGTTGACTCGATTGAAGGATTTCCGGGGCGCGGTGGACCAGTATATTGAGCTGGCCAAGCGGAGCCCGGAGGATGAGAATTTAGTTCGGGAGGCGGCGCAGTACGCGGCTTCGAACGGCGCGAAAGATCGGTTGTTGGCTTACTTTGTGAAGGCGGAGGGGGATTCGCCGCGGGATGCGCGTTGGCCGATTGTGCGGGCTCGGTTGGAAGGGGAGTTTGGCGGGTACACCGAGGCCTTGCAGGCTTGGAGCCGGGCGGCGGCTTTGCGGCCGGAGCGGACAGATTTGCTGGCTTCGCGGGGGGAGCTCGAGACGCGGTTGCTGCGTTGGGACGAGGCGGCGGGGACGTATCAGAAGCTGTATGAGCTGAGTTATCGGAACCCGGTTTGGTTAGTGAAAGTGGCGGAGACGCGGGCGCGGCAGGGGCGGACGGCGGAGGCGACGACGCTGTTGAAGCAGGCGTATTCGGCGGGCCGGGTGGACCACATGGCGATGGGCGGGAGGCTGGAGGAGTGGGGGCTGCTCGAGGCGGCGCAGGCGGAATACGCGTTGGCTTTGCCGAATGGGGCGGGGGCGAACGCGCGGCTGCTGACGCGGTTGCGGCGGTATGCGGAGATTCGGACGAAGGCGGGCGGCGAGGTGGGGAGTTCGGCGACGACGGCCGCGACTTACTTTACGCCGGAGGAGAAGGCGAAGTACGCGGTTTGGTTGGAGGCGCAGGGCGACAGCGGGGCGGCGCGGGGGGCGGGGTTCTTAGAGGTGGCGGCGAAGCTGGACTATCGGTTCATGATGGCGCAACCGGGGAGCGAGGAGGCGGGGCAGCGGATGAACGCGTTGTACGACCTGCAGATGAAGCGGGGGCGTTTTGCGGAGTTGGGGCAGCAGTTGGAGGGTTATTGGAAGGTGCATCCGGCGAGTGAGGCGAAGGGGGACGTGTTGCGGTTGGCGGGGCAGGCGTATCGGCGCGCGGGGGATGCGGCGGGCGAGTTGCGGGCGATGGGAACCGGGGCTTTGGAGGGGGATGCGCTGGATCGTTATCTGCAGTTGACTCCGACGATTCCGGCGGCGCGGGGAGAGGCGGTGGCGAACTACGGGCTGCGGACGGAAAACGCGGCGATGGCGGCGCGAGGGATTGCGGCGGTTGTGCGGCCGGTGGCATGGAAGAACGCTTATTGGGCTTTGACGGGGCTGTACTTCCGGCAGATGACGCCGGAGGTGAAGAAGGCGTTTGCAGATACTCTGGGGCCGGAGACGATTGGCGGGAAGCTGGTGGCGGCGAAGACGGGGTTGGCGGGGGATACTTGGTTCTACTACGCGGCTCGATACGCGGACTACTTGGAGTTAGGGCAGGACGCGGCGGCGGCGGGGTATCGGCCGGCGATGGTGGAATCGCGGTCGGCGAGTGCGAAGGCGTTTTTTGAGGCGGGCGACTATGCCAATGCGATTGCGTTGGACCCGCATTATGGGGCGGCGTATGCGCGGTTGGGCGACCATGTGAAGGCGCTCGAGGAGTATAAGTGGGTGATGGATAACGGGCGGCTGGGCGAGAGTTGGTGGGAGGACGTGAGGACGTCTCTGCTGGCGGCTCCGACGGCTCCGGTAGGAGAGGCTTTGTTGACGTCGTATGTGCGGCGGAACGGGGCTTATCGGACGGCGGAGTTGGTGGGCGGGATGTCGGCGGATCGGTTGGTTCGGCTGGCGCTGGTGGCGGCGGAACCGGCGGAGTTTTTGATGGAGTTTGCGGGAAAGGAGCCGGCGCTGCTCGAGCGGGCCGAGGAGTTGGCGGATCAGCGGTTGGCGAAGGCGGTGGGTGAGACGCGGGAGGTGGCGGCGGCTTCGCGGCAGCGGATTCGGACGCGGCGGTTGGAGTATCTCGTGAAGTCGGGGCAGTTCGGGGCGGCGGGGCAGTTACTGGCTCGATTTACTCCGCAGGAGTTGCAGCAGGATTCTTATACGCTGTTGCCGCTGCGGGTGAGGGTGGCGGCTAAAGCGGGTACCTTGGCGAATCTGCTGGAGGAGTTGACGGACACCGAGCAGTTGCGGGGGGTGGCGGCGCAGTTGCGGGATGAGGGCGACGCGGAGTCGGCGCGGCAGATTTTGCTGCTGGCTTATGAGCGGGAGTTGGCGGGGCCGAACCCTTCGGCGGGGAGTTACTTGGGGCTGGCGGAGATACAACCGGGGCGGGCGGTGGAGCTGTTGGATCGGTTAGTGATGACGATGGGGGAGCCGTTCGCTTATCACGCGGCGGCGGCGGGAGTGTTACTGGCGCAGAACCGGGGGGCGGAGGCGGCGGGGTACGCCGAGCCGCTCGCGAAAGCGGTGCCTTGGAGCGCGGAGGCTCGGCTGCTGTTGGCGCGGGTGAAGAGTGACGAGGCGACCCTGGTGACGGTGGCAATGGACGGTCAGGCGGCTTACGGGACGAGGCTGGAGGCGGCTCAGGCGCTGAACCGGTCGATTACGACGGGGGCGCGAGAGTTGGATTTGCTGGCGGGTCGGGTGACTTCGGCGACGGAGGCGGAGCAGCCTTACGCAGTGACGGCGCGGCTGAAGGCGGCGGCGGCGACGACGGATGGGGCGGTGAAGGTTCGGTTGCTGCGGGCGGTATTGGCGCTGGAACCGAGTCAGAGGCTGCCGCTGTTCAAGGTGCTGAATGGGGCTCCATTGTTGGCTTTGGCTGAGGACGGGGGCGTACCGATTGAGATGTTCGAGGCGGTGGGAGACGCGTTCGAGAGAGCCGGACAGCCGCAGCGGGCGGTGTTGTTTTACGAGAGGTTCCCCGTGAAGCAGGCGGCGGCGCAGGCGGAGGTGGAGCGGCGGGCGAAGAACGAAGCGCGTCGGCCGTTGGTGCAAGAAGGGTTGGAACAACCGCATGCGGTGCAGCCGCGGTTGGTGGCAGGTACACGATGAAGATGAAACTGATGGGACTGGCGGGGTTGGTGGCGGTGGGGGTGTACTTTGCCCAACAGGCGACGACCGGCGCGGCGCTGCCGCGGTGGGTGCCGGCGGGGGCGCAGGTCTATTTAGAGGCCAAGGATTTCGGGGCGCTGCTGCGGGAGTGGAACGGATCGGCGGAGAAGCGGCAGTGGGTGGGCGGGGCGAACTACAACGTTTTTTCGAAGTCGCGGTTGTTTTTGCGGCTGGAGGAGGCGCAGGGGGAGTTTGCGGCGGCGGCGGGGTTGCCGGTGGATAGCGGGCTGCTGAATCAGTTAGCGGGAGGGGCTTCGGCGTTGGCGATTTATGATATCGGGAAGTTGGAGTTTCTTTATGTTACTAAGTTGGCGGCGGCGCCGGCGTTGACGGCATTGGCGGGGCAGTTCGCGAACAGGACGGCCGGGGGGGCCACTTACTATGTGAAAGCGGACCGGGCGACGCAGCGGACGGCGGCGTTTGCGACCAAGGACGGATGGTTGCTGCTATCGACGAATGAAGATTAC
>JAPKZA010000551.1:6802-10696 GCA_026394015.1 Acidobacteriota bacterium
TTGGCGCGGGCGTTGGTCCTGATGGCGGGGCAGGCGGGCGGATCGTTGGCGACCGAAGGGTGGTTTCAACGAGCCGGGCAGAGCCAGGGGGAGGTTCGGATGGCGGCTAATTTGGAGCTTTTGGCCAAGAGCCCGCATTTCAAGAGCTATTGGGTGCAGCGAAATGTGGCGGAGTTGGCGGCGTATGAAGGGGCGATGGCGGACTTGACGCGGAGCGGGGGAGCTTGGGTGGAGAGCCGGACGATGACTCGGCGGCAGGCGGGGGCGGTGGGGAATGGAGCGGCTCTAAGGTCGCTGGCTCGGGTAGTGCCGAACGATGCGGGGTACTACCATTTGGCGTTTGGGGCTCCGGCGGCGGGGTTGCTGGCGACGGCGGCGGGGGCGACGTTTCGGGAGGGGCAGAACGAGACGGACTTGGAGACGATGATTGACGTGGTGCCTTTTTCGGCGGCGGGGGCGGGGAATGAAGCGGCGTTGGCGGCGGCGTTCGGAAACGCGACAGCGCACGTGGTCGTGCGGGGGACGCGGGTGCAGCAGGATCAGGTGTTTGTGGCGCAGACGATGGGGGTGGCGGTGGCCGGGGCGGGGAATTGGAACCTGGCGGCGATGCGGGCGTTGCTGCCGGGATACTCGGTGGCCGTGGCGGGGACGACGCTTTATGTGGCGAACCATGAGCCGTTGCTGCGGGCGATGCAGGCGGGGGGGACGTTGACGGTGGGGGAGGAGCGGACGGTGTATTTGGCTTCGTTCCGTCATGCGACGGAGCGGGCTCGGCTCGAGCGATTGACGGCGTTGATCGACCGGGCGGGGGCGACGCCGGCGGAGCAGCCGGAGCAGCGGCAGCCGGAGTTTTTCTCGGAGAACGTGGCGAATTTGTCGCAAGTGCTGGGGCGGTTTCAGACGGCTACGGTGGCGCGGTTGGATCAGGGTGATAAGGTGACCGAGACGGTGACTTACGCGCTGCGACCATGAACACATTGCTCTATAGCATTACGGAGCGGCGGGTGATCCGGGCGGAGTGGGCGGAGGTGGAAACGCCCGTGAGCCCGGGGAGTTTGGTGAAACCGTTTACGGCGCTGGCTTATGCGCAGGCGCACCATTACTTTTATCCGAACCACTTTTGCCGGGGGGCGGCGGACCGGTGTTGGCTGGTAAAGGGCCACGGGAAGTTGGGAATTCGGGATGCGGTGGCGTATTCGTGCAACCACTACTTTCGACAGTTGGCGATGGGGTTGTCGACGTATGCGACGGCGGCTTTAATGGGGTTGTTTGGGATGGCGGTGCCGGAGGCGGGGGCGGATACGCAGATCGGGTTGGGGGCGGCTTGGCAGGTGAAGCCGGTGGAGTTGGCGGCGGCGTATGCGGAGTTGTTGAGCCGACCGGCGGATCCGGGGATTTTCCCTTTGATTGACGGGATGCGGCGGGCGGCGCGTTACGGGACGGCGAAGGCGTTGGGGGCGGGGTATTTGGCGAAGACGGGGACCGGGCCGAACGCGAAGTTCGATGGGGATGGGTATGCGGTGATTGCGTACCCGGAGGCGGCGCCGCGGGAGTTGGTTTTGTTGCAGGCGGTGGGGGTGACGGGGGCGAAGGCGGTGGAGATGTTTCGACGATGATTGAGATTGCTATTTTCGTGCTGTTTCATCCGCAGAGGCTGACGGTGAAGGCGGTGCCGGGGACGTTGCTGCAGGTGAACGAGATGACGATTGCGGGGGGGAAGGCGGTGGGACTGCGGCTGGTGGGGATGGAGATTGATTGGTTTGCGGAGCGGGAGACACGGACGGCGCGCGTCGTGAAGTTCAAGGGGGATATGTTTGTGAGTGTGCCGGGGAAGATTGAGCGGCGGTACAAGGGGGCGTTGACGGTGACGCCGGATTTAGGGGAGTTGCGGGCAGTGTTGACGTTGGATGTGGAAGACGCGGTGGGGGCGATTACGGAAGCCGAGTCGCCGCCGGGGGCGCCGATGGAGGCGAAGAAGGCGCAGGCGGTGTTGGCACGGAGTTGGTTGCTCGGGAATCGGGGGCGGCATAGGGGGTACGATTACTGCGATACGACGCATTGCCAAGTGTTGAAGGATTCGGTGCGGTCGGAGGCGGCGGTGGCGACGCGGGGGGTGGTGTTGACGTATGACGGGAAGGTGTTTGCGCCGGCTTACAGTGCGAGTTGCGGGGGGAGGACGAAGACGGCGCGGGAGGTGGGTTGGGGGGCGGAGCCGTATCCGTACTTCGCGGTGGATTGTCCGGTTTGTGAGCGGGAGGAGAAGGAGTGGGTGAGGGAGTTGCCGAATGTGCCGGGGCAGGTGGGGGATGAGGGGGCGCGGATCGCGTTGGGTCGGAAGTTTGGGTGGGATGTTTTGCCGTCAAATAACTATGTGCTGGCGGGGCAGGTGGCGCGGGGGAAGGGTCGGGGGCACGGGGTCGGCTACTGCCAGCGGGGCGGCGCTGGCCTAGCGGAGGAGTTTGATCAGTTGTTGCGGCGGTATTTGCCGAATACGGTGGTGGGGGTGGGGCGGTGAGGAGGGGTTTTGCGCTGGCTGAGGGCGGGTTAGGATTGTAGACATGTCGTTAGACGAAATGCCCGACGAAATCGACTTCGGCAAAGCAACGCGCGGCCTTCATCATATCCCTGCTACGGCATCCGTGTTCTTGCCCGCTTCGATCGAGCGAAGCGTGTGGGAGTATTTTTCGGACAAGGCCGCGCAAAAGGGTGTTAGCCTTTCGCACCTGCTCTCGGACGTGCTGAAGCGCGACATCGAGATCAGTGAGGCGCTGAAATAGCGCGGTGTTAGAGAAGGGTTTTGCGGAGCCAGTCGAGGGACTGGATGACAGCTAGGCTGCGGACGCGGTGGCGGTCTCCGAAGAGTTTTAGCTTGCGGACTTGGACGCCGGTCGGGGTCGCCAGGCCGCAATAGACGAGACCGGCTTGGTCGCCTTCTGCGTAGCCCGTTAAGCTGAGGGCGTAGGTCGCTCTCGTGCGTTCGCGGGCTCCTTGGGCCATGGCTATAGCTACGGGCTCGGAGACGGCGGTGTGTTCGGCGAGGACGGCGGGGTCGACGCCGAGGAGTTGGGTCTTCATGGCGTTTGTATACGTCTGGAAGCCTCCGACGTAATAGGCGCTGCTGCCGGAGGTTTCGGTGACGCGGGCGCCGAGAAGGCCCGCTGTGAGGCTCTCCGCAGTGGCTAGGGTCGCGCCATGCTTCAGGAGCAGGCGGCCGACGGACTCTTCTAACGTCGCTCCGTCGTCCGAGTAGATGCGATCGCCGAGGAGAGCGACGATGGGGTCGGCGACGGCGGCAAGAAGGGCTTCGGCTTCGGGCTCGGCGTCGGTGCGGGCGCGGAAGTGGATGTGCACGTCGCCGGGGGCGGCGAGGATGGTGGTGACGGGGTTCGTGTATTGGGTGTAAATAGGGGCGATGAGGGCGTCAAGATCGCTCTCGCCGACGCCGGCGACGCGGTACCAGCGGGTTCGGATGACGGACGGCGGGACGAGTGAACGCAGGCGGGGGAGGATTTGATCCTGCACCATGGGCTTGAGTTCGCGGGGCGGGCCGGGGAGGAGGGCGACGAACTTGCCCGGGGCCGGCGCGAGCCAGAGGCCGGGGGCGGTGCCATTGGGGTTGGGCAGGACCTCGGCGCCGGCGATGACGTTGGCTTGGCGGCGGTTGTTGTCGCTGGGGGTGCGGCCGAATTTGGAGAAACGATCGATGATGGCGTCCCAGATTGCGTCGTCGAAATGCTGGGTAAGGCCGAGGGCGGCAGCGCAGGCGTCGCGGGTTACGTCGTCCTCAGTGGGGCCGAGGCCGCCGGTGAGGATGACGAGATCGGAACGGGAGAGGGAGGTCCGAATCTGCTCGGTGAGGCTGGAGCGGTCGTCGCCGATGATGGACTTGGCGAC
>JAPKZA010000523.1 GCA_026394015.1 Acidobacteriota bacterium
GCCGTCGCCGCCGCCGGGTCGCCCATAATTCCGCTCGGCGCAATGTCCCGCGTCAACCACGCAAAGTTCGCGTGCGAACCCTCCGGCTTCAGTAACTCCGGCTGGTCCACCCGTGCAATGTAGTTAGACGTGTATTTGTCCTTGTGCACGAGCTCCGGCGTCCCGTAAAGCAAATAGGCCGTCTCAATTTCTCCCCCATGAAAGCCGTAAGTCAGCTCCTGCGGACTAACCGTATCAAAGCTCGCTCCCGGCGATCCGAACAACGAAAACGTTCGCAGCCCAAACTCCGCCCGCAGATCCCGCGCCATCACATCCACGAGCGACGTATTCCCCCCGTGCGAATTGTACAAAGCCAGCTTCTGAAATCCGCCGGCGTGAATGCTCGCCCCCAAATCCCGAATCACCGCCATAAACGTACTCGCCGAAACCGACAGCGTCCCCGGGTAACCAATATGCTCATTGCTCTTCCCATAGCAAATCGGCGGCAGTGCGAAAATCGGAAACTCTGCCGGCACTAATTCCAACGCCTTTCCCAGCAGTAAGTTGTTACACAACGTATCCGTCGCCAAAGGCAGATGGTGGCCGTGTTGTTCAATCGCCGCCGTCGGCAGAATCAACAGCGTCGATTCGCGCGGCAGCGCGTCCACCTGCTTCCACGTCAAATAGGCAAAGTTCCGCGCATCCGGAATCCAAGTCTTCATTTCGCCAGCGCCTCCGGCTCAAAACCAATCATCTTTCCCGGGTTCAGCAACCCCTTCGGATCATATTTACGCTTGGCCCGCAGTTGGATGTTATCGGCGCGATACCGGCCACCCCCTTCCAGGCTATTCACGTGCGGATTGGCAATAAACACTCCAATCTCTCCGCAATAAGCGATCATCTCGTTCAGCCGCTCCTCGCTCTTGAAAAACACCAGCGGAATCGCCCCCGGAATCATCACCCCCTGCCCATTCTTCATAAACTCAATATGAAACAGAATCTCTTCGCCGTACCGCGCCCGCAGCAGCCGGAACTGCTCCAAACAATCGGTCGGCGAAAATGCCGCTTGAATGTAAGTCCACGTCGGGTCCGCCTTCATCGCCCAAAGCGTCGTATGGTTCCACGTATAATCGCTCAACAAAGGCTGCGTCCGCGGCCCCACATAGTCACCCGCAAAAGTAACCTCCCCCCCCGCGCTCTCCGCCGCACTCCGCAAACTCTCTAATTGCGCCGTCGCAATCATCATCAACACCAGCGCCTTCCCTGCCGCTACTACCTGCTTCACCGGCGTGAAAAATGTCGGAATCGGCCATTCGAACACCGTCACCAGCCGCTTGGTCCACTCGCTCCCCTCCGCCACCCCTTTCGCAAACAAAAACGCCTCTTCAAACGTCTCGAATCCCGCCGTAAACTGGCTCCAAACCACGGCCGGCGTCAACGCAAACCAAACCCGCGTCATGATGCCGTTCGTGCCCCAGGCATGCAGTATCTCGTGCACCGCCGGCCCCTCGTGTCGCACCACGCGAGGCTCGGCCTCCATCGTCACCACTTCAATCGCCCGCACCGTATCGAAGTCCCGCAATGCGCCGTGCGTCACTGACCCAATCCCCCCCGATCCGCCCCCCAAAAAGCCCCCCACCGAAGCCCGCGCCAGCGTCGAAGGGTACATCCGCAACTCCCATCCCTGCTGCAGCGCCGCCGTCTCCAGCGTCGCCAACCGCAACCCCGGCTGACAAACCGCCACCCCGTCCGCCGTAATCTCCTCTAACTTGTTCAGCAACGACAAATCCAGCACAATCCCGCCCCGCAGCGGAATACACTGCCCATAATTCCCCGTCCCCGCCCCGCGCACGGTCAACGGAACCCCGTTCTCCCCCGCATACCGCGCGATCGCCAGCACCTCAATGACGTCAATCGGCTGCACCGCAATGTCCGCCGCCTTCGCTTCCAGTTGCCGCTTCAACACCGGCGAATACCAATAAAAATCCTTAGATAGTTTCTCCACCACCGCCAGCTCAGTAAGTACCCGCGCCGGATCCGATACCAGTTCCCTCAGCCCATCCGCCAGTGAGTTAGTCATGATTCACCCCCTTCCATGCCGCAAAAACGCGCAACATGTTCGGATCTGTGAAAAGAGTATAACATCGCTCCCGCAGCACCGGCCCCACCACTTCGCAGCGCATATCGCTCCGCTCCGTCACCTCTTTGGCGGAGATGTGGATCTGCCGGCAATGCCGATTGGCGTCCTCAATCGTCGCCCCGAAAACTACCCGGTCCAGCCCCGCCCACAATGCCGTACTCATGCACATAGGGCACGGTTCGCACGTCGTGTAAAGCGTATAGCCAGCCAGCGAAGTGTTCTTCAACTGCTTCGTCGCCAACCGAATCGCCCGCACCTCCGCATGGCTACTCGGGTCGTGCTCCTTCGCCACCGCGTTCAAAGCCCGCAGCAACACCTCCCCGCTTTTCGAGTGCACAATCGATGCCCCAAACGGCACCGGACGCTCGGTCTTCATCGACCGCGCCGTATACGCAACCAACGTCTCCATCCGCTCTTCATCCATGCCCATACTGCAAAGTAGCACGCGTCCTCTATACTGATGAATTCCACCATGGCTAACCTACCCGACGACATCCTCTCCGCCTTCGCCAAATCCAACAGCGGCCCCAGTCACAACACCTACCTCTGGCAGGACAAAGCCTGGACCCTCGCCGAAGCCCGCCGTGCCGCCCCCGACTCACCCTTCGCCGGCCTCCCCGTCTCGGTAAAGGATTGCTTCGATCTCGCCGGATCACCCACCTCCCTCGGCACCCGCTTCTACCAGCAGAAAAACGGCATCGCCACCCAGGATTCCTGGCTCGTCGAACGCCTCCGCGCCTCCGGTGCCGTCATCATCGGCAAAACCCATCTCCACCCCCTCGCCTACGGCATCACCGGCGAAAACGCCGAGTTCGGCGATTGCATCCAACCCGGCAACCCCGGCGCCCTCACCGGCGGCTCCTCCTCCGGTGCCGTCGCCAGCGTCCTCGAAGGCTCCGCCGTCGCCGCCATCGGCACCGACACCGGCGGCTCCGTCCGTGTCCCCGCCGCCCTCTCCGGCCTCGTCGGCTACCGCGCCTCCTTCGGCCGCGGCGACTGGCGCGGCGGCCACCATCTCGCCGAATCCTTCGACACCTTCGGCTGGCTCTTCCGCCATCTCGCCGACGCTCCCCTCCTCGGCTCCCTCTTCGGCCCGACCGACGCCACGAACCTAAAACTCCCCTCCACTTTCGCCGTCGTCCCGGACTCCTTTCTCCACGATTGCGACCCCCTCATCGTCGCCAACCTCCGCCGCTGCCAAGCCTCTCTCGAAGCCCTCGGCCTCACCGCCAAAACCATCAACGTCGATTGGTGGGCCGACTCCCGTGAAATCTTCGCCCCCGTCCAAGCCTCCGAAGCCTCTCGCCTTCACGAAGGCCACTTCGCCGAGTTCGAAGCCTCCATCCGCCAACGCCTCGAATGGGGCCTCAGCCTCTCCGCCGCCGAAGTTGCCAACGGCCGCCAACGCCACGCCGAGTTCCGCCACCGCATGGATGACGTACTCGCCACTTACTCGCTGTTGTTACTCCCCGCCGCCCCCGTCACCCGCCTTGAAGCCGGTGCCGACCATACCGAAACCCGCCCCCGCCTCCTCCGTTACACGACGCCCCTCAGCCTCTCCGGCATGCCCACCCTCTCCCTTCCCTACCTCGAAGAAAACGGCCAACCCGCCGGAGGCATGCAACTCGCCGCTGCCCGCGAAGACGACGCCCGCCTTCTCGCCCTCGCCGCTGCCTTAGCCCCCCGGAAAACCTCGTGAAAATTCTCTACTCGCTCTGCGCCATAACCCTCCTCACCGGCTGCCAATCCACCCCACCCCCCTCGAGCGGCCTCGTCCCCGTCCGCCTCCAAACCGACTGGTTCCCCCAACCCGAACACGGCGGCTTCTACACCGCCCTCACCAAAGGCTTCTACCAAGCCGAAGGCCTCGACGTCACCCTCCTCCCCCTCGGCCAATACTCCAGCTCTCTCAAAGTCGTCTCCAGCGGCGGCGCCGAGTTCGGCCTGGCGTCCAGCGACCAAATCCTTGAAGCCGTCGCCAACGGCCTCCCCGTCACCGCCGTCGGTGCCTTCATGCAGCACGATCCCCAAGCCATCATGGTCCACGCCAACTCCCCCGTCAAAAGCTTCCCCGACCTCGAAGGCCGCTCCGTCGCCGCCCAACCCGGCTCCACCTGGTTCAAGTTCATCGTCTCCAAATATCACCTCAAAGACGTCCGCGAAACCCCCGCCACCCACTCCATCGCCAACTTCCTCGCCGACCCCAACTACATCCAACAAATCTTCGTGACCAGCGAACCCTACTTCGTCAAAAATGCCAACGTCCCCTTCCGCACCATCCTCATCAGCGAGGCCGGCTACGACCCCTACCGTGTCTTTTTCGTCCACCGCGAATTCGCCAGCAAAAACCCCGAAGTCACCGCCAAGTTCGTCCGCGCCTCCCTCAAAGGCTGGCAGGAATACCTCCGCGATCCCGCCCCCGCCCACGCCCTCATCCTCAAGCTCAATCCCGCCCAAAACGCCGCCCAAATGCAATTCACTCTCGATACCGTCAAGGAAGGTGCCTTCATCTCCTCCGGCCCCGAAATCGGCAAAATGACCCCCGCCCGCTGGGCCGCCACCAACGACCAGCTCAACTCCCTCGGCGTCGTCCGCCAGCCCATCGACCCCACCACCGCCTACACCACCAAATTCCTACCCTAAGGCTGCTCCTCCCGCTCCGGCTGCAAAATCAAAAACAACACAATCGCCGCAATCACAAACATCCGAAACGCCGCTTCCTGCCCGTTCCACGCCCGCGATTGCCACATCAAAAACCACTCCCCGCCCACCGTAATAAACGCCCCCATCCACAACAACATCCCCAGCACCACCGCCACAATCGATATCCCCTTCGCCCCGTTGAAAGCCGCCGCCGAACCCCGCAACTTCCGGTACAACTCGACCACCCCCCACCAGCTCAGCACCATCACCGCCATCTCCCAAACGATAATCGATAGATACCCCGCCAAGTGAATCCACGATTCGTGTAGCGCCCGCCACATCCCCTTGTTCCCCGGGAAAGTCGTATCCATCATCAGCACATGCCGTACGAACTGGTAGTTCGAATCGAAATCGGTGACGTTGTTGAACACCACCAGCGTATAGAAAAGCGCCAGCGCTGCCAGCAGCAAGAGTTTCACAATCCGGGTAATCACCGTAACAGCTTATCGCGCCCAGCCCTGTGCTAACTTGGTCTCCAATGACAAAGGAAGAGCAACTGGCCGATCTCGGCCTAATCCTCCCCCCGCCCCCCGCCCCCGGCGGTAACTACCTCTCGGCCAAACGCGTCGGCGACATGGTCTATCTCGCCGGCGTCGTCTCCTCGGATGCCTCCGGCGTCATCACCGGCACCGTCGGGCAAGATCGCTCCATCACCGACGGCTATAACGCCGCCCGCGCCTGCGCCCTCACCCAACTCGCCGTCCTCAAACGCGAACTCGGCTCCCTCGATTCGATCGCCGAAATCGTCTCCGTCAACGGCTACGTCAACTGCGTCGCCGGCTTCGACGGCCCCCCCGCCGTCATCAACGGAGCCTCCGATCTCCTCGTCCAACTCTTCGGCGAAAATGGCAAACACGTCCGCGCCTCGGTCGGCGTCAACGCCCTCCCCCGCCATGCCCTCGTCGAACTCCAAATGCTCGTCCGCGTAAAGGCCTCATGAGCGAACATTTCCTCCACCCCGAACCCACCCATTCCGTCTGGGATCGATCCCTCGAACCCCGCCTCCACATCGCCTCCCACGACGTCGTCCACGTCTATTGCCAGGACGCCAGCGGCGGCCAAGTCCACCCCGCCATGACCCTCGCCGAGTATCAGGGCATCGACCGCACTCGTATCCACTCCCTTACCGGCCCCATCTGGGTCCAGGATGCCGAACCCGGCGACGTCCTCGAAGTCGAAGTCGTCAACACCCATCACTACGGCTGGGGCTGGTCCAGCGTCGTCCCCGGCCTCGGTTTCCTCAAAGAACGCTTCGCCGAACCCTATCTCTTCCAGTGGAAGTTCGACGAAAACGTCACCCGCTCCCTCGCCCCCGCCGTCCTCCCCTTGCGCCCCTTCTACGGCGTCATGGGCGTCGCCCGCGCCGAAGAAGGCACCTTCCGCACCCGTCCCCCCGGCAACTTCGGCGGCAACCTCGACGTCCGCGAACTCTGCGCCGGTGCCAAACTCTACCTCCCCGTCTACACCCCCGGTGCCCTCTTCAGTTGCGGCGACGGCCACGCCGCCCAGGGCGATGGCGAAGTCTGCATCAACGGCATCGAATGCCCCCTCGACGCCACCCTCCGCTTCCGGCTCCACAAAAACCAACCCCTCTCCGGCCCCCTCGTCGAGTCCTCCGAAGGCATCGCCCCCGACCTCCACGGCGACGCCTGGGTCGTCGTCGAA
>JAPKZA010000011.1 GCA_026394015.1 Acidobacteriota bacterium
CCATCACTGAAATAATGTTTTGTAAGTCAACTAGCGTGATAGCTGAGTCTTCTGGCTGCTGGCTCGGTACGGTTTGATCGTTCATATAAGTCTCCTTAATACACCTAGTTTAAAAGTATTGAGTATTTAAACGGCTAAGGTCAACTTATTTTGGAAAAATCATGCAATACTATTATAAAAATGTATCACGTAGCTGCCCATTACACTAAATGATCCAAAAAATGCAGTGGTACTAACAACTAAATCGTTGTGCATGTACTCGCACAATAATCCCAAACCGCCGGCTATTAAGAATATACCAAACGTTACAACAAATAACCCGATTAGTTTAATCGCCTTGTGCATAGCATACCACCAATGAACGTTGTGGCACTATTTATTAACGACACACTTAAAATTGTCGTTACGATCTTATGTGGCAGTTTTGGCACGTTCTTGCAGTGATTTGATAGCATCTGCAATAATTTCGCGATCCTTGGTAGGCATATCCGTTACGCTACGTGGCATACGCGGTGCACCAAGTTGCGTGAGAATTTGCCCAATTCTTGCCCAGTTGCAAGATTGTGTGTCGTCGCTGAGATCACCGCTGACAATCATCATTTCACGGCCTAGTTTCATAGTATCCATAATGCCTCCTAATGGCTTAATACAAAGTGTAATGCATCTTCTGGGGTAGAAAAATGTATCTTTACTGTCTTGGTTGTTAACTGTTTGTACTTGGACTCTGCAATGACCATGTGAGCATCCGGGTACGACATTTGCAAATTCATTTCAAAAATTGCCATGGCAAAGTCGTCGCAGTGATTTAGTTCAGCCACCACGCTGTTACCCTGTAACGTGGTGTGCGCAATCAATCCTTGCCTATGAACTTCTTGGCCCATGTGTCAGCCCAGTCGTCTAAATGTTCTTCCAAGTATTGCACGCCGTGTGCGCTGTGTAAGCTGGGTGTCTTTGCAATGGTATTTGCTATAACAGCAGGCAGTTGTCCTTCTATCATATCCATAATACGCTTGCGTTCTGATCCGCTGATGTCTTTGCTCCAAAAAGCAAGACGTTCTGCTACCATAACACTTAGTTGTGCTGTAAGCTGCATTAGCTGTGGTTTAAACTCGCCTGGTGTCAATGTTGTTCTCCTGATACAGTATGTATCCGTTTTACGCATCAATAGTGTACAGGCGATTTGTAAAAATCATGAATACTTTAGTCGGGCTTCCATAAAATATGTACACTCTATTAGTAAAGAGTACAGTCGCTTACGCGACTGCACCCATTTCTGCCACGCCATTGTCATGGTCGTAGTATGCATACTCACCGAACGGAGGTTTCACACGAGTCTTGTGACCTTCTGTGATAACCCACAGCGTGTCGCAGTAGTGTTCTGGCCCCCAGCTACCATAGGGATATCCGTCAGTGAACACCACTGCCTTCTTAGGCTCGATTTCATTCTCTATCCAGAAGTTCCAGAACGCAGAGAAATCAGTGCCACCGCCGCCTTTGCACTGATAATCCAACAGGTCTTCTGCAGTCTCTTTGGTAAACACTTGGTAGTTGTATACCTGCGTGTCAAAGCAAATGATGCTGATAGTAAAGTCGTTGTAGCAGCTCATCATACCATATACTTCGCTGAGGAAGTCTTTGGCCATGCTGTCACTGATCGAACCCGACATATCAATGGAAATCGCCACATCGATAGTCTCGTCTTTGTCCAGCACAGGCAGAAAAATACCCGAATACATGTGCTTGCGGTTGGGACGCATAAACGTAAAATCGTCAGTGATGCAACTCTGGATGTTCTGTTGCAGCAGGTCGCGCCAGCTGATCTTGGGTTCAACCAAGTCATCTACCAGTCGTTGCAAGCTTGCAGGCATCTTACCTGCGGATGCTTGTGCAGCTTGCAGAACCTTGTTCTTGAACTCGTCGCGGATCTTCTTGAGATCTTCTTCACTGATCTTAATGGGATTACTGTCACCGTCAACAGGTTGGTTGCCGTTGCCGCCACCTTTGCCGGCACCGTCTTTGCCCATTTCCATGTGAAAGTCCAACGTCAACTGCTTTGTAACCTTGCGCTTTTCAAGGTCGTCATACACAGCTTCCGAAGTCCATTTCAAATAACGTTCATCATACAAGCCCACACGCTGATTGGCTTTGCCATCATTGTCAATGTCCGGTACTTTTTTAGTAGGCATCTTGCCGATCTTGTCAGTAGTCAACATGCCGTTGATCACATAGTCGTTGGCCATGTTCCACCATTCGGGGTCGCGATGGGTACGACGACCGAAGTGATCCAATGCAACGTGCAACACTTCATGGCACAAAACAAACACAATCTCTTCAACGTCAAGATCTGCAAAGAAATCGCGATTGTAATAGATGTTGCGCCCATCAACAGCCGCAGTCTTGCACCATCCTGCATCAGTGGCATCAACAAGTGGAAGCTTTATAGTCAGTGTACCGAAGGACGGCTGTGAAAACAGCAACTTGAGTCGTGCCTGACTGATCTTCTTAGTGACGGCATTTTTGTTAATCATGAGTTAGTCCTCCTATACAGCCTACAATAGCATAGATACAGCGGGCGTCAACAACTATGACGCCCGCTGTGGCATTTTTCAACCTTACATGTTAGGGATAAG
>JAPKZA010000562.1 GCA_026394015.1 Acidobacteriota bacterium
AACTATGTCGTTCCCCACGGCTTCGCCGGGAGCATCTTCAATCTGGAACCGGCGACGAGCTACGAATGCGAATTCACCCTTGCCGACCCCGACGGCGTCACCGGCCAAGCCATCCAACGCGTGACGGTATCGACGCGCGCCGAGCCGAACTCTTATGTCGGTGGCCGGGTCCTCCACGTCTACCCCGCCGACCACGAAGGTCCGAAGCAGGAACCCAATTTCATCGGCCTGAAGGCCGCTTACTACGGAGAGGGCCGCGGCGATTGGACCGCCGTCCGGATGAAGAAGGTACAGCCCGGCGACACGATTCTGGTCCACGCCGGCCTCTACCGCCCCGAGCGGCTTAACTATGTTGACCCTCTGAGCGCGCCTTTCACCGGCTCGTGGTCGCTGTCGCTGAAGGGCACGGCGGAAAAGCCGATTACGATCAAAGGCGCTGGCGACGGCGAAGCGATCTTCGACGGTGCCGGCAACGCGCGTCTGTTCGAGGTGATGGCCTCGCAGCATCACATTTTCGAAGGGCTCACGTTCCGCAACACCGAAGTCGCGATCTTTGCGGGGGAAAAGGAGGTGATGGGTGCCGTCGCCCTTACCGTTCGCAACTGTCGATTCGAAGATATCGGGGTGGGTGTCTGGACCGAAAACGCGGACTCCCGGGACTTCTTTATCTCCGATAATCTCTTCCTCGGTCGCGAAGACCAGATGCGCCTGATCGGCTGGAATCAAGTCGGTTCCCGCGCGGCCGGCATTTATCCTTCGCATCAGCTCCGCAGCTTTTTCGCGATTAAGGTTTACGGCCCTGGCCACATCATCGCGCACAACGCGATCGCCTATTTCCACGACGCGATTTGTATTTCGACCTATGGACCGCCGGACGCCGACCCGGAACGGCGCGCCTCCTCGATCGACATCTATAACAACGACATCCACCTATCGAACGACGATTTCATTGAATCCGACGGCGGGGCGCACAACATCCGCGTCTTCCAGAACCGGGGCGTGAATGCGGCGCACAACGGCTATAGCGCGCAGCCGATGTTCGGCGGACCGGTCTATTTCATCCGCAACATTCTCTATCATGTCCCCGCTGGCGGGGCCTTCAAGTTCAGCGCCGCACCGGCGGGAATCCTGGCGTATCACAACACTCTGATCGGTGAGCAGACGGCTCGCGAGCCTTACTCCAACACGCATTTCCGCAATAACTTATTTATGGGCAAGGACACGCCGGACCGCGGCGTGATGACGTGGGCCAACGGTTCGGCTAGTTACAGCTCTGATTACAATGGGTTTCGCCCGAATCGGAACGTGGCCAAGCAGTATAACTGGCTTGCCCCCGGCGCCGAATTCAAAAGCTTCGCCACTTTCGCGGAGTTTCAAAAGGCGACCGGGCAGGAGGCGCACGGTGTCGAAGTCGACTTCGACATCTTCGAGAATCTCGCGCCGGCCGACCCGGCCCGCCGCTATCATGTCTACCATTCGATGGATCTGAACTTCCATCTGAAGGCGGCTTCAAAGGCGATCGACGCGGGTCAAGTGCTGCCGACGATCAACGATGGGTTCACGGGTAAGGGGCCGGACCTGGGGGCGCTGGAGTACGGCCAGAAGGATCCGCACTATGGCCCGCGTTGGATCACGTGGAAGCCGTTCTACCGCTAGGCCGGCAGGATGCGCTTGTGCTATGATGCGATTGTGCGAACAACCATCGATATCTCCGACGAGGCATATTACATGGCCAAAACAGTCGCCCGCGAACAAAAGAGAAGCCTAGGCAGCGTGGTCAGCGAACTCATCATCGGCGAAAAGAAAACGCTAGAGCCTGGCGATGACGCCATTGGTCAGGAACTCGGCTTCCCCACGTTCCGCTGCATTCGCCGCGTAACCTCGCTGGATGTCGAGGCCCTTGAGGATGAGTAGCAGCGTTTGCCTGCTGGACGCGAACATCCTCATCGCCTTAGCCACCCCAGACCACACAGCCCACACTCGCGCGGTCCGCTGGTTTAGTTTGGCACCTCGTTTTGCGACGTGTCCTATCACCCAAGGAGCTCTTATCCGCTTTCATCTCCGCTTGGCCGTGGATCCCTCCATGGCGAAAGCCAAACAGTTGCTCAAACGAATCTCCGCCCTTCCCACCCATGAGTTCTGGAACGACGATTTGGACTATCGTCTCGTCCCGGATAAAGGCATCATTGGCCACAAACAAGTCACCGATGCCTATCTGGTTGCCCTCGCCGCCGCTCACGGAGGTCTGCTCGCCACTATGGACGAAGCTCTCGCCGCTATCCACCCTCACGCCGTCCTGATTTAAGTCCTTCTCCAGTCATCATTTTTTTCTTTGCTTGAGTTCATGGTCCTACTCGACATCGCCCGCCACACCCTCCCCTATCTCTCGTGCCTCCCTCCCGCATCCTCACGACGAAGCCACAGCCCAACCAATCCGTGGAGCGACCACTTCCTCACCGCTTGGTTCGGAGTCCTGCTCGCCTCGCCTGGCTCGGATGCCGATCGCCGCACCGCGCTCTAAAATGGAAGCAGGAGCACTCATGAGCGACGGCATCGAAGAGCGAGAAGAGCGCAAAGCGCGCCTCGAGGAAGAAAAGCGATCGAACCCGGAAAACCGCGTCGATGAGGACGACCACGAAGAATGGGAGCCCGAGCGCGTCGACTCCTAGCGCATCTCCAGCCCCGTCAACCGGCCGCTGCTACTCGCAAACGCCTCCGTCTCAATCCCCATCCGCTGCATCATGCTGACGAAAAGGTTGCAGAGAGGCGTGTTGTTATCCCGCTTGAACACCAAATGCTGCCCATGGCGAAACCCGCCCCCGGCCAGCAAAATCGGCAGATTCGTATTGTCGTGGATGTTCGCATCCCCCATGTTGCTGCCGTAGAACACCATCGTCTGGTCCAGCATTTTGCGCTCCGTCAAACCGGTCAGCGTCTTGTTCAGGAGCCGCATCTGCTGCCGGTCCACCTCCTGCAACTGCCTCACTTTGGACTCCCCCTGGCCATGATGCGAGAGCCCGTGATAGCTATCGGTGGTCGTTTCCTGGGCGTTCAGCTTGAAGACGGGAGTAAAGAACGCGTCGGCCATCAACGTCACGATCCGAGTCGAATCGCTCTCGAGCGCCAATTGCGCCATCGCGAGCATCAGTTCGAACTTTTCGAAAAACTGCTTTTTGTCCTGGATATCGGCCGGCTCCGGCTGCGGGGCCGGAGGCTTGGGTCGGGTCTCCCAGGCCTTGGCCGTGTGCATCCGTTCCTCGACTTCGCGGACCGACGTGACGTACTGGTCCAGGCGGGCTTTGTCTTCGCTCCCCAACTCTCCGGCGAAACGTTTGGTCTCATCGAGCAACGTGTCGAGAATGCTCCCCCGGCTCTCCAGCCGATGCAACTGTCGCGCTACGGACTCCTTGTCGCCCTGCACAAACAGACGCTCGTACAGCTTCGGCGCGCTATCTTCCGCGGGGAGCAGGACGCCGTCCCGCGTCCACGACAAGCTCCGGTTGCCCTTGTCGATGTTCACGCCCAGATTCAGCGACGGAAACCGCGTCACCGGCCCCAGTTTCTCCGCCGCAAACTGATCGACCGAAATCGAATTCCGAAAGCCGCTTTTGAAGGCGCCCCGCGCCGCGGTCAGCAGGCAACTATCCGCGCTGTGCCCGCCGGTAACCCCGGGATGCGAGAGCCCGCTGCAGACGGTGAAGTTTTCGCGGTGCGCGGCCAACTCGGTTAAATATGGCGATAACGCATAGTCCCGGCCCGGCCCGGTCGGAAAGAAATACTTCGGCAGAACGCCAAGATTGTTGGCAATCAGCAGCATCCGATACGGTGCCGGTGCCGCGCTGGCAAAGACCGGCAAGCCCAACGCCACCCCTGCGCCTCGCAAAAACGTTCTACGCCGCATCGTCATAGCCTCCCCAAAAAGATCTTGCTCCGGACGAGGGACCGGAGCAGGTCGCGCGTTCTGTACCCGTCGGCGGCACAGGCATCGAGCATCGTTTCCATCTCGGCTCGATCGGAAAAACGAACCGGCGTTCCGGTGGCATAAACGGTCAACTGCCGGAGGAAGTTGCGGGCGAGCATCCGTGGGTTAGCGGCCAACAGCGCCTTCAGTTCACGAATGTCGCGAAAGCTTCGGCCATCTGCGAGCTTGCCGCTAGCGTCCACTGGCCCCGCCAGAGTGTAAGCAAAGTCGTGCCCTGTGTGATCAATTCCGCTGACGCGTTCGCCTTCGGTCGTCCCCCGGTAGTGCGTGCGCCAACGCCCCAAAACGTCGAAGTTCTCGAGGGCCAAGCCGACCGGATCAAACTTTGCATGGCAGGCCGCGCAGGTGGCCGATTTCGTGTGTTGGGCGAGCAGGTCGCGAATCGTCTTGGCCCCGCGGATATCGGGTTCGACAGCGGGGACGCCCGGCGGCGGCGGGGGCGGAGGCTCGCCCAGAATCCGATCCGTGATCCAGGCCCCGCGTAGCACGGGCGAGGTCGAGGTGCCGTTGGCGGTGATTTTCAAAACCGCCCCTTGGGTGAGCAGTCCTCCCAGCGGGCTCCC
The DNA here is from genome assembly GCA_026394015.1 of Acidobacteriota bacterium. GTDB lineage: Bacteria > Acidobacteriota > Terriglobia > Bryobacterales > Bryobacteraceae. The sequence continues at coordinate 4,546 of JAPKZA010000562.1, forward strand.
GTCGGCGAGTGCGACGCGTCGCAACGCGGCCCCCATCATCGGCGGCAATCCATAGTGCTTGGCCAGCCTTTCGTTGGCGTAGACAAAATCGGCTTGGATCAGGTTTCGGATCGGCAGATTCTCCCGCACCATCGCTGTGAAAAAGTGAAGCGTCTCCCGTTCCAGCGAATCGACGAGATACTCATCCAACTGATACTCCGGGTATAGGCGCTTGTCGGCGTCGTCGCGGCGCAGATGCCGCAGGTTGAGCCAGTAGCCGGCAAAACTCTGGACGAACCGCTCGAACCCCGCGCCGTCGATCAGCCGATTACTCTCCCGTGCGAGCAGCGCCGGCTGCCGCATCCGGCCCGCCGCGGCCAAAGCCGTCAACGGTTCATCCGGGCGCGAATTCGTCAGAAAGTAAGCCAGTCGATCGGCTATCGCAAAGTCGCTTCCCGGCTCCCGCAGATACAAGAACAGATCGGAGCAGAGGAACGCCTGATAGCCTTCGAGCATCGCCTCCGCGAACGGTTCCTGCCGATCGAGCCGGGCCAGCACCAGGCGTTCAAACTTTTGAATGGCCTGGTCCGGCACCGGGCCCCGCGCCGCCCGTTGGATGAACCGCCGCAGCAATCGACTGGCCTCGCGCCGAGCGTCGGCTGGGGCCGGCGCAATCCCCAACTCGTCGAACAGTACGCGATGGCTAGCCGGTGGCCAGGTTGCCGGGGGCAGGGGCCCTTCAATCTCAATCCAATTAAAGGCCACTCCCGGTTGTCCATCGGGCGGCATCGGCGGATAGCGGTAGGCTCCGGTTTTGCCTTCGGTGTCCACCTGGGGAACCGGTAACCCGTAGAGGCCGTATTCGACGGTTTGGCCGGCACTCAGCGGCACGGTGGTCTCGTAGACGTGGGCGCCGGGCGCAATCTCGAGCACGCCTCCGACGGACTTCACATCCTCGGCAATATCGTGGTTGGTCGGCCGTCGCGAGCGCAGCGTCATGGGCACCGCTTGCTTGGCATCGGAGACGACGAAGCCCGGATGCTGCAAGACGGCCCGGGCCGAAAAACGAACCCGATACTCGCCCGGCTCGTTGGCGGCGAAGCCCCGCGGAAACGCGCCGTATGGCCATCCGGGCGATCGAAAGAGCCCCATTTCCAGGGCCGGGTCCTCTTCAAGTTCCTTCGGCAGCGGCGTGTTCCGCTCACTGGCGACATTGACGCCTTGGTTGTCCTTGATGAAGAACATCGAATGCAGGGTCCCGGTGCTCCGCAGGCCGGGAAAGAGATTTCTTCCCGAGGTCCGAAATTTTGTGACCACCGGGGGCGTTGCGGTGGTCACCATTGCCCGTCGCAAGGCGGCCTCGGAGGCATCGAGATACGCCCCCAACTGCACCCGTGACATATCGAGCGTCGCGGAGACCTTGTTGAAATGGTAGGCCTCGCGGTCTTCTGGCAACAGGTCCCGCACGTCCAAACGGGGCAGGTGCAGAACGTCCCGGAGAGTCTGCTCGTATTCGTCGCGGTTCAGCCGACGCATGGGGCCCCGGCCGCTACGCGCCACTTCGGCCAAGTCGGCCTGGTGGATGGCCGGAGCCAAACGCCGCAGCATCCCCGCCCGCTCGGCCGCCGCCATCGGCGCGCCTTTGGGCGGCATCTCCCCTTGCTCGACCCGGTCATGAATCCGCGTCCAACGTTCGCGCACCGTCCGGCTCGACAGATCAAACGGCAACGCCGTCAGGTCGAGCCCACCCTTGGCCGCCGCTCCCGTGTGACATGGCACACAGCTACGGCTTATCGAAGCCTGCAGCTCCGGTGGCATCGTCTCCGCCCACAAACAAAGCGGCGCTAGAAAAGCAACGGTTAATGGCTTCATCGCGCAGTCATAGGCAAGCATAAGATAGTTAGGTTCAAACTACAACGGGGGAAACTGTGAACGACTCACTCCTACGTGCTTGGTGGGCGTATCGTCAAGGTCTCGATGGGTCCTCGATGGGCCAATCCGCGCCCACGATTCTGGCGGCCACGGGTTGGGCCCGATCCGTCGCGGGCATCGGCCCGTATCTGACTCTGTTCTCCCGGGGTGGTTTCAGCCGCGAGGCGGTTGACGCCGCGGTTGCCGCCACCGACATCCACGAACTGCCCACGGCCCGCGGCTGCACTTACGTCCTGCCCGCCGCCGATTACGCCCTGGGGCTCAAGCTGGGGCAGCCGTTCCGTGAGCCCGAACGGAACACCGCGCGTAAGCTGGGCGTCGCCGACGCCGAAGTCGAAAAGCTCGCGGTGGCGGTGCTGGCCGCGCTCAAGAGCGGTCCGCTGGATCCGACTGAGATCCGTGAAGCCGTGGGCTCGGCGGCCCGCAGTCTGGGCGAGGAAGGGAAGAAAAAGGGGATGACGGCGACGCTGCCGCTCGCGTTGGGCTTGCTGCAGGCCGAGGGCAAGATTCGTCGGGTCGCGGCGAATGGACGGCTCGACCAGCAGCGCTACAGCTATGTGCTTTGGTCGCCGAATCCGTTGGAGCGATTCACCCTTTCGGATGCGGAGTGCCTGGCCGAACTGGCCCGCCGCTATTTCTCCTGGATCGCGCCGGCCACCTTGGCCGAGTTTCAGGCGTTCTCCGGGATGAGCCAGAAAGCGTGCCGGGCGGCGGTGGCGGCGCTGGATCTGGTCCCGATGGAGGCGGACAGTCCGCGGTTGCTGCATCGGTCGGACCTCGCACAATTGAACGTGTTCAAAATACCGAAGGACCCGCAGTATAAGCTGGTCAGCAGCCTGGATGCGATCAGCCTTTTGCGCCGTGATGTCCGGGGTCTGGTGGCGCCGGAGGATCTGGAACGAATGGTGCCGGGAGCGCCGGGGGCACTCTCCTTGGGCGGCCTAGCGGAGTTGCCCAGTCATGCGATCTTGGATCGCGGGCGAGTGGTCGGGCTCTGGGAGTTCGACCCGGTGGCGGCGGAACTTGTTTGGATCAGCTTCATCCAACCGAACGCGGGCCTGAAGAAGGCGGTGGCGGAGACCGAGGGGTACATCCGCGATCAAGTGGGGGACGCGCGGTCGTTCTCCCTCGACAGCCCGAAGAGCCGCGAGCCGAAGCTGAAGGCGTTAAGGACGGCCCGCTAGAGACGAAGATGAAGAAGAACCTGTTCCAAGGCACCTGGGCTTTTCAATCGCTGGAGGTCGATGGCCGGGCGATCCCCAGCGATCTGCTCGCCCACTCGCGCATGCTGATCGCCGGTGCCCGCTTTCGCATGGATTCGCCCGAGGCCACTCACGAAGGAACCTTTACCATCGACGGGAACCACATTGACATCGACTTCAACGCAGGTCCCGAGGCGGGCCGGCGTTGCGAGGGTCTGTTCCAGTTGGACGGAGACCGATTGACGTTTTGCCTCGGTCTGGTGGGCGCGGCGCGGCCGACGCGGTTCGCGACGACCCCGGGCAGTGGTCATGCCCTCGAGGTGCTGCGGCGAACGGATTCGTCGCGTCCGCGGTGGGTTCAGGCCGGAATTTCGGAGAAAGCAGCACCGTCGGTTACGGTCGTCGACGAATCCGGCTTCGAGGCCACCCTCACCACGAACCTCCACAAACTCCAGGGCGAATGGCTGCCCTTGGAACTGGTCACATCCGGGAAGCCATTGCAAGAATCGTACTTGGCGTACGGCTCCCGAACGCATCGCGGCGTCGAAACCAAGGTGGTTTTTGGCGGTCAGGTTATGCTCCACGCAAAGGTGCGGTGCGACGGTACGGAAATCGACTATTTGCTCCTGTCGGGCAAAGATATGGGATCCCTCTCGTACGGCCTCTTCCGGTGGGATGGCGACGAGGCCGTTTTTTGCGTTGCCCCCCCGGGATCGCCCAGGCCATCCGACTTTAGCTGCGACCCCGGAAGTGGACGAACCTTCAGCCGTTGGAAACGGCAACCGACGGCGTCAACTCCGCCACCACCGGGTGCAGCCGAAACGGCTGCTTCTTCAACGAACGCCAACCCCATTCCAGCGGCCCGAACAAATAATGCCGCAGCCAAATCGAAAACACGACGTAGTAAAGCTGATGCCGCTCCAGCTTCCCAGACATCCCAAAACCGAATCCGCTGAACAACACCGCGCCGATCAGCGAATGGGAAATGTAGGGGGTAAACGCCATCCGACCCACCGCCGCCAACGAATGCCGTAGCCGCGACAAATCCGAACAGAATCGAAAACAGTCCCCGCTGCGTGCCCTCGAAGAGCATCGTCGTCGCCATCCACGACCACAAATTCGCCCGCGTCGCTCCGCCATGGTTCGTCGGATCGCTGTAGGCGCAGTGTCTGCAAGCGTTCTGATTCGGCTATCGGTGCCGCGGCTACGTTCTCGTTCGAGGGGTTCCTCTGGCCAATCAGAATACCACTCCGCGCCTGTTACACTCTGGCGATGGTCGCATCCCATTCGATTGCCTGGTTCGTGCTGGCCCTCATCTCCGTGGCCCTCTACGGGAACTACTACGTCTACGACTCCATCGGCCCCATCGCCGACCTCCTGCAGACCCAGCGCGGCTTCAGCGACATCCAGATCGGCATGCTCAACGCCATCTACAGCCTCCCCAACGTGGTTCTCGTGCTTGTCGGCGGAGTCCTCGTCGACCGCTTCGGCGCGGCCCGTGTCACCCTTTGGACCACCGCCATCTGCCTGCTCGGCGCCGCCCTGACCGCATGGAGTCCCACCTTCGTCGGCATGGCCGCCGGGCGACTTCTGTTTGGCATCGGGGCCGAAACACTCAACATCAGTGCCACTACCGCCATCGCCGACTACTGCGGGGCTCGCCACCTCGCCCTAGCCATGGGTATCACCCTCGGCACCGGGCGCCTCGGCTCCTACTCCGCCGATATGTCCCCCGAATTCTTCGCCTCTGCCTATGCCCAAGGCTGGCAACCGCCGCTCGTGATCGCCACCATCATGGCCGCTGTCTCCCTCGCCGCCGCCCTATTCTACTGGATCATGGACCGCCGATCCCCCGCCGCCAAGCGCGAATCCGACCCCTTCGTCCTCAGCCATCTCCTGCACTTTGGGAAACCCTACTGGTACCTGCTCTTGCTTTGTGTCTTCTATTACGCCGTCATCCTCGCCTTCCGCAGCACCTTTTCCATCAAGTACTTCCAGCACGCCCACGGCCTCTCCCTCGCCGCTGCCGGCACCATGAACAGTTATGTCTTTCTCGCCAGCATCTTCGCCACCCCCTTCTTCGGCTGGCTCTGCGACCGCATTGGCCGCTACGCTCCCCTGCTCGCTTTCGGGGCCTTTCTCCTCCCCGTATCGCTCGCCCTCATGGCGTTCACAAACTGGAGCTTGTGGATGGCCACCGCCCTCATCGGCGTCAGCTTCTCCCTCGTGCCGGCGGTCATGTGGCCCATGGCCAGCAAACTCGTGGCTCCGAACCGCTTTGGCACGGCTCTCGGCCTCATGTTCGTCGTCCAGAATGCCGGCATCGCTGGCGCTAACCTCGTCGCCGGCTGGCTGAACGATGGCGCCGGCGCCACCGACCGGAACCCCGCCGGCTACCAGCCCATGATGCTCTTCTTCCTTGGCCTTAGCGCCGTCGGCGTCGCCTGTGCCCTACTCCTCTGGCGCACCGCAGGCCGCCGCGACCAGGAAGCACACACAAACGCTGTCTAATGCTCAGTCCGACTGACTGAAGTTGCCCTGTCCGTCGCACCCACCGAAATCGGTTCGCCGCTACGCTGCGGGCGGGCGACGGATTGTCGCCGGAGACTCTTACCGGAGGAGATCGCCGCGGAACGGCCTCCCCTGTCGCTCGGGCAGGTCTACGCCGCACTCGCTTTTTACCACGCGAACAAATCCGAGATGGACGCCGATATCGAAGCCGAAGAACAAGCCTACGACCTCGGCGTTGCTTCCTCCAGGCTACCGGTCCGGCCCTGATTTACCAAGGCTCCCACGGTGAAGCTCTACTTCGACGAAGATTCCGCCCAAAATAGATTGGTGGAAGCCCTACGGAGCCGGGCTCTGGATATTTCGACCTCTCTCGACGCCGGAATGAACGCTCGGGATGACGCGGCTCACTTGACCTTCGCCTCGGCGGATTCGCGCGTCTTGGTCAGTGCCAAATGCTCGCGATTTTGCGGCGCTGCATCACGAGTGGCAACAGGTAGGTCGGTCCCACTCGGGCATCCTGCTCATCCCGCAACAGAGGTTTTCCACCAGAGAATACGTGCGCCGAGCTTTACGGCTGGCCTCGTCGAATCGGGACCTCACAAACGGCATCGATTACCTGTCTAACTTCTAGCAACGAGGGCCCGGCAACGGCTAGCGTAGCCCCGCCACACAGTTCTGCACCGCTACCATCGGCCGGCTCGGCTGCCCGCCAACGGGTTCACGCAGCAAAAAGTGGCGACCGTCCCGGGACGGCTGGAAGCCCGGCAGACCTCCCGAATCAGCGACGCGGAACAACGGCTCCGCCCGTCCCAAACGCACGCCCCCCGGCTGCAACCCCACGTTCGCCGCCAGCAGTGAGCCGTTGTCCAGCCAGAATAACTCTTTGCCCCCGGAGCCCCATTGGGGAGCGACTCCCGAAGACACCAACCACTTCCCGCGGTGATCTGGAAACCCTTGGATGTAGACTTCAGACTTGCCCGATTCGTTCGACGTATACGCCACCCACCGGCCATCCGGCGAGAAAGCCGCGCCTTGCCCACGGGATCGCTTCTCCAGATAAGGGATCGGCTTCCTTTCCCCGGTCAGCGGAAGGATGAAAAGCCACCCTCGTTGAACAACAAATGTTGATTGTCCGGAGAAACACTGTCCGGGCGCGCATCGCCTCCCGGAGTCTTCCAGAGCAACTCGGGTGCGCCGGAGCCGTCGGGTGACCCTTGCGGATTATCACCGCCTTTCAGGGTGATCCGGTTCGTAACGCCGCGCTGGAGGTCCAGCACCCAAACGTCGCCCGGGGACCCGACGGCCTGGTAAGCAACGCGACTTTCGTCGGGCGATAAGGCGAACGTGCGAACGCTTTCCACCGGTGGGTCGAAAGTCCGCAGCAATTTCCCGGTCCGATCCCGCCAGACAAACTGCAGTTTTTGAGATCGGGTTCCTCGTCCATAAAGCAGCACACCCGTGTCAGACGGATCTTCCCCCCGGAACCGAACACTCTTCTGGCCGCTAAATCGCTGATTCAGTGAGGGTTGTGGCTGGCCGTCGGCTCTTGTTCGCCTGACTACGTTTTACTTGGTCGGCAAGCTGACTTTGAGCGCATCTAGAATC
>JAPKZA010000147.1 GCA_026394015.1 Acidobacteriota bacterium
CATGGGGGCTTCCGAGGAGAGGGTGACGGACTCGGTGACGCCGCCGACTTCGAGGGCGACGTTGATTTTGAGTTGATCGCCGAGGCCGAGGGTGATGCGGGATTGGACGGCTTTTTTGAAGCCGGGGGCTTCGACGGAGACCGAGTACGTTCCGGGGAGGAGGAGGGGGGCTTCGTAGTAGCCGTTTTGGTTAGTGGTGAGCTTGGTGACGGCGGCGGTGCCGGTGTTGGTGACGGTGACCTTGGCGCCGGTGACGGTGGCTCCCTGGGGGTCGGTGACAGCACCGGAGATGATGCCGCGAGTGTCCTGAGCGGCGAGGATGACGGGCAGGGCGAGAGCGACGAACCACGTGGAAATGTGCATGCGAGAACTCCTTGGTTCTAAAATGGTGCTGCCGACGGTATCACAAGGGAGCGGGCGGAGTATAGGGGGGATTGGGCGATGACTTGCGAGACTTCGCCGCGAAAGGTGCGCGAGAAGCCCTTGGACGTTCCGTCTCTGGGCCACCTCAGAGCGAGTGTTCGATCTCTGGGTGAAAGCGCCATTACGGGTCGCATCTCGGTGCGTGAAGTGGTGGCGGATGTCCAGCGTCTGCATGCCGAGAAGGCGAACGCGGGTTCCGTGTTTCAAGTAGCCAAGCAGTTCAATTTGCTAGAAATGGTGGGGCCGGGTGTTACCCCGGAGCAGGGCGTCGGACTTTATGAACATGATCTTACTCAAGGGCCCGCCTGCGCCGTTGCGGCGGGTGCGGGAACGATCTATCGGAATTACTTTGCCGCCACGAATGGACAGATTGGCCAGTCGGCGGAGAATCAGATCGATTGTTTGGCGGGTATCGGCGAAGCGNNNNATGGGAGGTGAGGAACGGATATGCGTTGGCATCCGAGGAAGGTTTGGGCGAGATTTCGAAACGGCTGGCGGAATCCAGTGAGGAGGAACGCGATCGACTTCGGTGCTTGTTGCGGATTGGGATGCTGTGGGATACCGAAGTGACTATCGAGGGGGGCGGCCACAAGGTCTCGCAGGCTTACTGTTCCGCGTTGCCGGTGGCCTATTCCCGCCATGGGGTCGCCGGGTGGGAACGGTTTGTGCGGCGATCCTGAACGCGCGCGGCGGCGGGAGCCACAAACTATTTCTTACGCTGCTGGGTGGCGGCGCCTTCGGCAACGAGACACGATGGATTCTTGACGGGATGGAGCGGGCTCTGACGATGGATCGGGGCACGGCGGCGCTCGACGTGGCGATCGTGAGTTACCGTGCGCCGCGGCAGTACTTGCAGGAGGTGATTGCCCGATTCGGGGGGTGAGGCGTGGGGTCGACGGCAAACGCAACTTCCTTCCCCGGTTGCGGTATTGTAGATCCTTACGGGTGCAATCTAATGATGGTCGTAGCGATGGCTTTTCCTTCTAACTTGGCTTGGCCGGTCGGCCTGGTCGCCTTCGTCCTTTTCTTCGTCCTCTATAAATGGACGTTTCGCCTACTCGGCGTCACTACTGTCCAAAACAGCACTTACTCTCTCCTAGAATCTGATTTCGGCGAGCCCGACGGGGTCGAGCGGTAGAGTAAGCGCCACTTTGATCGGCACCCTGGTTTCCGGCGATAGGATGGCAAGGCCCTCCTGTGTGA
>JAPKZA010000438.1 GCA_026394015.1 Acidobacteriota bacterium
CTCCATTTCAGTGTAGTCTGGAGAAGTACACCCACGACGGGAGAGATTGGGGACATCCCCAGCGCCGAAGGAGCAACCGCCCCGGAAACTCTCAGGCAAAAGGACCGTCGGATGGGTTCGCAATCTGGAAAGTGGCTATAGAGGCCCGCCGACGGAATAACGTTCTCAGGCGAACCGACAGATGGGGCAAGGGAGGTCCGTCCTTTGTCACATATTCCCGTGGGCTTGGCTGAATTGTTCAAGATTGGCTTGGGTCCTTCGTCTTCCCACACCATGGGGCCGATGAAGGCGGCTGGGGATTTTGCGGGGCGGCATTCGGGTTCGATTCATGTGACCTTGTATGGGTCCTTGGCGTGGACGGGGCGTGGGCACTCGACGGATAAAGCAGTCACTCTGGGGCTGGCGGGATACCGGGCCGACGCGATGGACCCGGACGAGGCGGAGCAGGCTTGGGCGACGGTCTGCGCGACGAAACGGTTGCCCAGCGGGGCGGCGTTTGTCCCGGCGCGGGATATCGTCTTCGACCAGTTGACGGCGATGCCGGGGCCGGCTAACTCGATGCGGTTTACCTGCGGCGCGGCGAGCGAAGTTTGGTATTCGGTGGGCGGCGGGTTTGTGGTTCGCGCAGGGGAAGAGGTGGCGGTTGAAGAGCGGGCCGTGCCGTTTCCCTTTTGTTCCGGGGCGGAGTTGCTGGCAATGGCGGCGGGATCCACCATTGCCGACGTTGCGCGAGCGAACGAAGTCGCTCGCGGCGCTGACGTTTCCACGCTAGTCCAGAAGATCAGCGGGGTGATGTTCGGGTGTATTGAGCGGGGGTTGAGCCGGGACGGGGTGCTGCCGGGAAGCTTGCAGGTGAAGCGGCGGGCGAAGGACCTCTACGTGAAGTTGCGGCCGGGGAAGCATTCGGTGAATGACTATGCGGCCGTCTATGCGATTGCGGTGAACGAAGAGAACGCGGCGGGGGGCCGGGTGGTGACGGCTCCGACGAATGGCGCGGCGGGGGTGGTGCCGGCGGTGCTGCGCTACTACCGGGAGCATTGCGGCGGGGCGACAGATTCCGGGGTCGAAACGTTTTTGTTAGCCGCTACCGCGATCGGAGCGATCATCAAGCGCAACGCCTCGTTTGCCGGGGCGGACGTAGGCTGTCAGGGAGAAGTCGGGTCCGCCGCGGCGATGGCGGCGGCGGGGTTGACGGCGGCGCTGGGCGGGACGAATGAACAGGTGGAAAACGCGGCCGAAATTGCTATAGAGCACCATCTGGGCTTGACGTGCGACCCGGTGGGGGGCCTCGTGCAGATTCCGTGCATTGAGCGGAACGCGTTTGGGGCGGTGAAGGCGATGCAGGCTTCGTCGCTCGCTTTGCTGGGCGATGGGACCCACCGGGTGAGTTTGGATCAGGTGATTGAGACAATGCGCCAAACGGGCGCCGATATGGGTTCGAAGTACAAAGAGACCTCGCGCGGCGGGCTGGCCGTGAATGTTCCGGAGTGTTGAAAGGGAGAGTTATGGGAAACGCATTGCAGACAAAGACCACGACCGCGGCAGCGGCGACAGATTTTGCGCGGCGGCACATTGGGCCGGGGCCGCAAGAGATCGGGACGATGCTGGAGGCGGTGAATGCCGACTCGCTCGAAGACCTGATTGCGCAGACCGTGCCGGGATCGATTCGGCAGGCCAAGGCGTTGGACTTTGGCCCGGCGTTGAGCGAGACGGCGGCGCTGGGGCGGATGCGCGAGCTGGCGAACCAGAACCAGGTGTTCACTTCGTTGATCGGGATGGGTTACCACGGGACGATTTTGCCGGGGGTGATTCAGCGGAACATTCTCGAGAATCCGGCTTGGTACACGGCCTATACGCCGTATCAGCCGGAGATCAGCCAGGGCCGTTTGGAAGCGTTGCTGAACTACCAGACGATGGTTTGCGACCTGACGGGCTTGGACGTGGCGAACGCTTCGCTGCTGGACGAGGCGACGGCGGCGGCGGAGGCGATGGCGCTGGCGAAGCGAGTGGCCGGGTCGAGTTCGACGCGGTTTTTTGTGGACGCGGAGGTGCATCCGCAGACGCTCGCCTTGCTACAAACGCGGAGCGAGCCGTTGGGCTGGGAATTGGTGGTTGGCGATCCGCTGACGGCGTTGGCCGGGGCGGATGTGTTCGGGGCGATCTTCCAATATCCGGGGTCGCACGGGGAGATTCGGGATCTGCGGGGGGCGGTGGAAGCCGTTCATGCGCAGAAGGGCATAGCGATTTTTGCGGCGGATCCGCTGGCGTTGACGTTGCTTGTGCCACCCGGCGAGATGGGGGCGGATATCGCGATCGGGTCGACGCAGCGGTTCGGCGTGCCGATGGGATACGGCGGGCCGCATGCGGCTTACATGGCGGTGAAGGACGCGTACAAACGGAACATCCCGGGACGGTTGGTGGGCGTTTCGATTGACTCGCGGGGGAACCCGGCGCTGCGGTTGGCGCTGCAGACGCGGGAGCAGCATATTCGGCGGGAGAAGGCGACTTCGAACATCTGCACGGCGCAGGTGCTGCTGTCGGTGATGGCTTCGATGTACGCGGTCTATCATGGGCCGGAAGGGTTGACGCACATTGCGAACACCGTGTTTGCGAAGGCCGCGCAGTTGGCGGCTAGCTTGCGGGCGGCGGGCTTCGCGATTCAGAACCGGACGTTTTTCGATACGTTGACGGTGACCGTCGGCGGGCAGCAGGCAGCGATCGTCGCGCGCGGCACGGCGGCGCGGATGAACTTCCGCGTGGTGGGCTCGGATGCGTTGGGCATTACCGTCGACGAGACGACGACGGCGGAGACGCTCGCGGCCATCATGACGGTGTTCGGCGGGACGTTGGGCGAGGCCGTCGCGGCGGAGATTACACTGCCTCGCGAAAGTGCTTTCATGACGCATCCGGTGTTCCACAAGTACCGGAGCGAGACCGAGTTGCTGCGCTACATGCGGAAGCTGGCGGATCGAGATTTGGCATTGGACCGGGCGATGATTCCGCTGGGTTCGTGCACGATGAAGTTGAATGCTACGGCCGAGATGACTCCGGTGACCTGGCCGGAGTTTGGCGGGATTCATCCATTTGCCCCGGTGGAGCAGGCGGCCGGTTACCATGTGATGTTCGAGGATTTGAAGCGGGATTTGTGCACGATTACCGGGTATGACGCCGTTTCGCTGCAGCCGAATTCCGGGGCGCAGGGCGAGTATGCCGGGCTGCTGGCGATTCGCGGGTACCACTTGAGCCGGGGCGACAAGCATCGGAACATCTGCTTGATTCCGTCCTCGGCGCATGGGACGAATCCGGCGTCGGCGAACATGGTGGGCATGGAAGTGGTCGTCGTCAGTTGCGATGCGGATGGGAACGTCGACATCGCGGATTTGACGGCGAAGGCGGAGAAGCATGCTGCGAACTTGGCGGCGGTGATGGTGACGTATCCGTCGACGCATGGGGTGTTCGAAGAAGCGATTCGGGAGATTTGCGCGATTGTGCATCGGCACGGCGGGCAGGTTTATCTGGATGGCGCGAACATGAATGCGCAGGTGGGCTTGTCCCGGCCGGGCGATTACGGGGCGGACGTTTCGCATTTGAATCTGCACAAGACGTTCTGCATTCCGCATGGCGGAGGCGGTCCGGGCATGGGTCCGATCGGGGTGAAGGCGCACTTGGCGCCGTTCCTGCCGGGGCACCCGGTGATCGACGGCGGGACGGCTCCGGTGGGGCCGGTTTCGGCGGCGCCGTACGGGTCGGCTTCGATTTTGCCGATTTCGTATGTGTACATCCTGATGATGGGCGGCGCGGGATTGCAGAAGGCGACCGAGGTGGCGATCCTTTCGGCGAACTATATTGCGAAGCGGTTGAGCCCGCATTTCCCGGTGCTGTATAAGAACACGAACGGGCGGGTGGCGCATGAGTGCATCATCGACCCGCGGCCTTTGAAGGAGCTATGCGGAGTAACTGTGGATGATATTGCGAAGCGGCTGGTCGACTACGGCTTCCATGCGCCGACGATGAGTTTCCCGGTGGCGGGTACGTTGATGATTGAGCCGACCGAGAGCGAATCGTTGCATGAGCTCGACCGGTTCTGCGATGCGATGATCGCGATTCGGCGGGAGATTCAAGAGGTTCAGGACGGGCGGTTTGCGATTACCGATTCGCCGCTGCGTCATGCTCCGCATACGGTGCATGACATTGTGGAAGACGATTGGAAGCGGAAGTATCCGCGGGCGGAAGGTTGTTTCCCGGCCGGGACTTCGCGGGTCGATAAGTACTGGTCGACGGTGGGACGGATTGATAACGTCTACGGGGACCGGAACTTAGTTTGTTCGTGCTTGCCGATTGAGGCTTACGCGCAAGGGTAAGTTAGAGGCCGGCCCAGATATCGGTTAGGTCGAGGGTGAACCCTGCAAGGGGCCCCTCGGCCGCGATGGTTAGGATATTAGAGCGGGTTTCCGGGGGTAAGTGGGACCGATAGATTGTGACGGTGCGGGTGTCTCCGTCGATGAGCCAGGCTAGGGAAACGCCGCTCGCGATCCAATCGAGCATCTTTGCTTCCGTTGCGGCACGGCGGTCAGACGGGGATAGAACTTCGACGATGAAGTCGGAGACGATGGCGAGGAAGCGACGGCGTTGGGCCGGGGTAAGGTGTTGCAACTTTTGGTTGGCGACCCAGGCGGCGTCGGGGGAGAGGATGGCACCGGACGGCAGGACAAAGGCGGCCGAGGAATCAAAGGCCTTACCGAGGCGGGTGGCCTTCGCCCAGACACCTAGCTGAATGCATACATCGGCGCTCTGATAGGCGGATTCTCCACCGGCTGGGGGCATGATCGTGATTTCTCCGTGGGCCGTCAGTTCGGCCCGTAAATCGGGATTCGCCGCGCAAAAGGCTTCAAACTCGACGGTGGTTACTTCGCGATTGAAGTTGAGGATGGCGGGGGAATCGAGATCAGGGATTGCGACCTGCATTGCTTTTTATCATAGAGGAGAAGGTTCGCGGTTGAGAGTGGTGCGGCGATGGAGAAAGGGTTGCGGTTGTAAGATCAGGAAATGGCAAACGGGGTCGAGTAAGGGTGGCCCTTCGCGACGAGTTGGTACGTGCGGAACTGCGGCGATCTCTGGACAACCCTCATCCTGAGAGCACGGAAGTGAACTCCTGGGGGATTACTGATTGGGCGGTTCGTCTGCCGGACGAAGATGCGGAATCGCTGCTTGACGGTACGCAAGGAAAGTTGGTTCGATGGGTAGAAGGGGAAGGTTGGAGCGAGGTTCTCGGATGATAATGGCTCGCGGCACGGTACTCCTTATGGGTGTGCTGCCCTGAATGGTTGGGATCGATTCGTAGGGTCCAGGAGTACAACCGTTGGTGCTACTTCGCCGACCCGATGGCGTAAAGCGCGCTCCGGGTCCGGGCATACATTTTGCCGTCGCTGATGGCGGGCGTGGCGTAGATATCGGCGTCGAAATCGTTGATCGCGAGAATCTGCCAATCGCCGGTGGCGGTTAGCACTACGACCTTGCCGTGCTCACTGGCGATGTAGACTTTGCCGTCGACCCCAATCGGCGACGAGTAGAAATCTTCCAGCGCCCCCGTTAAACGGGCTTGCTTAAGCACCTTGCCCGTTTCGGCGTTCAGCGTGGTCGCGATGCCTCCGCTGCGGACCAGGAACACGACGCCGTTGTAGACGAGCGGAGCCGGGACGTCCGGGAGCGACTTTTCAAACGTCCAGAGGACATGGGTGGCTGTCACGTCGCCGATGCCTCCCAGCCTCACCGCCAGAACGCTGTTGCGCGAGGCGCGGCGGGATCGGAAAAAGGTCCATTCCCGCTCGTTCAGGAAGCCGTCCCGATCCAGGTCGACGGCCTTCCAGGTTCCCGTCGGCTGCCAGGGCTGCGGCAGTTCGGCCTGGGTGAGCTTGCCATCGTGATTGGCGTCGGCTTTGGCGATGACCTCGGCATACGCCGGCAGTTCCACCTGCTGGCCTGTGTCGTTCCCCGGCGTCCAGCCGTTGAAGTAGACAATATCGCCCGCGACGGTCGGTGCCGATTTGGGTTGGCAGGTCAGCCCGCGAACGTACCATACCGGCTTGCCGTCGGCGACGGAGTAGCCGGTGAGCTGATAGGAGCCGGGGGCGATGATTTGGGTCGGGCCGTGGGCGGGCCGGTAGATGACCGGGGTGGCGTAGCCGTTGCTGACGTCGCGGGGAGTTTTCCAGGCGACCTTGCCGGTGGTGGCGTCGACCGCGATCATGTAGCCGTCGGTGTCCTGATCGCAGACGAGGATGATTTTCCCGTCGGCGTAGATGGGCGAAGCCGCGACTCCGTGGAGACTATTGAACGGGCCGAGGGGGAGTTGCCAACGCTGTTTTCCTGCAAAATCATAGGAAACGAGGCCGAAATCGGCGAAGAAGACGTAGAGCGATTTGCCATCCGTCACCGGGGTCGGCGCGGCGCGGTGGTTGAGCGTGTGTTGGAATTCGCGCTTGGCGGCGCGGACGGAACGGCGCCACTGGAGCTTGCCGGTCGTGCGGTTCAGGCAGAGCGTGATGAGGTCGTCGCCTTCGGCGGCCGTTAGAAAGATGCGGTCTCCCGCGAGAACGGGGGAGGACTTTCCTTCGGGAAGGTCGGTCTTCCATAAGACGTTCTTGGCGGCTCCAAATTCGGTCGGGAGCCGCCCGCAGGTGGGGCAGAGGCCGGAGCCGTCGGGGCCGCGAAGTTGGGGCCAATCGGCACCGAATAGGGCGAAGGCGAAGAGCGTCGAGAGAAGAAGGCGCATCGGCATTTAGTTCCAAGCCTTGCGGTTTTCGAGATTCGCTTCGATGTCTTTGCGGGCTCGCCACACGGGCCGCATCTCTTTTCGCGACGCGAGCGGGAGTTGGTCTTCGACGTGTTTCGACCCCGGCTTTGACCAATTGCCATAACCGAGCAGCGCTTCGGCGCGTTGCGGCGTCGAGAATTCAACGACGGCGTAAAAGGTATCGCCGTGCACAATCTCGGCTTTGCCATCGACAGGGCGACCGAAGGTGGAAGTGCGGATGGCCCCCATCGCGGACGGGGCTCCGTTAGCGGGCAGGTCGAGCGTGCCGCGGCGAAGGCGGACCGCGTCGCCCCACTTCACGTGCAGGCTTCCGTACTGTTTTTGCATCGCGGCGGCGGCCGCCTCCAGCGCCTTCACGGCTCTGGCCGGATCGCCAAAACCCCGCGGGGTATCGAGCGGCTTCTTCTCGTCAGTGGGCACGGCAAATCCACCGATGGACTGAAAGCCGGGGCCGGCGCTTTGCAGGAAACGATAGAACAACAACGCGCCGTCGCTGTCGTTTTCCGTCGCGCGATCCCATTGGGCGAGTACGGCAGCAGCCTGCTTGGCTTGGTCCGAACCGAGGCGGCGGGCGGCGGCGATGAGATCGTCAACGAACTGATCGGCCGTTTCGACGTGCGTGGAGAGCTTGCCGGCCTTGACGTCTTCGAAGGTCATCTTCTTCGCCCCGGAGAGGATGCGAATGCCGCGTTGCGCGCGGGTGGTGATGCCGGTAGGGGGCGAGATATACGACGGGAATTTCGAAGAGTCGAGCAGCATGGGATAGGTCGATGTCCACGGCGTATCATTGCTGTTTTGGACCCATCCGGAGGGCGGGTCGATGACCTTGGGCAACTCGTCATAAGGAACGATTTTCGATCCCGACCAGATCAGTTCCGACTGATCGCCCGGCACGACACCGCTCCAGAACTGGTAATCGCCACGGGCGCGAACGGGCGGCGCGGCGTTATAGACGTAGAGAATGTGGCCGTCGCGGTCGGCGTAGGCGGTGTTGAAAATGGGGAGTTGCTGCATGCGCATCGCGTCCTGAAACTGGGCGAGATTGCGGGCCAGCCCCATCTTCCAGAATTGCTCAAAGAGCCCGGGACGGTCGAGGCCGGTCACCCGCATCGCAATGGCCGCGTCTTTCTGGTCCACCACGAGCGGGCCGTGTTGGGATTGGCGGATGGTGAGCGGTTCCTCGCGCAGCTTGCCATCTTTCTGGAGTACGCGGATGGACTGCTGGGTCACCCCGAAGGGCCGAACTTTGCCGTCCAGAAGGTAGCCGCCGTCCTGCAGTTTCAAGCGATAGAGATCGGCGCCGTTCGGATTATTGGTGGTTTGGGTCCAGCCGAGGACTTCGGTGAAGCATTGGCGGAGCACGGGGAATCCGACCCAGAC
>JAPKZA010000075.1 GCA_026394015.1 Acidobacteriota bacterium
ATGAACACTGGAGACCGACGCCGACCACCCAGCCCTCACCCTAGCTTTCGCCAAACGCTACTGGCAAGACAATCAACGCCTCCTCAACCTCGCTACCGCAAACCAACTCCCCCTCGGCAAAGGCCCCGATCCCACCCTCTCTCGCGAAAACGCGGCCGACGGCAAATACCCCGACGCTAAATCCCCCCGCACCCTCATCCTCCACGATCTCCAGGATCTCTTTCGCGAAACCGCCCTCGCCAAACAAAACGAAGCCGAACTCGCCCAATCCTCCGTCACCGCCTACTGGCTCTCCAACTCCGGTCAAGGCCCCTCCCTCAACGTCTTCCAAATCCCCAGCACTTGCCTCCGCACCCTCGCCAAAGCAAATCAAGATCCCATCCGCCCCCTCTGGCAGCGCCTCCTCAAAACCGGCTGGCCCACCGCCGAAGACGCCAAAAAAAAATCCACCCTCAACCTCGTCGGGCCCGGCCGAAACGCCAACTCCGTCCTCCAACAGCTCTTCGAAATCTTCGAAGACGGCCAAATCAACCCCCTCAAAGCTAACTCCTTCGTCCGCTACAATCTCCTCGGTCGATCCCGCTCCAAGGACGATTTCCTCGCCTGGGCCGCCACCCCCTCCTGGCTGCTCACCGCCTTCTTTCTCAAGGAACTCATCGGTATGAATCAGGAACGTCTCTCCCGCATTCGCGACTTCGCCCAACGCCTCGCCGCTTACATCGACTCGCAAAACGATCGCGCCCTCCTCCACGATCTCCTCTATAAATCCAAGGATTGGGAAATCCGCAACGCCCTCGTCAAAGCCCAACGCCGCTCCGCCCAATCCGATCTCCTCTTCACCCTCAATGACTACATCGATGTCTTCCTCGCTGAAGATGCCATGGGCTTCGAATCCCCCGGCCTCATCCGCGATCTCATAGCCATCGGTCTCATCGAACAACTCCACCAACGCGGCTTTCTAGGAAAACCCGGTGTCATCGAAGACGTCACCGCCGAACCCGCCGACTAAATCCAACTCCCAGGAATCATCACACAATATGGCTTTCCTTACTGGCTGTCTCCTCCTCGATTGTCCCGCCTCGGCCCTCAACAACGCCGGCGCCGATACAGGATCCCGCACCGACAACGCCATCGTTGTCAAGAAAATCAGCACCCCCGAAGGAACGTTCCCCTACGTCTCCGCCCAAGCCGTCCGCTACTGGCTCCGCAACACCCTGGAACATCATCACCCCTCCTGGAAAGCCGCCCCCGTCCACCGTGAAGGCAAAATCGCCTACACCGACGCCGATCCTTTAACTTACTGGGACGACGACCTCCTCGGCTACATGCGCGCGCCCTCCAAGAAAGCCGACGCCAACGCCTCCGCTCTCGCCAGCCCCCTGGAAAAAGATCGCGACATCACCCGTGTTTCGCCCCTCCGCGTCTCCACCTTCGTCTCCGTCTCCCCCGTCCGCGTCACCACTGATTTCGGCACCATGACCCGCCAGGAAGGCAACCCCGTCCCCTACGAACACGAGTTCTACCGCACCCACCTCCTCGGCTCCCTCTCCCTCGACCTCCGCGCCGCCGGCACCTTCTTCGATTCCGAACGCGTCGGCTTCCGCAATCTCGACTCCCACCGCCGCGATAATGCCAAAGCCCGCAACCTCGAATCCCTCGTCTTTCACAAACAACCCGCCTTCCGCCTCCCCATCGCGGAACGCCGCGCCCGCGTCTCCACCCTTATCAGTGGCCTCGCCACCCTCCAAGGCGGTGCCAAACTCTCCCTCCACTACACCGACGTCGCCCCCGTCATCTTCCTCGGTGCCGTCCTCAAACACGGCAACAACCCCTTCTACCGCTCCTTCTCCGGCTCCAAAACCCAACCCACTTACTTCCACCAAGACGCCTTCCGCGAAGCCCTATCCGTCTTCGCCGACGACCTCCTCTCCCCCATCTACTTCGGCTGGACCAAAGGCTTCCTCGACGACGAACGAGCCAAACTCGATCAACTAATCCCCACCCTCCCCTCCGGCATCACCGTGCAAACCGGGCACCCCGTCGAAGTCCTCCGCCAGTTTCAGCAACACCTGGAAACCAACGATGCCTGGCTCGCCTAATCGCCTCGTTGGTAAAGTCGTGTTGGAGGCGCCCACCGCCTCCTTCCGCCATCCCCATTTCCTCATCGCCAAACAGCTCACCTTCGACGCCCCTCCCCCTTCCACCATCCACGGCCTCCTCGCCGCCGCCCTCGGCGAATACCCCCATCCGGACTCCTTCGAGTTCGCCTACAACTTCACCGCCCGCCGCAAAACCACCGACCTCGAACACCAACACGTCATCTATCCCCAAGGCGGGAAAATCGAAAGCCTCGGCGTCAAATACCCCAAAAACATCGAAGGCTCCGTCCAACCCTACCTCCGCGAATTCCTCTTCCAAACCCGCCTCGAACTCTACCTCGATCCGCCCGAACTCGCCGACATCTTCCTCGCCCCCGTCTTCTGCCTCTCCCTCGGCCGTAGTCAAGACCTCGCCGCCGTCGTCTCCGTCGAACGCTGCGAACTCCCGTCCTCTCCCAACGCCTACCTCGAAAATACCCTCGTCCCCTTCTCCGACCGTCCCTTCCTCGCCCAAGGCACCACCCTCATGATGCCCTCCCTCATTAGCCCTCCCCCTGAACGCCTCGTCACCTTCCAACGCTTCATCCACCTCCGCACCCGTGTCTTCGCCGGATCCGTCCCCCTCGGCCCCACCCCCGCTCCCAACTGGACCTTCCTCCATCCCTCCGAACCCCGCCCCTGGTGGATCGATCCCGCCTCCCCCCTCGTCCAAGGCCTCCATCGAGCCGTCATCTTTCACCGGCTTCCCACATGACCCTCCTCGCGAAAAGTGCCACTACCGATCACCCCGCCGGCGTCGCCCTCTCCACCCACCTCCTCGACGTCCTCGCCTCCATCCGTTCGCTCGAACTCCGCCACCCCGGGCTCCCTCTTCTCGCCCAACAGCCCAACCTCTTCCCCATCCTCCGCCTCGCCGCCCTCTTCCACGATCTAGGCAAAGCCCACCCTGGCTTTCAAGCCATGCTCCACGGCGGCGAACGCTTCCCCTACCGCCACGAAGTGTTCTCCCTCGCCTTCTCCTGCCTCGTCCCCGCCTTCTCCCCCGCCGACTGGCTCTGCCTCCAAGTCGCCGTCCTCACCCACCACAAAGACCTCAAAGTCATCCAGGAACGCTACCTCCCCCTCGACCCCGATGACCCCTTCGATCTCCCCCTCCCTCCCGATTTCCTCACCCTCGGCCACGCCCTCTTAACCCCCGCCCTCCTCGCCGCCGCCGAACTCCCTGAAGTCCACCCCGAACTCCATCCCCCCTCTCCCGCCCTCGCCCTCTGCCGTATCCACTCCGCCCTGCTCGCTGTCTCCGCCCTCCATCGCTCCCTAACCAAACAACCCCTCTTCCACCACCCCTCAGTCCTCCTCGCCCGCTTCCTCCGCGGCGCCCTCATCATCGCCGACCACTCCGCCTCCGCCCAAAAATCCTTCGCCCAAATCACCCCCCCCCCACCCCCCCCCCCCCCCCGAACCCCCCCCCCCCCCCCACCCCCCCCCCCCCCACCCCCC
>JAPKZA010000173.1:0-1117 GCA_026394015.1 Acidobacteriota bacterium
GGCGTCACCGTCACCGCCGCCTCCGGCATCGAAATCGCCCTCTGGGACCTCGCCGGCCGCATTCTCGAAACCCCCTCCTGCAACCTCCTCGGTGGCCGCTTCCGCGATCGCGTCCGCTTCTACCGCACCCTCCAAACGCCCCCCGACGTCCTCGACATGGGCTCCTGGCGCGCCCAAATGCAGGAAGCCAAAGCCGAAAAGTTCGGCTGGACCGCCTTCAAAGTCCAAGGCGACGGCATCCCCCCCAAAGCCGACCCCGAATACAAAGAACCCGGCCACGACCCCTACACCCGCGGCCTCACCATCAAGGACCTCAACCGCATCGGCCGCGCCATGCAGACCGTCCGCGAAACCCTCGGCCCCGACATCGATTTCGGCGTCGAAGCCCACTGGAAGTACGACGTCCGCGACGCCATTAAGATGGCGCAGGTCATCGCCCCCGCCAACCCCATGTGGCTCGAAGACCCCGTCCCCCCCGGCAACGCCGACGCCATGGCCCGCGTCACCCACGCCGTCGACGTCCCCATCTGCACCGGCGAAAATCTCTACACCCGCAGCGAATTCCGCCGTCTCATCGATATCCAGGGCTGCGACATCGTCCACATCGATATTCCCAAATCCGGCGGGCTGCTCGAATCGAAACGCATCCACGATCTCGCCGAAAACTCGTTCATTGCGACCGCCGCCCACAACCCCGCCAGCCCCATCGGCACCATCGCCTCCTGCCACGCCGCCGCCTCCATGCGCGATTTCCGCATCCACGAACTCGCCAAGTACATCGACTGGTGGCAGGATCTCGTCATCCACGAAGGGCCCATCATCAAGGACGGCTATCTCACCATACAGGACAAGCCCGGCTTCGGCATCGAACTGAACCCCGACGTAGCCAAAAAGCACCTGGCCCCCGGTGAGACGTGGTGGGGCTAACCCGACATTCCGAGGAACAGAAGCCGCCTACCCTAGTCCTCTTTCGACCAACGGGAGAGGTCGAACTCGAACTGATTCGAGCTGCAAATTGGCAGGCCTTTCCTCCGCGTCTTCCCGAGCAGCCTATCTTTTATCCAGTCGTGAATCGCGAGTACGCCACGCAAATCGCGCGCGATTGGAACACGAAAGA
>JAPKZA010000173.1:1169-1735 GCA_026394015.1 Acidobacteriota bacterium
CACGAAAGACGGCGGAATCGGCTTCGTGCTCGTATTTCACATCGAAAAGTCGTTCCTCGATCGCTACCAAGTGCAACGAGCTGGGGCACGAATTCACGAAGAGTATTGGATACCCGCCGACGAACTCGACGAATTCAATCGCCATATCGTTGGGCCCATCGAAATCCTCGACTGTTTTAGAACCGAACAGCGCATGCTGCATGACCCAACCGCCCCTTACTGGCCCGCCACAGGAACAAACGGACCAATCGTCTCGTTCAGGA
Organism: Acidobacteriota bacterium; assembly: GCA_026394015.1. Classification (GTDB taxonomy): domain Bacteria; phylum Acidobacteriota; class Terriglobia; order Bryobacterales; family Bryobacteraceae. The sequence continues at coordinate 1,433 of JAPKZA010000173.1, forward strand.
ACTTCGCATCGGCCGGGTTGCTGGCGGCACCGGCCGGGTGACCCCAAAGAGACGGAATCGGGCGGAACGTGACGTTGGGCAGGAACCCAGCCTCATACCGCGTATGGCCCGAAAACCCGATCCGCCGCATCCCAAGGCCAACCAAGGGTTGCATCTCCGTCCGAAACTTCGGAACTTCAGCCGGCGAGTGCCCTGGAAACTCCACGGATCAAACAGGAGACGCCAAAATCGTGGACACGGCGCATACCTCCGGCGCGCCAGCCGTTCATGACTGATACCAGCGTGGCTGCGGTCACGACTACG
>JAPKZA010000349.1 GCA_026394015.1 Acidobacteriota bacterium
GAATCAGGATTGCGTCATCGGCGCTGGCAACCATGCAATCGCTCCCGCAGTCCTCGGCTCTGGCCATCCTGCAGCCCGCCGGCGACGGACTATCCCCGTGGTCCGCGGCGCGGGCCATCCTTCAGCCCGCCGCAGACAAACTACCCCCCCAGTCCTCGGCGCGGGCCACCCAGCAACCCGTCGAACCTGACACCCGCCTTCCTTCAGCCCTCGACCAATCCGCTGAGCCGACCAGGAGCTTCCGCCTTCCATGCGCTACTGTGACCTAAGCCTCCCGGTCCCGGTCGACCAGCTCTTCACCTATGAGCTGCCGGAATCCCTGCGCCATCGCGCCCTCCCCGGCGCTCGCGTCGTCGTTCCCTTCGGCAGCCGCAAGCTCACCGGCGTCATCCTCCTCACCCACGACCTCGCCCCTCCCTACGCCGTCAAGCGCGTCGAAAAGCTCCTCGACGAAGTCCCCGTCCTCGACGCGGGCCTGCTCCAACTCGCCAAGTGGATCGCCCACTACTACTGCGCCCCCCTCGGCGAGGTCCTCCGGTCCATGGCCCCGACCACCGCCGAAACCTCCCGCTCCAAGGTCTACACCCTCACCGATACCGGCCGCGACGTCCTCCGCCAACTCCTGTTCCAAACCGAGGACGAAGAACCCGCCATTCAGCTCCTCCGCCTCCTCGAACGCCGCAGCCTCTCCGTTGCCCACTTACTCAAGAAACTCCCCGCCGCTAAGTCCGCCCTCACCTCCCTCGAGAAGAAAGGCTGGATCACCGTCGAGGAGGACATCTCAACCAAAGACCCCCTCCGCGCCCCGGCCGAACAGCTCCGCGTCCGCTTCACCATCCGCCCCGAAGGGCTGAAGCTCCCCAAGGCCGAACGGGAACTCCTCGCCTTCCTCGAACTCCATCCCGGCGAACACCAGCTCTCCGAACTTGAGAAAACCCTCAAGAACGCGGGCCAAACCGCCCGCGCCCTCGCCCGCCGCCAACTCCTCGGCATCCGCCAGGCGCCGCTCGCCCTCACCTCTTCCGAGCGCCCCCCGCACGACCTCAACCCCCACCAGCAAGCAGCCTTCGATCAAATCAGAGCCTCCCTTGACGCCCGGGTCTTCGAAGCCTTCCTCCTCCAGGGGGTCACCGGATCCGGCAAGACCGAGGTCTATCTCAACGCCATAGAGCACGTCCTGACCCAGGGCCGCAGCGCCCTGTTACTGGTCCCCGAAATCGCCCTGACTCCGGCCGTCGCCGGCCAATTCTTCACCCGCTTCGGCGATCGCGTCGCCATCCTCCATTCCGCCTTCTCGGACTCCGAACGCGCCGAACAATGGCGGCGCATTCGCCAAGGCGAGGCCACCGTCGTCGTCGCAACGCGCTCCGGCGTCTTCGCCCCCATGAAGAACCTCGGCCTGCTCCTCGTTGACGAGGAACACGACGGCAGCTACAAGCAGCAGGAAGCCCCCCGCTATCATGGCCGCGACGTCGCCGTCGTCCGCGCCTCCCAAGCCGGCGCCACCGTCGTCCTGGGCTCGGCGACCCCGTCGCTCGAGACCCGCTACAACGTCCAGCGCGAGAAGTACAAGCTGATCGAGCTCCCTGAGCGCGTCGCCCACCGGCCCATGCCCATCGTCGACATCGTCGACATGCGCCAGGAGTTCCTGGAGACCCGCACGCAGAACCCCTTCTCCCGCCAGTTACTCGACGCCCTCCGCGACCGCCTCGACGTTGGCGAGCAGTCCATGCTCCTGCTCAATCGCCGCGGCTTCTCCGCGTTCGTCACCTGTCGCGGTTGCGGCGAGCGGATCGAGTGCCCCAACTGCGCCGTTACCCTCACCTATCACAAGCGCGACCGACGCCTCCTCTGCCACTACTGCAGCCACGCCGCCAAGATTCCGGACCGCTGCCCCAAGTGTGATAGCGACTACCTGAACTTCATGGGCACCGGGGCGGAGAAGGTGGAAGACGAACTTCACAAAGCCCTGCCCGGCGCGCGCATCGCCCGGATGGACCGCGACACCATCACCACCAAGCGGCACTTCGAAACCATCCTCACCGGCTTCCGCGAAAAGAACTACGATATCCTCGTCGGCACCCAGATGATCGCCAAAGGCCACGACATCCCGAACGTCACCTTGGTCGGTCTCGTCAACGCCGACATCGGTCTCGGCGTCCCCGATTTCCGCGCCGCCGAACGGACCTTTCAGCTGCTGACGCAAGCGTCGGGCCGGGCCGGTCGCGGCGACCTGCCGGGGCGCGTGATCCTGCAAACCATCAACCCCGAACACTACGCCATCCGCCTCGCCGCAGTGCAGGACTACCCGGCTTTCTACGAGAAGGAGATCCTGTTCCGGCGGAGCATGAAGTACCCGCCATTCGCGGCGCTGGCCAACCTGCTCGTCCGCGACGAGAAACAGGAGGACGCCCTCCGCAAGAGCACCGAACTCGAACGGCTCCTGAAGCCCGAACCGGAAGGGATGAAAGTGATGGGCCCGGCGCCGGCGCCCGTCCCACGCTTGAAAGCAGAGTTCCGCTACCAGATCCTAATTAAGGCCAGCGACCGGAAAAAGCTCAACGAACTCCTCCACAGCATCCGCCGCTACGCCCTCGAACAGAAGTGGGGCCTGACGTCGCTCGTGATCGACGTCGACCCGCTCAGCCTGCAGTGAGTATAATGCCCCCCATGGGTACGCCCCCCCACGTTCTCATCGAAACCAATCATCGGCTGGCGTCACGCTTCTACGCGCACGCCGGCAGCGCCGTCGCGCTGCCAGGCGCGCTGGCGATCCACTCGGGCTACAACACGACGGCCTTCAACATCTCCTCGCTCACGGGCCCGACGCCGCAACTGCCGACAGTGCTCAAAACCCTAACCGCGCACTACGACGGGTTGCGGACGGGTTCCTCGTTCTGGCTCTGCGAGCAGTATGCGGCCGCGCCGGACCGCGCCGCGATGCTCGACTTTGGCTACGCCTTTCAACAGTCGGCCCCTGGCATGCTCGCCGAATCGTTTCCCGCGCCGCACCACGCGCTCACCAACGACCTTTCCATTCGACGCGTAGAGACCGCCCAGGAGGCGCTCGTCTTCGCCCATCTGGTCTCGATCATCTTCCACGTCTCCTTCCCGCTCTGCCAATGCATTTACGGCAACGTCGACGTCTGGCGTCCCCCTGTTTATGGCTTTCTTGCCTATCGCC
>JAPKZA010000205.1 GCA_026394015.1 Acidobacteriota bacterium
GAACGATCGTCTGCTTGAGCGGTTCCAAGGCGAAGTCCGGGTCGCCCGCCAGGTCTCGCATCCGAATGTATGCCGCGTGTATGACATCGGAGAGGTCGATGGGATCCCCTTCCTTTCGATGGAGTACGTCGACGGCGAGGATCTGTCGACCCTGCTCCGCAGAATCGGCCGTTTGCCGGCGGCCAAAGCCACCCAGATTGCCCGCAAGATCTGCGCCGGTCTGCAAGCGGCGCACGACAAAGGAGTCATCCATCGTGATCTGAAGCCGCAGAACATCATGCTCAACAAAAAGGGCGAAGTGATGATTCTGGACTTTGGATTGGCGGCGATTGCCGATCAGTTGTCCGGGCCGGAGGCGCGGAACGGGACCCCGGCCTACATGTCGCCGGAGCAGTTGAAAGGCACCGAGGTCACGGCCAAGAGCGACATCTACGCTCTCGGGCTGGTCTTGTATGAGTTGTTCAGTGGGGTGCGGCCGTATACGGCCGGAACCGTTCAGGAGTTGATCGCCCTGCAGGAGTCGGCTCGACCGAGCAGCGTCAGTTCGTTGGCGGCGGACGTTGACCCCGCCGTAGAGAGGGCCATCCTGAGGTGCCTGGATCCGAACCCGGCCCGGCGCCCGGGTTCAGCGCTGGCGGTAGCGGCGGCGCTGCCCGGCGGCGATCCGCTGGCCGCCGCGTTGGCCGCGGGCGAAACGCCGTCGCCCGAAATGGTCGCCGCCGCTGGCGCGACCGACGGGCTGGCCCTCAAGTATTCCATCGCCTGTCTGGCGGCCATCCTGCTGTGTCTGGTAGCCCTGCCCTGGGTTCGACAGCAGCAGTACGCGATCCACCGGGCCCCCACCGAGTTCCCTCCGGAAGTTCTGGCCCAGAAGGCGAGAGAGATTGCAGCGCGCTTCGGGTACAACCAAAAACCAACCGACACGGCGGTCCGACTACTGGAGCGGCCTCTGCTCTTGCGGCATTTGCAAACTCTGCCCGAACGGGCTTGGGACCGTTGGTTGTCGGCGGAAGGGCCGGGGTTACTGCAGTATCGAGAAGCGCTTGCCCCGCTGGCGTCGCTCCCGCGGGGAACCGTAACCGAAACAAACCCAGCGCCGATTGCGCCTGGTATGGTCCAGGTAGAACTCGACAGCCAGGGCCGACTGCGGAGCTTCCGAGGAGTGCCATACACGACCGCCCCGGCTGGACCATCGCTGGCGGCGGAGGAGATTTTTCGAGCGGCCGAGCTCGACTTCGAGAAATTTGCTTCGGTTCCGCCGGTGCAGAGTCCGACCAGCCCCGCCGAGCAGTTCCAAGCGTGGCGGGGTCCGCATCCCGTGATTCCTGGAACGGACTTGATCGTGCAGATCGGGTCGTGGAAAGGACAAGTGACGGAGGTCAGAATTCGCTGGCCCTGGATGAAGGACGGAGGCGTGGACGTAGGCAGCCCATTGCAGAGGACCATCTCATTAGTAGGACTCGGCATTGGGACCTTTTTCGTTCTGCTCCTCTCGCGGCGGAACTGGAAGGCGGGACGAATCGATCGGCGCGGTGCCCTGCGCGTGGCGATCTTCGCTGGACTTTTGGTGGAGTTGACCTGGCTGAGTAACCTACATTTCGTCCCGACCACGACATTTGTCATCATGATCTTCGACATTTTGGCGCAGGGGTTGTTGTTCGGTGCCATTCTGTGGCTAATTTATCTGGCGATTGAGCCTTCGCTGCGGGCGCGCTGGCCACAGTCGATTGTGACCTGGAACCGGGTACTCGCCGGGCAGTGGAAGGACCCGCTCGTTTGGAGCCATGTGTTAATTGGCGGGGCCGCGGGGTTGCTGCTGATGATGGCGGTACTGGCCTCGGAGGGCCTGCGCTTGGGAACCCAGGGACCGGTGGCCGGAGGCTGGGACTCCGAACTTCTGGGGACGAGGCGGTGGTTTGGCGGAATCTGCGGTTTGCTGGTTGGCAGCTTACAAGCGGGGCTGCTGCTCTTCCTGGTGATGAGCGGACTCCGGACCCTACTGCGCCGGGATTGGATCGCGGTGCTGGTGATGGCCTTGATTTTTGCGGGGCAGGCGAGTGGAACCAGCCAGCCGTCGGAGTGGGCTACAACATTTGCCACCTACGTGGTTCTATTTTCCGCATTGAGTTTCCTGATGCTGCGGTTGGGGTTGATTGCGATTATTGCGGCGATGTTTTTCTTCAACTCTTCCAATGCCCTGGTCTTGGGGCTGGACTGGAACGTCTGGTACGCTCCAACAGCATTTGCAACATTTTTCATGATCCTGTCGATAAGCGTCTTGGCGTTCTGGCGCTCGTTGGGAGCCCGAAATTTGATTGAATTTCCCGACGATTTTGCTCGTTGATTCCGCGTTTGTTCTCGTGAGGCTAAATATGTTTCTTCGATTCACCGTTTTGTTGGTGGGCGCGAGCGCCCTGTGGGCGGCCCCCGTGCCGCCATTCACCCTGAAAACGGTGGATCGCGCGCCGGTGAACCGGCCGCTGGCGCGGGTCGGTCGGCCGACGGAATTTTGGATGGGTCCCGTCTCGGAGGCCGAGCGCGCCCCGAAGATGCTGAAGCCGGGGGTGATGCGGGCCGGGGTCCATCGTTTGGGCGGCGATGAGTTTTTGGGCCGCGGGAAGTGGAGCGAGTTGCCGGACGGACGGGCGGTGTTTCAGGCGGCGCTTCGATCGCCGGGTGCGACCGGGCTCCGGCTCGAGTTTGTGAACTTTGCGGCCGGGGCGGGACGGGTTTGGCTCTATCCGGGTGACGAAACGAACCCGACGCAGCCGGTTGGCCCGTACGAAGGCGGCGAAGATACCTGGTCAGGGCTCGTGGAGGGCGAATCGGTGGTGTTGGAGTTTGAGGCCGCCGCGGGTGCTCCGCGGATGCTGCCGTTCCAACTGGGCCGGATCAGCCATATTGCGGCGAACGTCGGCACGGCGTCGGCTCCGCGGGCCGCGGCGCTGAGCTGCAATCTGGATGTGAGCTGCTACCCGGAATGGGCGGACAAGGCGCGGGGTGTGGCCCGGTACCTCTTTGAGACCAATGGCGGTGGGGCGCTTTGCTCGGGTTCGCTCGTCAACACCCGAAACAACAGCGGAATTCCCTACTTTTTGACGGCCGATCACTGCATCAGCAACGACACCGAAGCGCGTTCGGTGCAGGCATTTTGGTTCTATCAGTCCAGCGTTTGCAATGGGGCGCCGAGGAGTCTGCGGGATGTGCCGACGACGGTGGGGGCGACCTACATGGCCGGCGGCTCGATGGAACAAGGCGACTTTACGCTCCTCCGATTGACCGGGGCGCTCCCGAACGGCGTCACGTTTGCGGGTTGGATGCCGGAGGAGTTGCCGATTGGCGCGGCGGTGACCGGGATCCACCATCCCACGGGCGACTATAAACGAATTTCTTTCGGAAACCGGGCGGATCCGATCATCACCCGGGGACGGCCAGAGCCGAAGTTTCACACAATTATTTGGCGGACGGGCGTGACCGAGGGCGGCTCGTCCGGTTCGCCGATTTTCACGAACGAAGGCTTGATTGTGGGAATGCTGTCGGGCGGGCCGAAGCCGGCAGCCGGGAAAACGGAATGTGATCTGACCCCGGCCTACGACTGGTACGGCAAGTTTTCCACGGCCTACCCGACCCTGCAAGGCTTTCTCGAAGAACGGACCACCGGCCCGGCGCCGACGCCGCCTCCGACCGGGGGCGGAACCACCGGGACCCTGCTGGCCAGTAACGTGGCGGCTAACTTCACGGTGGGACCGGTGGCGGGCGCTTCGCTGCTGCCGGGAATCTATCGGGTGGACGTGCCGCAGGGCGCGACCCGGCTCGAGATTCGGCTGCGGACGAGCACGCCGAACGTCGATATCGACCTGTTCGCCCGGGCCGGAAGCGCTCCGGTGTTGACCGAAGGACGGGTCACGTCGGACTTCTCGGCGGCGACCGACAGCGGCGATGAGACGATTGTGATTACCCCGACTTCCTCTCCGGCGCTGCGGGCGGGAACTTATTTCGTGGCGATGGCCTTGTTTACCACAGGAGTAGAAGCACGAGGAACACTGACGGCGATTGTGACCGGAGGCACGACAACTCCTCCCCCTACCGGTTCGGCAGCGATCGCGCTGACCTCTGGCGTAGCACGGGCGATTACGCTCGAACCGGTGGCGTCGGGCACACTGCTGACCGGAAGCAACGCCTATCGGATCGATGTGCCGCAGGGAGCGACGCGGCTGGAGATTCGTTTGGAGACCGAAACGCGGAACGTGGACGTCGATTTGTATGCGCGATTCGGACAGGAGTCGGTGGTCGCCGATCGGGCCGTTTTGGCGGACCATCGATCGGAAGGCGACGCGGCGAATGAAGTGATCACGATTACCCCCTCGACGACCCCGGCGCTGCGCGCGGGAACGTACTTCATTCATAACGTACTTCATTCATCTCGGGGTGTTTACGGCGAACACTCGAATTTTGACGCGGCTCACGGCGACGGTGACCGGTGGTACGGCCCCGCCTCCCGCGTCTGGCCCGGTGGTTTTGACGTCGGGAACGGCACGGGCGATTACCCTGGAACCGACGACGGCGGGCACGTTGCTCGGGGGCGGCAACGCCTATCGCATCGACGTACCGACGGGCGCGACGCGGTTGGAGATCCGGTTGGAGTCCCAGACGTCGAACGTCGATGTGGACCTGTACGCCCGGTTTAATGCCGAGTCCGAGGTGGTGAATCGCGCCGTGGTGGCCGACCATCGATCGGAAGGGCCAGACGCCAACGAGGTGATCACGATAACGCCGACTTCGAGCCCGGCGCTGCGCGCGGGGACGTACTTCATCAATTTAGGCGTATTCACGGCTAACACCCGGATTTCGGCGCGATTGACGGCCACGGTCACCAGTGGGGGAACGACGCCACCGCCGGCGGGCGGGAATCGGACGTTGACCTCAGGGGCGCCAAGCGCGTATTCGCTCGAGCCGGTAAGCAGCCCGACGTTGATCAGCGCCGAGAACGCGTACCAGATTTCGGTTCCGGCGGGGGCGACCCGGCTGGAAGTACGGATTCGCACGACGACGCCGGGAGTGGACGTGGACCTGTACGTGAGAGCGGGAGAGGCACCGCGGGTGAGCAGTGGCGCGGTGCAGGCCGACTACTCGTCCGAGGGGGACACTGGGGACGAGACAATTGTGATCACGCCGCAATCGACGCCGCCGCTGCGGGCTGGGACGTACTTCATCGCGTTGGGTGTTTTCACACCCAACAAACGGATTGACGGCACGGTGCTCGCAACCGTGACGACAGCAGGCTCTTCCAACACGGTCGGGCAGCCGCTGATTGCAGGCTTGCTGCAGCGGTTCACGATTGCGCCGGTGAGTGCGGCGGCACTGGTGGCCGACCCCTCATTCCGGATTGAAGTGCCGTCCGGGACGGGTCGCGTTCGGGTAGTTTTACAGACGACGACACCCAATGCGGACGTGGACCTGTACGCTCGATTTGCGCAGGCTCCGGCAATTGCGGGTGGGGCGGTCGTCGCGGACTACAAATCGGAGGGCTCGACAGGAGACGAAAGCTTGGATATCACGCCCCAATCGACGCCGGCGCTGCGAAGTGGAACGTTATTCATTTCGTTGGGTTTGTTTGCGACGGGGGTGCGGGTGGAAGGATCGGTGGTTGTCTACATTGATTCCGCCGCGACACCGCCGCAGAACGCCGTCGAGTTGAGTTCGGGCGTGCCGGGACGGTTTACGCTACCGGCGACGGCTGAGCCAACGCTTTACGCGGGAACGTCCGGATTCCGGATTCAGGTACCGACGGGGGCGACCAGTTTGACGGTTCGGTTGAACACGACGACGCCGAATGCGGACGTGGATCTGTATGTCCGTCGCGGGTCGGATGTGGACTTGGGCGACGGCGAAATTCTGGCCGACTTCTTTGCGGAAGGGCCGACCGGGAACGAATCCCTGACGATTACCCGGACGTCAAGCCCGCCGCTCGAACCGGGGACCTACTTCATCGGGTTGGGTAACTTTGCTCGGAACACACAGGTGACCGGGGTCGTGACCGCGACGGTGGAGCGGGCCCCGACGGCACCCGCGGCAGGTGCGAACCAACGGCTGACCTTCGGCCAAGCCACGCCGTGGCGGTTTGGGGCGGTGACGGGTCCGACGCTCTTGTCGGGAGACAGCGCGTTTCGCCTGGACGTGACGAATGTGTCGCGGATGGAGATCGAACTGAACACGGACACGCCCGGGGCGGACCTGGATCTGTATGTTCGGTATGGGTCTCCGCCGGTCGTTCAAAACGGCAACGTGGTGGCTGATTTCAGCTCCACGGGGTTGACCGGGAACGAAAAGATCACGATTTCCCCGGGGGCGAATTCGCCGCTGCGGACGGGCACCTACTACGTAGCGCTGGTGGTTTTCACGCCAGGCGTGGCCACTTCGGGAACGATCCTGGCCAAGGACTTGTCGGGCAGCAGCGGGGAGGACCTGAAGCTTTCGGCACGGCGCAAGTTCGGAAACAAAGCGGTGGAGGCAGGGCTCAGCAAGTCGACGCAGCCGGAGGATCCGATGCCGGCGGACGGGCGGCAGGCGATTAAAGGGAAGTACGGTCCGATACGGGAGCAGGAGTAGCGTCGGCGCGAAGGAGTTCGAAGACGGCGACGGCCACCGAAAGGGTGGCCGGGCCGATGAAGAGTCCCAGGAAGCCGAAGGCTTCGACGCCGCCGAGCAAAGCAAAGAAGACGAGCAGCGGATGGAGGTTCACCCGGCCGCTGATGACGTAAGGGCGAATGAAGTTATCGGCCAGGCCAATGACCCCGGTGCCGAAGCCGACCAGGATAGCGGCTTTGCCCCAACTGCCGCCGATGGCGAGAATCAGCGCGGCGGGGACCCAGACGATGGCGGGGCCGACAATGGGCAGCATGGAGCAAAATCCGCCGATCGTGCCCCAGAGAGCAGGGGACTGGAGACCGAGCAGATAAAAAATCAGGGCGATGAGTCCGCCTTGGGTGAGGGCGACGGCACTGATGCCATAGACGTTGGCCAGGACGCTTTCCCCGATGTCGGTGAAGAGCCGATCGACGGCACCGGGGGCAAGAGGCATGATGTGGGCCAATCGATTTTTGATCCGGACGCCATCGCGAAACAGATAGAAGAGGCTGAAGAGGGTAACGATCGTGCTAAGAATGAGCGAGACTAGGTTCGCCAGAACGTCTCGGCCGAAGGCGAGGGCGGTGCCGCCGAAGGCTTGGAGGCGATCGATGAGGGCGGTGCGGATCTGCTCTTCGGTTTCGGGAGATTCAACTCCGGCCCAGGAGATGGAGCGGTGGAGGAGGTTGGCGGTCCATTCGGCCCAGCCTCCGCCGGCGGCGCTCTTGTTGGCGGCGAGGTCGTAGAGTTGGCGAGCTTCGCGGAGGACGGCGGAGCCGATGCCGATGGCGGGAAGGGCGATGAGCAGGATGACCAAAAGTACGGAGAGGCCGGCGGCGAGACCGGGGCGGCGGAGGTAACCGTGGATGCGGTGGTGGAGGGGGTAGAAGAGGATCGCGAGCGCGATGGCGGCGACGAGCGGCATGAGAAATGGCTGAAGAATCGCGAACGAGACGGCGACGGCGGCCGCGCCGAGCAGGAGGAGGAAGCCGTGTTGGACGCGAGTGGACGGAATCGAAGCCATCGAGGGAAACGTACCACGAATGGCTGGTCAGCGATATAATTCGCTACATGAGTGCACAGGATGTCACCCAGCTTTTGCAGGATTGGTCGCAGGGAAATCGGGCGGCGCTGGAACTATTGACGCCGATTGTGTACGACGAGTTGCGGCGGTTAGCGCAGTACTACATGCAGCGGGAGAACGCCGGGCACACGTTGCAGGCAACAGCACTGGTGCATGAGGCGTATCTGCGGCTGTTTGATCAGCGGCGGATGCAGTGGCAGAACCGGGCGCATTTTTTCGGAATTGCGTCGCAGATGATTCGGCGGATTTTGGTGGATCACGCCCGAGCAACCCGGGCGGCCAAGCGCGGGAGCGGGGCGGTGGCGCTATCGCTGGACGAGGCGCTGGGGGTGGCGGAGAAGAAAGATCTCGAAATGATCGCGCTCGACGACGCGTTGCGGACGCTGGCGAACGTTGACCCGCAGCAGGCGCAGATTGTGGAGATGCGATTTTTCACGGGGCTGACGATCGAGGAGACGGCCGAGGCGTTGGGAATTTCGCCGGCGACGGTGAAGCGGGATTGGGTGACGGCTAAGGCGTGGCTGTTCCGGGAGATGTCGAGGCAGCCATGACGCCGTCCGGGGTGCCATGGGAGCGGGTGAAAGAGGTTTTTCACGGAGCGCTACTCTTGCCGGCGGAGGACCGGGAGGCGTTTTTGGCAGGGTCGGGGGAGGCCGAGGCCGAGGTTAGGAGTTTGCTCGAGGCGCACGAGCAGGCGAGCGGTTTTTTGGACGATCCGGCGGTGAATCTTCGACCGGTGCTGGAGAATTATGCGGGGCGGCGGATCGGCCACTATCTGCTGGAACGGGCGTTAGGGGAAGGGGGGATGGGGGCGGTGTATCTGGCCAAGCGGGAGATGGACGGGTACGCGATGCCGGTGGCGGTGAAGCTGATCCGGGCAGGGGCGTTTAGCGAGAGCGTGGCGCGACGGTTTCGGAATGAGCGGCAGATTTTGGCTCGGCTGCATCATGCCAACATTACGCAGTTGCTGGATGGAGGGGTGACTCCGGAGGGGATGCCGTATCTGGTAATGGAGTACGTGGCCGGCCAGCCGCTGGATGGGTATTTGCGGAGTCGGCCAGTACGGTTGAGCGAGCGATTGCGACTGTTTCTCGAAATTTGTGGAGCGGTGGGGGAGGCGCATCGGAACCTGATTGTGCACGGAGACTTGAAGCCGAGCAACGTGCTGGTGACGGGTGAGGGGCAGGTGAAGCTGTTGGATTTTGGGATCTCCCGGTTGCTGGGGGAGGAGACCGAGCAGGCGACGTTGCAGGCGATGACCCCGGCGTGGGCGAGCCCGGAGCAGTTGCGGGGGGAGGCGCCACTGATTTCGACCGATTGCTATGCGTTGGGGCGGTTGCTGTATTTTTTGCTGACGGGGACGCCGGCGGTGAACCCGGCGGGGCGGACGTCGCACGATTTGCTGGAGTGGCTGAAGGGTTCGACGCCGGTGCGGCCGAGCCGGGCGGCGGTGGATCCGGAGCTCGTCGGGGATTTGGACAACATCGCGTTGAAGGCGCTGGAGTTTTCGCCGGAGGACCGGTATCGGACCGTCGAGTTGCTGGCCGATGATGTGCGGGCGCATTTGGGGTCGCGGCCGATTTCGGCGCGGACGCATACATGGCGGTATCGGTCGCAGAAGTTTGTGAAGCGGAACCGGGGGGTGGTGGCGGGGGTGGGGCTGGTAGCGTTAGCGCTGCTGGTGGGGTTGGGGACGACTTTGTGGCAGGCGCGGATCGCGCAACAGAATTACGAACGGGCGGAACGGCGGTTTGCGGACGTGAGACGGTTGGCGAACTCGTTTTTGTTTGAGATGGACGAATCGATTGCGAAGCTGCCGGGGTCAACCTCGGTACGGGGGACGCTCGTCAGGAACGGTTTGCAGTATTTGGATAGTTTGGCGGAGGAGGCGGCGGGGGACAGTTCGCTGCAGGAGGAGTTAGCGGCGGCGTACGAGAAAGTGGGAGATATTCAAGGGCGGCCGGGGACCGCGAACTTGGGGGACACCGGGGGCGCGTTGCGGAGCTTTCAGAAGGCGCTGTCGATTCGGGAGGCGTTGGCGGAGATGCCGGGTTCGGAGGAGGAAGAGAGGCGGCGGCAGGGGGACTTGGCGACGAGCTACGTGTTAACGGGGAGCGTCGTGAAAGCGGCGGGTGATCTTCAGGCGGGGCTGGAACTTGATCGGAAGGCGTTGGCGATTCGGCAGAAGTTGCTCGAGCAGGAGCCGGGGAATGCGGCGCGACGGCAGGCGGTGGCGGCGAGCTATACGGCGTTGGGGGGGAGTTTGTCACAGTTGGGGGAATGGAAGGCGGTAATGGAGGTGCGTCGATTGGCATTGGAGCAGTACCAGGCGCTGGGGGATGAGCGGGGGTTGGCGCTGGCGCAAGGACGGATGGGGAGTATTTTATTGCACGAGAAGCAGGGCGGGGCGGCGTTACGGCTGTATCGGGAGGCCGTAGGGATATGGACGCGATTGGCGGGGAGAGATCCGCGGAATTTGGGGGACCAGATGAGCTTGGGGCAGGCGCACACAGGCCTGGGGCGGGCGTTGCTGGAGACGGGGGATGCGGCGGGGGCGTGGCGGGAGTTGGAGGCGGGACGGGCGATCTATGACCGGCTGGCGGAGTTGGACCCGCGGGAGGTGCGGGGCCGGACGCTGCGGGCGGCGAATCTGGTGTTTGCGGCGCGGGCGCAGGTGGCGTTAGGGAACAGCGAGAAGGCGGCGGGTTTAGCGGGGGAGGCGCTGGCGGAGCGGGAGCGGCTGAGCGCGGAGAACCCGGCGAACGCGGGGGCGTTTGGAGAAGTGGCGGAGGCGCATGAGATGCTGGGGGAGGTGAGGCAGGCGCAGCGGTCGGCAACGGCGGCAAGAATGGAGTGGCGCCGGGCTCGCGAGATGTATATCCATTTGGGCAATGAAAAGAAACTTAACGCAGCGGACCGGGAAGCGCTTGAGCGGATTGAAGCGAAGTTGGGGAAGACGGCTCCTCGTTAGGGTGGGTTTGGCGCTGGCGTTGATTCCGGTGGGATGGGTGCTGGCCTTGGTGTTGCTGCAGTGGGTGGATCCGCCGTTTACGGGGGTGCAGGCGCAGCGGCGGGTGGAGAGTTGGTTTGCCGCGGGAAGGTATCAGAAGCGGTATGAGCCGGTAGATATAAAGCAGATTTCGGTGCATCTGCGGCATGCGGTGGTGGCGGCGGAGGATGGCCGGTTTGCGCAGCATTTTGGGATTGATTGGGAGGCGTTGGGGACGGTGGCGATGGGGAAGTCGATGCGGGGGGCGTCGACGATTACCCAGCAACTGGTGAAGAACCTGTTTTTTACAACGCATCGGAACCCATTGCGGAAGCTGGCGGAGTTTGGGCTGGCACCGGCGGCGGAGGTGACGCTGGGGAAGGAGCGGATTTTGGAGCTGTATTTGAATTCAGTGGAGTGGGGGCCGGGGGTTTTTGGGGCGGAGGCGGCGGCGCGGTATCACTACAAGATTCCGGCTTCGGCGTTGAGCCGGGAGCAGGCGGCGCGGTTGGCGGCATGTCTGCCGGCACCGCGGAAGCGGCGGCCGGGGGCGATGAACCAGTACAGCGCGATTATTCTGGAGCGGATGGAGCAGATGGGGTGGTGAGGAGAGCGTGGCGGAGGGTGGTTTCGAGGTCGGCGAAGCGGACGGGTTTGGGGAGGAAGGCGTCCATGCCGGCAGCGAAGGCCTGGGTTCGTTCGGCGGGGCTGGCTCCGGCGGTGAGGGCGATGATGGGGAGGCGGCGGCCACCTTGGCCCAGGGCCCGGATGCGGCGGGTGGCTTCGTAGCCATCCATTTCGGGCATTTGGCAGTCCATCAGGATGGCGGCGTAGCGGTCTGGCTGGAAGAGGGAGAGGGCTTCGAGACCGTTGCGGGCCACGTCGACAGAGACGCCCATGCGGGCGAGAAGGCCGGAGGCGACTTTTTGGTTGACGAGGTTATCTTCGACGACCAGGACGCGGAGGCCGGCGAAGGAGGGGCTGGGTTCGTTTTTGGTTGGGTTGACGGCGGCGGGGGCGGGTTCGGCGGGGACGGTGAAGGTGAAGCAGCTACCTTGGCCGATCTGGCTCGTGAGTTGCAGGGAGCCGCCCATGAGTTCAACCAGACGCCGGGCGATGGAGAGGCCGAGGCCAGTGCCGCCGAAACGGCGGGTGGTGGAGCTGTCGGCCTGGATGAACTTTTCAAAGACGCGCTGCTGCATGGCGGGAGAGAGGCCGGGGCCGGAGTCGGTGACCGCGGCTTGGAGGGTGGGCTGGCCGGCGGTCATGTGAAACGTGAGCGCGAGGCTGACCTCGCCTTGATCGGTGAATTTGATGGCGTTGCTGACGAGGTTGACGAGGACTTGATGGAGGCGGAGGGGGTCGCCGAAGATCCAGGGGGGGACGTCGGGGGCGATGGTGATTTCCCAAGAAAGGCCCTTGGCGCGGGCGGTGGGGCCGTAGGTTTGGTCGACTTGGTAGACGGAGGCGGCGGGAGAGAGGGGGACGCGCTCGATGGGCATGCGGCCGGACTCGATTTTGGCGGAATCGAGGAGGTCGTTCAGGATGGCGAGTTGGAGTTCGGCGGATTCGCGGACGGTATCGACTTGGGCGCGC
>JAPKZA010000365.1:0-5592 GCA_026394015.1 Acidobacteriota bacterium
ACGTCCTGATTGGCATCCCAATCATGCGTGTCATTCGGCGTGAACTGGTAGTGCCACTTCCGCGTCCCATTGTCCGGGTTCAAAGCCACCACCGAGCATGAAAACAGGTTGTCGCCCTTTCTCACTTCCCCGTCCATATCCGGCCCCGGATTCCCCGTCGTCCAATACAACGTATCCAGCTCCGGGTCGTAACTCCCCGTCAGCCAGGTCCCCGCCCCGCCCCGCTTCCAACTGTCTCCCTTCCACGTCTCACTGCCGAACTCGCCCGGCCCGGGCGTCGTGTAGAACCGCCACAGCCGCTTCCCCGTCTTCGGGTCATAAGCATCCAAAAATCCGCGAATCCCGTGCTCCCCCCCGGCCACGCCCAGAATGATCTTATCTTTCACGACCAGCGGAGCCGCCGTCACGCTGTAGCCCTCCATCGTGCTCGCCAGCTGCGCCTCCCACAGCGGCAATCCCGTTCGCGCGTCCAGTGCCACCAACGCGGCATCCAACGTCCCCACAAACACCCGATTGCCCAACACCGCCACCCCCCGGTTCGACCGGTTGCTCTCAAACGGATTCACCACTTTCTGCTTCCGTTCATACTTCCAAATCTCCAGCCCCGTCCGCGCGTCAAACGCAAACACCTGCCCCGGCATCGCCGACGTGTACAGTATCCCGTCCACCACAATCGGGGTCGATTGCAGCACCGCATCGCCCGGCATCTGGGCCGCCCATTTCGTCTGCAAGCTCTTCACATTCGCCGTCGTAATCTGGCCCAACGCCGAATAGTGCGTCCCCTGATAATCGCCCCAGTACGTCAACCAATTCTGCGGCTCTGCCGCCGACTTCCGAATCCGCTCCGCCGTCAGTCCGCCCGCCATCTCCGCCTTCACGGTTTCGTTCAAATCCCGCCCGCCCCGTCCCTTCAAATACGCCACCACATCGTCCATCTCCCCCGCGCTCAACTTCGCCGCCGGCATCAGCGACCCCGGCGTCACCGTCACCACCACCTTCTGCTTATCCACCATGTGCAGCTTCCCGGTCGTATCCATCAAGTGCAAAGTAAACGTATCCTGGTTCCGCGCCACCCCTCGCACCGTCCGTCCATCCGCAAATTTCACCGTCGTCACACTCGGCCCCACCATCCGCTTCCCCCGACCCCGCGCCACCGACCCCGGGTCCACCAACTTCTGCCGCAACGTCTCCGCCCCCATCGCCCCCACCGCCGACAAGTCCGGCCCCACCACCCCGCCCCGCGCATTCACCGCATGGCAACCCGAGCACCCACCCTTACCAAAGAAAATCTTCTCCCCCGCCGTCGCATCTCCTACCACCGTCTCGTTCGACTTCACCCCGCTCTCGCTCAAGCTCCGCACGTAGCTCACAATGCTCCAAATCTGTTCAATCTTCAGCCCCCCAAACGGAGGCATCTGCGACCCCTTCACCCCGTTCCGGATGTTCAGGAAAATCTCGCCATCTTTAGCCCCGTGCTTGAACACCCCGGTCGCCAGCGCCGGTCCCCGTTCACTGCCCGCCGCGTTCCCCCCGTGGCAAGCCTGGCAAGTCTGCTCATACAGACGCTTACCGGTAGCGATCGCCTCCGGCTTCCCCGCCAACGGGTTCTTCTCATTCTCTGGCACATGCTCCTGTGCCCCCAGGGTTCCCATCAAAACGGCAAAAATAACCAGTCCACGCATGCCGACCATTATCTCTCCGCCGAACTCGATATACTGTGCCGTGGTCAAAATTACTCTGTTCCTCCTCGCCCTCTCCGCCTTTGCCCAGGAGATCCACCCCGACCGCCGGGTCACCTTCCGCCTCAATGCCCCCCAGGCCAAGGAAGTCACCTTCTACGGCGACTGGATGCCCGTCGGCTCGAAACTACCCATGGCCAAGGGCGATAAAGGCGTCTGGTCCATCACCGTTCCCTCCCTGCCGCCCAGCGTATATATCTACTCCTTCACCGTCGACGGTCTCACCATCGCCGACCCCGTCAACCCCCGCATGAAGCTCCGCGCCAGCACCTCCGCCAGCCTCGTCGAAGTCCCCTCCGAAACCCCCACCCCCTGGCAGCCCCGTGACGTGCCCCACGGCGCCGTCGAAATCAACTGGCAAAACGCCAAGACCCTCAATAATGAGCCCCGAGCCTTCTGGGTCTATACCCCCCCAGGGTATGTGCAGTCGAAGAAGAAGTACCCCGTTCTCTACCTCTTCCACGGCTCCAACGACACCGCCGGCGGCTGGGTCCTCGCCGGCCATGCCAACTTCATCCTCGATAACCTCCTGGCCGAAAACAAAGCTGTCCCCATGATCATCGTCATGCCCTTCGGCCACGCCGTCCCCTTCGGTTCCCCCCGCGACGTCCAAGCCAAGAACACCCAACTCTTCGAAGACTACGTCCTCAAAGACGTAATGCCGACGGTCGAAGCCAAGTACCGCGTCACCAAGACCCGCGCCATCGCCGGCCTCTCCATGGGCGGCGGCCAGTCTCTCCACATCGGCTTCCGTCATCCGGAGATGTTCACCGCCCTCGGAGCCTTCAGCGCCGCGATCCCCGAAAGCTCTGCCGACCTCCTCGCAAAGGCCCCTCCCAAGCTCTTCTGGTTCGCCTGCGGGCGCCAGGATTTCCTCCTCGAACGCAATCGCAACTTCGACAAGCTACTCACGGAACGGAAGATCAACCACGTCTACCGCGAAACCGAAGGCCCCCATACTTACAGCGTCTGGCGACAATACCTCGCCGAGTTCGCCCCCCAACTCTTCCGCTAGCAAACTGGTGGTCCTCTATCAGCGGGGTGGTGCAATTCCACCACCCCGCTCCCGTAGATCCCTAGTGATTGCAACAACTTAGCAATCGGCCCTGGAATTGCACTCTCAGGAAGCGAGGTACACTTCCATGAAAACCATTCTCATCGGCCTTCTCCTCGGGCTCGCACTCCAAGCCCAGCCCTACGGCGGACGGCCTTCCGGCCCTTCCGGCTACGGTCGCGATCAAGGCTATTCGCGCAACAATTTCGCCGCTCGTATCGCCCAGGGTGAGCGCTCCGGCTTTCTCACTTCCCGCGAGGCCCGGCGCCTCTGGGACATGGAGCGCCATCTCCGTCAGGAGATCGATCGCTCTTCGCGTTTCGGCTTCTCCGGCCGCGAGCGCGATCGCATCGCGCGGCTCTCCTCGCAACTCGATTTCGAAATTGAACGCCAAATGCGCGACGGCGAACGCGCCTACCGCGGCGGCGGCTACGGCCGCCGTTAGTCCAATGGTTAATCTACCGGAACTCCAGGAAATACTGGTGGGGTAGCATCTCGTGGCGACGGCTCACACGCAGCCCCACCGCCGCGAACTCCCCCACCAGTTCCTTCTCCGTAATCTTCATCGAAGGCGGCGGCCCCACCGGCAGCTTGCCCTCTTTAAAGTCGACCACCACGATCCGTCCGCCCGGCTTCAAAGCTTTCTTCAACTTCACGAGGTAAGCCGCCCGCTCTTCAATGTGGTGCCACACGTCGCAGATGAAGATCGTATCCACGGCCCCTACCGGCAGCATCGGGTCGTCGGCCTTCCCCAACACGATCTCCAAGTTCGCCGGCTTGCCCTTCCCGGCAATCTCCAGTAACTTCGGGTCGATATCCACCGCCCAGACCTTCCCCGCATGGCGAGCAAACCGTCGGCTGAAATAGCCCGTCCCGGCTCCTAAGTCGGCGATGCTCTCGTCCGCCTTCAGTCCTAAAGCCATAACGACCTCATGCGGCTTCTGCCACGCGTCCCGGCTTGGGTCTTCCAATACTCGAGCAAACGTACCCGCGTCCATGTGCATCGCATGGTGCTGATCCGGCACCTGCCCCCAGCACGCGCCAACCACCAACCAAGCAAAAAGAAGAATCCGTCCCATATCACCAGCCTACTCCTGCCCGTTGCAGCGCGTCGATACTGTAGATTGAGATCTGGGGCCGCCATGAAAGGAATCCAATTCATCACTGACCAAAACGGCCATAAGACTGCCGCCGTAATCGATTTGAAAATTCACAAAGCCATTTTGGAAAAATTTCTATGACGGTCTCGTCTCCGAGCTACGACGAAGTGAGATGAGCATGCCTTTCGAGCAATATCAAACGGAAAGGTTGAAAAAGCGCCTGCCCGGCGGCTAACGAATCCCCCCGCCTACTCCTGCCGCAACGCCACCAACGGATCCAACCGCGCCGCCCGCAACGCCGGCGCCAAACAAGCCGCCACCCCCGCCAACAGCAACACCCCCGCCACTCCCAAGTACGTCGTCGGATCATCCGCCGAAACCTCAAACAACAGCTTCCCCATCAACCGACACCCCAGCCAAGCCCCCAATACCCCCACCGCCACTCCCAACCCCAACTGCACCAACCCCCGCCGCAACACATCCCGCAAAATCGATCCCCCCGTCGCCCCCAGCGCCAACCGAATCCCAATCTCTCGCGTCCTTCGCCCCGTCGCATGCGAGATCACCGCATAAATCCCCACCGCCGCCAACCCCAACGCAATCGCCGCGAAGATCGCAAACACCGTCCCGAACACCCGCAAATGCCAACGGCTCCGCGCCATCGTCTCCGCCAGCGGCTCCACCGAGAACAACGGCAATAACTCGTCCAACTGTTGCACCTCCCGCCGTACCGCCGTCGACAGCCCCGCCGGGTTCCCCTTCGTTTTCAGTAAAACCGCCATAAATCCGCTCCCGTCCATCCGGTGCGGCACAATCACCACCGGATCCTGCCCACTGTTGTCCGCATTCGGTTGCCGCACGTCCGGCACCACCCCCACAATCGTCAACCAAGCCTCCGGCTTCTGATCGTTCTCAAAGAACCGAATCCTCTGCCCCAACACATTGCCTTGCGGAAAATACTTCGCGACAAACAGCCGACTCACCAGCGCCGTCTCCTTCCCCGCCTGCCCATCATTCGCGTCAAAGTCCCTCCCCTGCGCCACCCCCAACCCCAGCAATCCGAAATACCCCGGCCCCGCCGTCTGCACATTCGCCGCCGGGCGCCGCTCTGGTTCCGGAATCGGCCGCCCGGCCAGCTCGAAACGCTGTCCGTCGCCGCCCTCGCCCGGCGCGGACGACGTCATCGCCACCCCCTCCACCCCCGGCAACGCCGCCAGCCGCGGCATCAACTTGTCAAAAAACTGCCGCCTCGCCTCCGCCGTCGCGTAACGCGTGTCCGGCAGACTCACCCGCGCATGCAGAATCCGCTCTCCCTGAATCCCCGCAAACTCATTCTGCGCCGCCACAAAACTCCGCATCATCAGCCCCGCCCCGCTCAGCAGCACCACCGCCGACGCAAACTGCAGCACCACCAACGCCCCCGAAAAATAGCCTGTGCGCACCCCCCCGGCGCTCTTCGAGCCCTCCTTCAGCGACCCATTCAAGTCCGCCCGTGCCGCCTGCAACGCCGGTGCCAACCCAAACAGAATCCCCGCCAAAACACTCACAACCGCAAAGTAGCTAAACACGACATAGTCCATCGAAAACGTGACCCAATACGGCTTCCCCACGTTCTCCACCGCCTGCGCAAAAGCCCCGACGCCCACCGTCGCCAGCCCCAATCCCAGCAACCCGCCCACCACCGAAAGCAGCACGCTCC
>JAPKZA010000365.1:5615-15677 GCA_026394015.1 Acidobacteriota bacterium
CACGCTCTCCACGAGTAACTGCCGAATGATCCGTCCGCTCGTCGCCCCCATCGCCAACCGAATCGCGATCTCGCGTTCCCGCCCAATCGCCCGCCCCAACAACATGTTCGCGACGTTGGCACAAGCAATCAGCAGCACGAATCCCACCGCCCCCATCATCAGCAGAAACACCAGCCGAATCGGCCCCCCGTTCATCGCCTCATGAAACGTCTTCACCCCAACGACATAGTCTTTATGCGTATCCGGAAACTGCTCCTGCAGCCGTTTCGCCACCACGGAAAGGTCCGCGCTCGCCCCCGCGATCGTCGCCCCCGGACGCAGAATCCCCATCATCTGGAAGTTCCGCTCCGACCGCTTCTCCATCTGTTCATCCGGCACCGCCGCCAGCCAAACATCTTCGTTATTCGGAAACTTAAACCCCTCCGGCATCACCCCGATGATCACCGCCGGCTTTCCCGCCGCCCGCACCGTCTTTCCGATCACGTTTCGGTCCAACCCGTAGCGATCTTTCCAAACCCCATACCCCAGCATCAGCAGCGCTTCCGCCCCGGGCCTCTCGTCCGCTGCGTTAAACGCTCGCCCCAATACCGGCTGCATCTGCAGCATCGCAAAAAGGCCGCTGGTCACCCGACCACCCCGAAATCGCTCGGGAGGATTCCCCTGTTCGCTCACCGTCAGGTTCATCCCTTGAAACGCTTCCAGCCGTTCAAACGAAGCAGCGGCGGCTTTGTAGTCCCGCCAATCGGCATAGGAGACACTCCGCGACCCCCGTTCTTCGCCCGCTTTCCGCTCTTCCACCATCACAAGGCGCTCGCCACCGGGGAAGGGAAGCGGCTTGAACATCACCCCGTTCACGAGCGTGAAGACGGTGGTGTTCACCCCGATTCCGAGAGCCAGCGTGCCCACAATCGCCGCCGAAAACCACGGCTGCTGGCGAATCATCCGAAAAGCGTAGCGAAGATCTTGTAGCATCGGGAAGAACTACGGCCCCTTGAAGGCGAAAGTTCCCGTCCCGGAAAAATAAATACTAATTCTTTAGTTCCTCGGCGTCTATCGCCAAGCCACAAGGCGAAGTTCGGGAATCCGCTCGAAGTGCCGGTCCCGCGAAACCAGCGTCATTTCCTTCCGAAGTGCGATCGCCGCGATCCAAATATCGTTGTCGGGAATCGGCGTCCCCTGTCTGCGCAGTACTGCCTTCAGCCGTCCGTACTCCCGCGCCACGGCAGAATCGCAGGGCAGTACCTCTTTCTCCCCCAACAGTCTATCGATCGTGGTTCGGTTAAGTTCCGGTCGTCCCGATTTCGCTGCACCAAAGTAAAGCTCCCCCACGGAAGTCACCGCCAGGAAGGTCTTCTCTGCATCATCCTGGCCACGGCCTATCCCTGCGTCGCCGGCCAGCATGTAAATTACGGCATTTGTATCGAGCAAAAATCTACCAGCCACTTTCGTCAATCTTGCCGCAGCCCTCTTCAATCGCCGACATCATCTCTTGTGCGTCAATCGGATCAAGGGTCCCCACACGCTGGAGCAACGCCGCCGTATAACCCGGCGAGGCAGGTTCAGTCGGAATTTGGTCAATGTAAGTCAGGAGATCCTGTTGCGCCTTCATGGGGAGCGCCTCAACCCGCTTCATGGTTTCCGTTTGAATGCTCATTCCGTCCTGCCCCCTAATCCGATCTTACCGAATCCCGGCTACCCTTGGCCAGCTTTTGGCGAGCGTTTGCGAGGCTTCGGAGTCGCCTCCTACGCCGGAATCAGGATGCGCTCCAAGTGCGTCGCCAGCGCCCGAGTCTCTGCCTCGGTCGTCAGTCTCCCCGCCCGCAGAGCCACTAACTGAACCAGGCCAACATAAGCGGAATACGCCGTCAGCGTCCACTTCTCGGCTTCGCTCAAAGACAGACCCAGTTCCACATAAGCACCCCGCAAGTAATCCAGCCGCCCGGTCGTCACCTCTTCAACCACCGGACCCACCTGATTGTTGCCCGCCAAGGCAGCCGACACCAATGCCGCCTCCGCCCGTAGATAGCCGGGCTTGCCCCACGCCGTTTGGAGCAGCGCGACCAGCCGCTGCCGCGGATCCGGCATCGTCGATAACTGTGCGATCACCCTGGTATAGCCCCGCTCCTTCCAGTACTCGAGCACGGCGGCCACCAGTTCCGGCAGGTCCTTAAAGTGCCAATAGAAGCTGCCTTTGGAGATATGCAGCCGTCGCGCCAGCGGCTCCACCGCCAACCCGCGGAAGCCGCTCACTCCCAATTCGTCAATCGCGGCCTCTATCCAATCCTTTCGCTCCAAAAGTACTCGTGCATTTTTCATTTTCCCGCACCATACTGCTGCGTATTGACGATACGGTAGCGTATGGTGGCTCTCGATTGATGCTGCTCCCGTCGCCACCGGCAAGGGTCCCCGTGAGTGGAAAGTTGCCAAAAGACGAAAGGAAGGGACAATTTAAGGCAAGACACTCTCGATAAGCGGATTCCGCTTTGGTTCAAGCTGGCTTATACGGCTTTCTGCGCAATACTGATCCCCTGCTATTTGCGCGACTACGGCCCGACAAACTTTCTCTACTTCTGTGACGTAGCCTTGCACGCAACGCTCGTCGGAATTTGGACCGAAAGCGCGCTGCTCATCTCAGCGCCGACGGTGGGCATTCTGGTTCCCCAAGTCATCTGGGGCTTTGATTTTCTGGGCACTGCCATGGGATTTCCTCTCACTGGCATGACGGCATGCATGTTCAACGACGGGCTTCCGCTCTTCACCCGGGGGCTTTCGTTCTTCCACTTCTGGCTTCCGTTCGCCTTGGGTTGGCTCGTGTGGCGTTTGGGCTACGACCACCGCGGTCTGCGCTTATGGACCGCCACGGCGTGGGTACTCCTATTCATCTGTTACTTCCTGATGCCCGCCCCGCCGACCCTCGCGGCCAATCCGAACCTGCCCGTGAGCATCAACTATGGGTACGGTATGAGTGACGCCGCCGCCCAGACCTGGATGCCACCGACGGCCTGGTTCCTACTGATCTTCTTCGGACTGCCGACCGTGGTCTTCTACCCGACGCATTTGCTGCTGAGCAAACTGGCCCGCACAGTCATCTGTCCGGTGAGGATGTGAAGACATTGCGGCGGGCCCGCGGTAGATGACCCTACCGGATAGACTGCACCGAAGAAGATTGGATACGCCGATCTTTGCGGATACCAGACACACCGAGATAGAGCGCTGTGGCCGCAACGATCCGATCCGGCATGTCGGGAACTTCCTCACGGCAGACTTGATGCGTGACGTTCACTACATCTTTCGTAAAGCTTGCCTAAACCCGACGAGCACCAACGCAAGATTCTGGATGCGCTCAAAGTCAGCCTGCCTACCCAGTAAAACGGAGTCAGGCGAACAAGAGCCGACGGCCAACCACACCCCTCACTGAATCAGAGACGTAGCGGCCAGAATATTGTTTGGGTCCGGGGGGAAGATCCGCCTGAAGTCGGCGGACTCCATCATCGTTACGAGCGCTGCGCCGCATAACGGCCCAATTTCATCCGCCATCTGGCCGGGGCCCCTGCGCGGGCCTGCTGACGGCCACCGGTCCGCGCCCGTGAAGCCCCGCAAGAGGCCTTTGTCAGCCGACGACGCGGGGCGAGTGACCTCCGAAGCCACTCTCTAAAAACATCCCAAAGGCCGTGGATCCCGCCCGATCACACCTCAAAATGAGGTTTCCGAGACGGGGGAAAACTTCGTTGCCTTCTCTCGGCTCATTGCTCCAACTTCTCAGGTGTTGGAGCCTCCAGCAATCCGGGCGAGGTTCACAGACTATCCGCCTCAGGTATTCTCTCCGCCGTCTTGCGGCTTTATACGCAGAAGATTCAGCTGATTGCTGATAGCCACCATGAAAGGAATAAGGTAAATTCGGGAGTCAGCAGAATCGTAAACGGTTTTTAACCGGCTACCCTGTAAATCAGCGGTTATGTATGTGGTCTAACAAAGGACCTACGGGAGATCCACCTCTCGTAGGCCCAAGTCACGGATGCGATTGGACGCAGCCGCGCCTCACTTCGAATATAGCGGATGGGGAGCTCTCGCTCAACATTTTTTTGATTTCGATGGCGCTCTCCAGTCGCATCCTGAGGAAAACAAGGGAGTTCATCTCAGGATGCTCAAAAGCTGTTGCCGAGCGCTCAGTAGAGTTCTGTTCGGCGTTTGGTTGATCGGTGTCGCCTTATCCGGACTTGTTCACGCTCGTTTCGCCGACGGCACTGCCAAGCTAGAGCAGTTCGCCGTGAATCCGCGGCGCGCCCCAGAGAGGGTTGTCGCGGCTCATCGCTCGAATCAAGGTTCGGACGNNNCGAATCAAGGTTCGGACGTCCGCCGGGACCGCCGGTCGCCCCAGCCTTCCTCGCTGAATCTTCCAGGTCCAGAACAGGCCGAAGCCCTTGCGATGCCAACCGATCACCGTCACCGGCTTCATTATGATGGAACTCGGTTGCCAATCCGCCCAAGCCGCCGACAACCAAGCCCACAGGAATCGATCAGCGGTCGTCAGTTTCGGCCGCTTCACCGTGCGCTGCAGAACACCAAGTTGGGGACGGAGGGCCAGAATCTCAAGCGGAAGCGCCGTTCGCTGGCGAAAGAAAGCCAAGAAAGCCGCCGCCAGCGCCACCAACGGAGGCGAACAAGGGAATCGCAGGGAAAAACACAACCCCCAATTTATCCACAACTTCGGGGTTTGCGAGACCCACAGATGCCTCCGACTTGGTTGGGTCCCTGTTCCTCACCGAGCATCGGTTGGACCGTTTAACATGCACGGACCAACCGCGAATCATCCCCGACAGACCGAAAGATCTGATCCGAAGGCCGTCTTCTTCACCATCATCGCCTGCAACTATTTGGCTCAAGCGCGGGTTTTGATGAACTCCGTGGCAGAGGCCCACCCTCTTGCAAGAAGGGTTGTGGTGCTTGTTGATCGGCCGAACGGTCGGTTCGATGAGAGTAAAGAAGCCTTTGATGTCATCGAGAGTGCCGCGCTGAATATTCCCCGATCGGGGTGGTTTCACTTCAAGTACTCCGTTCTTGAGTTGGCGACAGCGGTCAAGCCCTATGCTTTCGAGTATCTTGCTGAGAAAATGTCCGCCCGCACCGTCGTCTACCTTGACCCGGACATTATCGTCTACGAACCGCTGACGGAGGTGCTGGATGCTTTAGAACATGCCAATCTGGTCATCACCCCTCATTTGACCGCCGAACTGGCTTCCTCGGGCCTGCCGGGTGAACTCACGATCCTGCGCGCTGGTGCCTACAACCTTGGCTTCCTGGCCGTTGCCATGCGACCGGAAACCGTCCGATTCCTTCGCTGGTGGAAGGACCGCCTTTATGACCAGTGCGTGGTCGACTTGGCGAATGGCCTATTCGTTGATCAGAAGTGGATCGATCTGGTTCCTGGAATGTTTGAGGGCGTTTCGGTTTTCCGGCACCCCGGCTACAACGTAGCGTATTGGAACCTGCCGCATCGGGCCGTGCATAAAACAGGTACACAGTACTTAGTCAACGGGCAACCCTTGGCGTTTTTCCACTTTAGCGGCTTCAGTCCCCGCAGCCCGAAAGAGATTTCCAAGCATCAGAACCGCCTCTCGATGGCCGATATCGGCGACGCGGCCGAGTTGTTCCGCAATTACGCGCAGCGGCTGGAACGATCTGGCTTTGCTGCCTGTCAGACGTGGTCATACGGGAGCGATCACTTCGCGAACGGCCTGCCGATCCCTAACATTGGCAGGCCGTTGTTGAAGGAAGCGCAGGCAAGAGCAGACGAGATCCAGGATCCCTTTTCCGATGCCGGGTTTAACGCCATCCTTGCCTTATGGAACGTGCCCATTGGCCTTTGTGCTGATGGGCCCACGGGGATCACTCGCCTGGCGTTTCACATCTACAATTGTCGTCCTGATGTACAGGACGCCATGCCTGACATCTTTGGCTATGATCGAGGGCGATTTTTACGCTGGTTCGTCGAAAGTGGTGCGCGCGAGCATGGGCTTTTCGATGCCGTGTTAATGCCTGCCGTGACGGCGATAGAAGTTTCTGCATCCAATGCGGAAGTGCCGCCCCCTGCTGAAGTCGCAGAAGAGCCGCAACCGTCTGGTCAAATGGAGGTCTCGGTTGATTCCATCTCCTCCCAACTCCTGCTCTCTCGTCCCGACGTGCTGGCCGCGTTTCCGCCAACGGCGAAAGATTACAACTTATATCGTCTCATTTGGCTGTCAACACACGGAAAGGTGGAGCACCAGCTCCACGAAGATGTGTCTTCGTCACTCGCCAGACGAGTTGACCGGGAAATCGCTGAATTACCTGCGGTGCGTCGGCTTGCATTGACAGTGCAGCGAGTTGGGATGCGCGTTGCCGCCGCGCGAAGTCGCCTTCTGCGTCCCCCGGGGCGCCCGCGCCTTTTTGAGGCCTCCGCTCTGCCGCAGTGGACCGCTGATCCCGCCGATCCCGGCGTGAACCTCATCGGCTATTTGATAACGCAGAACGGCGTCGGGCAATCGGCTCGCAATGCGGTCCAAGCCCTGACGGCTGCCGGGATTCCACATCGGCTGGAAAATATCAGGACTCCGCATCTCAGCGAGCAGGACGATTCCGTCGAGCTCAACGAGTCCGCTAAGGAACTCGGGACCAATCTATACATCGTCAACGCGGACCAAGCCGCCGACGTCGCTCGGACCAGACCGCGCAAGAAACGATCGCAGTACCATATTGCAACTTGGGTCTGGGAACTCTCGACGTTTCCGGCTGAATGGGATAGCGCTTTCCTGCCCTACGATGAAATCTGGGTGCCGACGTCCTTTTGCCACGCCGCAATCGCTGCGCGGGCACCAATCCCGGTCGTTAAGATCCCTTACGTTGTCACGCTGCCACAAACGAGCAGTCTGAAGCGCGCCGATTTCGGCATTCGACCGGACTCATTCGTCTTCCTCTGCATTTTCGACATGAGAAGCGTGTTTGCGCGGAAGAACCCACTTGCCGTCATCCAGGCTTTCCGGCAGGCCTTTCCTGTTCGACAGTCCGTGGAGCTCATCATAAAGGTAAATCACGCCGACTATGATCGAACGAATTTGGAGTTGCTCCGGACGGCGGCCGCTGGTGCAGGAATTCGTCTGATAGAAGAAACGTGGCCCCACGCGGATGTCGCTGCGCTGATCCATGCTTGTGACGCCGTGGTCTCCCTGCACCGATCGGAAGGATTCGGTTTGGTGCTGGCCGAAGCCATGTTGCTCGGCAAGCCCGTTATTGCCACCAATTACTCGGGAAACGCAGACTTCACGACTCCGTTCAATTCCTTTCTCGTCGACTATCGGCTCACGGCGGTTGGAAAAGGCGCGGATCCCTATGACCCAACCTGTCAATGGGCTGATCCGTCCGTCCCGGACGCGGCCCGCCAGATGCGGGTAGTAAAAGAAAACAAAACCCTTCGCAAATCTCGCGCGCAGGCTGGAAAAGAGTTCATCCACCAGCATTTCTCTCCCACGGCAATCGGGGAGTCTATGGCGAGGCGACTCGAGTGTATTGCATTGAAACGGAGAATGGGAAATCTTCCCGTTCCGTCGTAACGTGTGGAGGCTATCTGATGAGTTCTTCTTGTATGCTGCCCAGGGCCGGGACCCTACCCCCGGCCGACCTCCGCGCCCGAGTCGCCGGAACGGATGACGGCGAATGGTTCCATAAGTCAGGGCTCACCTCAGTCGACGACATAACCAAGGCCCTAAAAGCCGTGGGTGCGGATTTGGATTCGTTTCAATCCGTTCTGGACTTCGGTTGCGGTTGTGGTCGAATTATAACGCCGCTACTCTCGGTTGTCGCACCCGGGAAGGTGACCGGCGTCGACATCGACGACGAAGCGCTGGCGTGGGTACGCGTACGGCATCCAGAGGTGCGGTTCCGAACAGTGGATCCGCTGCCTCCTCTGCCCTTTCCGGACGACACCTTCGACCTCGTTTACTGTCACAGTGTCTTCACGCACATGAACGTCGACTACCAGGACCAATGGTTGTCAGAATTGAGGCGCGTGACGATGCCCGGCGCATATCTGCTCCTCAGCTTCTCCGGCGAAACGCCGTTTCGGAAACTCCTGAATGATTGGCAGTCGCACGGCGTAGACCCTGCCCCCATGTCGATCGAACGGGACAGCAACGGAACTCTATTCATTGCGGATGACGGCTGGAAAGATGGGCCATTTCCAGATTTCTACCATTCGATGTTTCACACCTTGGACTATGTAAAACATCACTGGGGCCAATTCTTCGAAGTCCTTCTCCATCTTCCAGAGGGGTCCCTTGGCTATCAGGATTTCATTGTCTTAAAAACGCCGGCGAAAGTAGTCCCCTCTGCTGGCGTCACCGAACTCGCCTTTCCCCCTGTTGAATTTCGCCGGTTGGTTGGCCCTACGGCACCAGAGCTGTTCGATAATCCCACCGGAGACAATGTCTTCCCGGAGATAGTGGCAGGCCAGTACCAATCTGTCTTTGACTTTGGCTGTGGGTGTGGCCGCATAGCCCGGCAGTTACTACAACAACGGGCCCGGCCGGAACGGTACGTCGGAATCGATATCCACCAGGGAATGCTCGACTGGAACCGCCAGAATCTCTCAAAAGTCGATCCACTGTTCCAATTCCTCTTTCACGATGTCCACAATCTGGGCTTGGCACCACGGAACAAGAAGCGGGACTTTGCTCCGTTTCCAGTCGGCGACAGAGAATTCACGCTCATCAATGCGCACTCGGTCTTTACTCATATTCTGGCCGAGCCGACTCTGCTGTATCTATCGGAAATCACACGGATTCTCCATGGTTCCGGCATAGCGCGGACCACCTGGTTTCTTTTTGATAAAACATCTCTCCCTTGGCTGGAAGAGTCGCAGAACTGCCTTTATGTCAACGATTTGGATCCGACCAACGCCGTCATTTACGACCGTCATTGGCTGTGGAAAAGATTGGAGGAGCGTGGCCTGCGAATCGTTCACACCGTTAGTCCCGCGCTTCCCGGCCATCAGTGGACTCTCTTCCTGAGTAAAGATCCTCATAAAACGCCAGACCCTTTCATCCTGTCTACGGCTGCCGAACACTGGCTGTGCGGTGCGATGGATTCCGAGGTCGTTCGTCTTCGCGAAGGGCTGAACTCGGCGCACCAAGAAGCGAAAGTGCTCCGAGAGCAACTGACTGCCGTCTCGCAGTCGTGGAGTTGGCGCATCACGGCTCCGCTTCGAATGTTGTTCGCGCGGTTTCCATCAACGGCCACGTTTTTGTCCCCTCACAAGCCTCACCAAGACGGTATGGAATAACAATGCACTGACGCTGAATACACTGTGGGCGGGGCCCGAAGAGCAATCTCGCCGAAATCCAAGTTCCAAAAACGCGGAGTTCGCCCATCAGATAAGGTCCCGTTCCGAACGCGTGATCCCAAAACTAGCGTCCACTTCATCGCGGTAGTGGGTGCAAACTTGGCTCGGATTGTGAGAAATGAGCCGAGCTCTCCTTCAACTGTTCCCTGCCGCTACTCCTCATTGGCGCCAGTCACACCTTCACCAACTCCTAAAGGTGTAAATATGTCTAAATTCTCAATCCGCACAATCGTAAAGCTGACGTTGATGTTCATCCCGATCCTATCGGTCGATGGCCGCAGCTTCGGGCCTTCCTTACGCCATACAAATTCAAGCCTGGACAGCCAGCCGAAACTGCCCGCCGACCTCAATCTGGTGGATTGGAAGCAGATCCGGGCTGAGTACGAGCGGCACCGCCACGGCATGTTCCCAGACGGCAAAGGTGGTTACCAATCGCGAACGCACTACCACGGGTGGCTGGCGAAGTTCGACGGACGCGGGTTCGAAGTGAAGCCCGACACCGAGCCTTGGACGTGGGGATTAGAGTTAGTGAGTTGGGGGCGGGAAGGAAATCAGATTCCAGTGTCCGGGAAGGCGGAGATCCATACGGACGTGAACCGGTTGGAATATCGCCGTCCGGGAATTACGGAATGGTTCGTGAACGGCAAAGAAGGTTTGGAGCACGGCTTCACGATCAAGCACCGGCCCGG